>NZ_CP125380.1:5337500-5657500 GCF_034009455.1 Pseudomonas sp. P5_109
TGCTCGCCAGAAGTGTACGTACGACGCTCGACGCCCAGCTTCTCCATGGTGCCAACAAAACCATAACCCGCCGCCGTCACACCGATGGAGCCGACCAGGCTCGCCTTGTCGGCGTAGATCTGGTCCGCCGCACTGGCGATGTAGTAAGCACCGGAAGCCCCCAGGTCGGAAATGACTGCATACAGCTTGGTGTCCGGGTGCAGGCCGCGCAGACGACGGATCTCGTCATAGACATAACCCGACTGCACCGGGCTGCCACCCGGACTGTTGATGCGCAGGATGACGCCCTTGACCTTCTCGTCCTCGAAAGCCGCGCGCAGGCTGCCAACGATATTGTCTGCGCTGGCCGGCTCCTTGTCGGCGATCATGCCGGTCACATCGATCAGCGCCGTGTAATGGGCGCTGCGAGTGGCGGCTTTTTCCATATCCATCAGCGGCGAAAACAGGGCAATTGCGCCGAACAGATACACAAAAGTCAGAAGCTTGAAGAATATGCCCCAGCGGCGGGACCGGCGCTGCTCCTGCACGCTGGCCAGCAGCGTCTTTTCCAGCAGCTTCCAGCTTTTGTCGTCACCGCTCTCTGCACTCGCCTTGGCGGGTGCCTTCCATTCGTCGGTCATGCCATCCACCCCAAAAACAACCGGTTAAGCCTGCTGATTCAGCCAGGCATGCAATTCTGAAAAGCGGTCGATGGCCAATCGCGGCTCATACAACCTCAACGCGTCGATCGATTGGGCGCCATAGCTGACAGCCACCGAGCCCATGCCGGCGTTGCGCGCCATCTGCAAATCAAAGGACGAATCACCGACCATCAGCGCCTGTTCCGGGCGAACTTCGCAATGGGCGAGGATCTGCTCGAGCATCAACGGATGCGGCTTGCTGGCGGTCTCGTCGGCGGCGCGGGTGATATCGAAGAAGTCTTCCCAGCCGTGGGATTTCAACACCCGATCCAGCCCGCGACGGGCCTTGCCGGTCGCCACGGCCAGATGATAACCCTCGGCACGAAATGCCTCGAGCGACTCGACCACCCCCTCGAACAGCGGCGAAGGCACAGCCTCCGACGCAATGTAATGCTCGGCATAGTGCTCGCGGAACGCGATCAACTCGGCATCACCAATCTCCGGGTACAGGGTGCGAATCGCTTCCGGCAAGCCCAGGCCGATGATGCCCTTGACGGCAAAATCGTCGCACTGCTCAAAACCGGAGCGCTGTGAGGCAACGTGCATCGCCTCGACAATACGGCCAATGGAGTCAGCCAGCGTGCCGTCCCAATCGAAGATCAGCAGCTTGTAATCAGATGGGCGCACTCAATCGCTCCACGGTTTTGGCCCACATTTCGTCAACCGGCGCCTGCAACTTCAACTCACCGCCATCGGGCAGCGGCACGGTCAGCATGTAGGCGTGCAGGAACAGGCGCTTGCCGCCCAGGTCACGGATTTCCTTGCTGAAGCCTTCTTCGCCATACTTGGTGTCGCCAGCGATGCAATGCCCGGCGTGCAAGGTATGGACGCGGATCTGGTGAGTACGACCGGTAATGGGCTTGGCTTCGACCAGGGTGGCAAAGTCGCCAAAACGACGCAGGACCTTGAACACGGTCACGGATTCCTTGCCCTCCTCCTCGTCGACCTCGACCATACGCTCACCGGAGCGCAGATTGCTCTTGCCCAGAGGCGCACGGATTTGCTTGATCGAGCTCGCCCAGTTACCGCGAACCAGCGCCATGTAGCGCTTGTCGACGCCATCACCGCGCAACGCGGAGTGCAAGTGGCGCAACATGCTGCGCTTCTTGGCGATCATCAACAGGCCGGAGGTGTCACGGTCGAGACGGTGAACCAGTTCGAGTTCCTTGCAATCGGGGCGCAACTGACGAAAGGCCTCGATCACACCGAACGTCAGGCCGCTGCCGCCGTGAACGGCGATGCCGCAAGGCTTGTTGATCACGATCAGCGCCTTGTCTTCGAAGACAATCGAGGCTTCGAGGCGCTGCAGCAGGCCTTGTGCCAGTGGCACCGGCTCGTCGCGCTCAGGCACACGTACCGGCGGCACGCGCACGATATCGCCCGCCTGCAGCTTGTACTCGGGCTTGATCCGCCCCTTGTTCACGCGCACTTCGCCCTTGCGCAAAATGCGGTAAATCAAGGTCTTGGGCACGCCTTTGAGTCGGGCGAGAAGGAAATTATCAATACGTTGGCCGGCATATTCCGGCGAGACCTCAAGCAGTTGTACGCCTGGAGTCGGGGGGGTAGTCGTCGTCATGCCGCGGATGATAACAATTTTTTATGGAATTGAAGCACTTAATCATTGCTGCTATAGTCGCGAACGCCGCCAAAAGCGGCCTGGACAGCGGACCAACGGTCAAAAACCGGCCCTGACCAACGCAATTCACCAGGACGCGAGGCCGTCCTACGGGGCTTTCGCTACGTAACGGTGGAGTTTGCAGGTGTAACGAGCGCAGGTGACATGAGGCCTGAATCACGCCACAAAGCAGAGTTTTCACTCGTTTTGCGAGCCATATTCACGGCCAGTTCACAAAGTGCAGTCAGCTGCGAATGACCCCGAGCGAAGGCATCGGAAACAACGCCTAAATTAGCCATGATGCGTGACCTCCCCTTTCGGAGCTCACGGTAAATGCCAACCCGCTGCGGATTCTGCGCGCGGCAGCACCCGAATTATCAGGGATACGTGTAGGGTGGAGATGCACAACCGCCGGACTGTGTAGCAACAGGCTTTCTCAAGACGCTTTATCTCGTCCACAGCCGCTGGTTGATTCCTCCTCCTGACTGAGTGCTTAAGTAGCCACAGCAAGCAGGACGCGTACGTCGCGATGAAGGCCCACATTGGCCGGACTTCGCTGGACACGGGAAATGGCCAACCACTCCCGACGCACCTGACACCGACCGTGAGAAGTCGTGTGTGCCGAACGCCGTTTCCGGCAGCCCGGAAACCGACGGTACTACATGAAAAGAATGCTGATTAACGCAACTCAACCCGAAGAGTTGCGTGTTGCACTGGTAGATGGCCAGCGCCTCTACGACCTGGACATCGAATCCGGTGCACGCGAGCAGAAGAAGGCCAACATCTATAAAGGCCGGATTACTCGCATCGAACCAAGCCTTGAGGCTGCCTTTGTCGATTTCGGCTCTGAGCGCCACGGCTTCCTGCCCCTCAAAGAAATCTCCCGCGAATACTTCAAGAAAGCCCCGGAAGGTCGCGTCAACATCAAGGACGTCCTGAGCGAAGGCCAGGAAGTCATCGTTCAGGTCGAAAAAGAAGAACGTGGCAACAAGGGCGCCGCCCTGACCACCTTCATCAGCCTGGCCGGTCGTTACCTGGTGCTGATGCCGAACAACCCGCGTGCCGGCGGTATTTCCCGTCGCATCGAAGGTGAAGAGCGCAACGAACTGCGTGAAGCCCTGAACGGCCTGGTTGCCCCGGCTGACATGGGTCTGATCGTGCGCACTGCCGGCCTTGGCCGCAGCAGCGAAGAAATGCAGTGGGACCTCGACTACCTGCTGCAACTCTGGACCGCCATCAAAGAAGCTTCGCTGGACCGTTCCGCGCCGTTCCTGATCTACCAGGAAAGCAACGTGATCATCCGCGCGATCCGCGACTACCTGCGCCAGGACATCGGCGAAGTGCTGATCGACAGCGTTGAAGCCCAGGATGAAGCCCTGACCTTCATCCGCCAGGTGATGCCGCAGTACGCCAGCAAGATCAAGCTGTACGAAGACAGCGTGCCGCTGTTCAACCGTTTCCAGATCGAAAGCCAGATCGAAACCGCATTCCAGCGCGTTGTCGAACTGCCTTCCGGCGGCTCCATCGTCATCGATCCGACCGAAGCCCTGGTGTCCATCGACATCAACTCGGCGCGCGCCACCAAAGGCAGCGACATCGAAGAAACCGCTCTGCAGACCAACCTTGAAGCCGCTGAAGAAATCGCCCGTCAGTTGCGCCTGCGCGACATCGGCGGCCTGATCGTCATCGACTTCATCGACATGACCCCTGCCAAGAACCAGCGCGCCGTGGAAGAGAAAGTCCGCGAATGCCTGGAAGCCGACCGCGCTCGCGTGCAAGTCGGTCGCATCTCGCGCTTCGGCCTGCTGGAAATGTCCCGTCAGCGCCTGCGTCCATCCCTGGGCGAAAGCAGCGGCATCGTCTGCCCGCGTTGCAACGGCACCGGCATCATCCGTGACGTTGAATCGCTGTCCCTGGCGATCCTGCGCCTGATCGAAGAAGAAGCCCTGAAAGACCGTACCGCCGAAGTTCGTGCACAAGTGCCGATCCCGGTGGCTGCGTTCCTGCTCAACGAAAAACGCAACTCGATCACCAAGATCGAACTGCGCACCCGCGCCCGCATCGTCATCCTGCCGAACGATCACCTCGAGACGCCGCACTTCGAAGTGCAGCGCCTGCGTGACGACAGCCCGGAAGCGGCGACCAACCAGTCCAGCTACGAAATCGCCGCTGCCGCTGCCGAAGTCGAAGAAGTCCAGCCAGCCGCTGCGACCCGCACCCTGGTTCGCCAGGAAGCAGCGGTCAAGACGGCGCCGGCCCGCGCCAACGCTCCGGTTCCGACCGAAGTGGCAGCACCTGCCCCGGCTCCGGCCGCCGTGCCAGAGCCAAGCCTGTTCAAAGGCCTGGTGAAGTCGCTGGTGAGCCTGTTCGCCACCAAGGAAGAGCCTGTTGCGCCGGTTGTGGTTGAAAAGCCAGCCGCCGAGCGTCCGGCCCGCAACGAAGAGCGTCGCAACGGTCGCCAGCAAAGCCGCAACCGTAACGGTCGCCGCGATGAAGAACGCAAGCCTCGCGAAGAGCGTGCACCGCGTGAAGAACGCGCACCACGTGAACCGCGTGAAGAGCGTCAGCCACGCGAAGTGCGCGAACCGCGCGAGACCCGCGAAGAAACGCCAGCAGTAGCCCGCGAAGAACGCGCACCACGCGCGCCTCGTGAAGAACGTGCACCGCGCGCTCCGCGTGAAGATCGCAAGCCACGTGGCGAGCGTGAAGAACGCGTTCGTGAACTGCGCGAGCCTCTGGATGCCGCTCCGACAGCTCCTGCTGCTCCGGCCGCCGCTGCTACCGCTGCTGCCGCTGAAGAGCGTCCAGCTCGCCAGCCACGTGAAGAACGCGCTCCACGCCCACCGCGTGAAGAACGTCAGCCACGTGCCGAACAAGCTGCCGCAGCCGCAACTGAAGAAGAATCGGTCACCAACGAAGAGCAATTGCCGGAAGACGGTCAGGAAGGCGTCGAAGGCGATCGTCCACGTCGCCGCTCCCGTGGCCAGCGTCGTCGCAGCAACCGTCGCGAGCGTCAGCGTGATGCCAACGGCAACGTGATCGAAGGTTCGGAAGAGTCCGAGTCCGGCGAAAACGCTGAAGCGCCAAGCACTGCCGATCTGGCCGCTGGCCTGGCTGTTACCGCAGCCGTTGCCAGCAGCGTGATCAGCGCTCCGGCTGAAGCAGAAGCCAACGTGCAAGCCGAACGCGCCACTGCCGCTACCCTGGAAACTGCTCCAGTCGAAGCGCCAGTCGTGGAAGCGACCACGCCGGTCGAAATCACCGCTGCGCCGGAAATCGAAGTAGCGCCAGAAGCACAGCCTGCCGTTGAAGCGGCTGCCGAGCCGGCTCCAGTGGTTGAAGCACCTGCCGTGGTTGCAGAAGCGGTTGTTGAAACCGTGACTGAAAACGTGCGTGAAGTTCGCGAAGAGCAAACCGCATTCAACTGGGTGGCCGAGCCAGCCGTTGCTGAAGGCGCTGCACCAGCTGCTGAAACTCAAGTGGCTGAAGCCATGGTTTCCGAGCCGGTAGTCGCCGCTGCAGAACCGGCTCCAGCACCGGTGGTTGAAGCGCCAGTCGTTGAAGCCCCGGTCGTTGCCGAAGCACCTGCTCCGGTCGTCGAGGCGGCTCCTGTCAGCGCCCTGACGCCAAGTGGCCGCGCGCCTAATGACCCACGTGAAGTGCGTCGTCGCAAGCGTGAAGCCGAGCGTCTGCAGAAGGAAGCCGAACTGGCTGCGCCTGCTGAAGCGGTTGTCGCTGCCGAGCCTGCACCGGTTGCAGCTGAAGTGGTTGAGGCAGCTCCTGCCCCGGCCGCTGAAGTGGCTGCCGAGCCGGTTGAGTCGGTGATCAACGAAGCGCCGCGCTCCGTTCAGGAAGCGGTAGAGCAACACGAGCAAGCCCAGGAAAAAGAGCACGAGCCTAAACCGCTCGTCTGATTCCATCGGCTACTAAAAAGCCCCGCCTGGTGATCCCAGGCGGGGCTTTTTTATATCTGGAATTCACAGCAACCCCTTGTGGGAGCGGGCTTGCTCGCGAAGGCGTTGGATCATCCAACATCTCAGTTGACTGTCAGGCCGCCTTCGCGAGCAAGCCCGCTCCCACAGGGGATCATCTCCGGCACTACTTGAAGACTAACGCCTGCGGCACATCCACATCCCACAACACGCCAGGATCATCCACTGTCACTTCAACCACCCGCCCTTGGGCGAACAACGGTTTGGCGCCACGATCCCCCGATAGCGCCATCAACCCCGCCGCGAAGTCCCGTCCGAACCCGACCGGATGCCCGTACTCGCCGTCCTGCACGGGCACGCTGATACTGTCTGCGCTGATACCCGCCACCACTTGCCCGATACTGGACTGCAGGATGAACGGCATATCACCCAGTACCATCAGCCAACCATCGAGTTGCTGGCAAGCAGCGACTCCAGCGGCAATGCTGTCGCCCATTCCCGTCGACTCGATCAATACGATCTCGCAGCCATAAGCCTGAGCCATGCGTACAACCTGCGGGCGGTCAGCGGTCGTCACCAGTACACGCTTGTCCAGTGCGACCGGCAGGTTAACCAGCGTGTGCTCAATGACGGACCGCACCGCGCCATCACGCCCGGTACAATCAGCGAGCAATTTATCCTTATCGGCGCCCGCCACCTGACGAAACCGGCTGCCCTGCCCCGCCGCCAACACAATGACGCCGATCGATTCACTCATACCCTCTCCTGCAAGATTTTTTTCTGCTTCAGTTCAACGCCATTTTTGACCGCCACGATTTCCGCCATGAGCGACAAGGCAATTTCCGCTGGATTATGGCTGCCGATGTGCAAACCGATGGGACCGTGCAAGCGGTCAATCGCCGGTTGCGACAAACCCAGTTGAGCGAGGTTTTCCCGGCGCTTCTGGCTGTTGACCCGCGACCCCAGTGCTCCGACGTAAAAAGCCCTGGAGTCGAGGGCCGTGAGCAGGGCCATGTCGTCCAGGCGTGGATCATGGGTCAAGGCGACAATGGCCGTGCGTTCATCGGTCTGGATATTCAATACCGCCTCATCCGGCATCCCCGAAACGAATCGTCCGTGCTGTTCCTCCCAGCCGTAGACGAACTCGCTGCGCGGGTCGCAAATCAGCACCTCGAAATCCAGCAGCCGGGCCATTTCCGCCACGTAGCGCGACAGCTGCCCCGCGCCAATCAGCAGCAGGCGCCAGCGCGGGCCGTAGATCGCGCGCAAGGTCTGGCCATCGAACGTCAACACGTCAGCTTTACTGGCAGGCTGTAAAAGCACTTCGCCGGTGGCCAGGTTCAGTTCCCGCGCAACGATTTCATGGGCCTCGCAACGGCCGAGCAATTGCTCGACCCAGTCCCCATCGTCGATACGCTCCTCGGTCAAGCGCAAGGTGCCACCGCAGGGCAAGCCGAAACGTGCGGCTTCCTCGCGGGTCACGCCGTACGTGATCAATTGCACCGGCGGGCCCTCAAGCGCGAGGCGCCCGTCGTGCAGCCGGGCGATCAAGTCATCTTCGACACACCCGCCCGAGACCGAACCAATCACCATGCCGTCTTCGCGCAAGGCCAGCATGGCGCCGGGTGCCCGGGGCGCGGTGCCCCAGGTTTCGACCACGCTGTACAACACCACCCGCTGGCCGGCGCGATGCCATTGCAGCACACTGCGCAGGACGTTCAGATCGGCGCTGTCCATCAGGCTTCGGCCTTCTGCCAGCCCGACAGTTGATAACGAACCGGCAGATTGCGAATGCGCTTGCCGGTGGCGGCAAAGATCGCATTGCACAGCGCCGGCGCAATCGGTGGCACCCCCGGCTCACCCACACCGCCCAATGGCACCTCGCCCGGCGGCGTCACCAGATGCACGGCCACCTCTTTTGGCGCCAGGGACATGCGCGCCACTTCGTACATGTGGAAGTTATCCTGCTGGACCTTGCCGTCCTTGAAGCTGATTTCCCCCAGCACCGCATTGCCCAGGCCCATGACACAGGCGCCTTCGAATTGCGAGCGAATCCGCTCGGGATTGATCTGCGGCCCGCAATCGACCGCGATGTCGGCCTTGTGCACCACCAGCGTGCCGTCGTCCTTGACCTCCACCTCGATCACCGCCGCCACGTACGTCACGAAGCTGTAATGCACCGCCAGGCCCAGGCCGCGCCCCTTGGGCAATTCACGCCCCCATCCGGCGGCTTTGGCGGCGGTCTCCAGTACCGTGCGCAGGCGTGCGGTGTCGATCGGATAACGCTCGGGGGATTCGCCGTAGTTCCACTCTTCACTCAAGGTGCGCGGATCAATCTGACGATCCGGGCCGAGCAATCTGATCTGGTACTTCAGCGGATCTTCCCCGGCCTTGTGCGCCAGTTCATCGATAAAGCTCTGGATCGCGAAGCCGTGGGGGATGTTCGACACCGAGCGATACCAGCCGACCCGGGTATGTACTGTGGCCTCGGGGTTTTCCAGGCGAATGTTGGGGATCGCATACGCCATGTTGGTGAATCCCATGCCCAGTTCGAATGCCGCCTCATGGTTCATGCCCGGCGCAAACAACGCGGTAATGCTCGGCGCCACCGTACGGTGCAACCAGCCGGACGGCAGGCCATCCTTGTTCAGGCTGGCCTTGAGGTATTCGGCGGACACGGTGTGGAAGTAGGAACAGTGGATGTCGTCTTCGCGGGTCCATTGCACCCGCACCGCCTTGCCGGGGAATTCCTTGGCGAGGATCGCCGCCTCGATGATGAAGTCAGGCTTGGACTTGCGCCCGAACCCGCCGCCCAGCAAGGTCACGTTGAACATGACGTTGTCGAATGGCAGGCCCAGCCTTTCACCAATTCGTTCCCGGGTGACCTGTGGTGCCTGGCTCGGCCCCCAGGCTTCGCACACACCGTCCTTGAACCGCGCAATGGCGACCATCGGTTCCATCGGCGACTGCGACAAATGCGGCAGGTAATAGGAAGCTTCCAGCGTGCTGGCGGCGCTGGACATCGCCTCGTCGATATTGCCGGTATTGCGCACCACCTTGCCGGGCTTGAGCGAGGCCGCTTCCAGTTCCTTGCGATAGGCGATCGAGTCGTAGCTGGCGTTGGGGCCGTCGTCCCACTCGATTTTCAGCGCCTCGCGGCCCTTGATCGCTGCCCAGGTATTGCTCGCCACCACGGCGATACCGCCGAGCGGTTGAAATTCCGAAGGCAAGGGCCGGCTTTCGATCTGCACCACCTTGACCACGCCGGGGACTTTCATCGCCGCGCTGCCATCGAAGCTTTTGACCTTGCCGCCATACACCGCAGGCCGTGCAATAGTCGCGTACAGCATGCCGTCGAAATGCACATCGGCACCGTACACCGCACGGCCGTTGACGATGTCTTCACCATCGATGGCCTTGGTGCCTTCCTTGCCGATGTAGCGGAACTCGGAAGGTTGCTTGAGCCTCAGGCTGTCCCGCGCCGGTACGGCCAAAGCACCAGCAGCGGCGGCGAGCGCACCATAATCCAGTTCGCGGCCTGACGGTTTATGGATGACTTTATGCAGTTGCGCATGGCACTCGCCGACCGACACTTTCCATTGGTCAGCGGCGGCTTGCTCCAGCATGGCGCGTGCCGCGGCCCCGCAACGACGCATCGGTTCGTACCAATGGCGCATGCTGCGTGAGCCATCGGTGTCCTGGTTGCCGAAGCGTACTTCGTCGCCCGGGGCCTGTTGTACTTTGACCCGCGCCCAGTCGGCTTCCAGTTCATCGGCCACCACCATGGTCAGGCTGGTGCGTACGCCCTGGCCCATCTCCGAGCGGTTGCAGATCACGGTTACCGTGCCATCGGCGGCAATGCTCACATAGACCTTGGGATCATCGACCCAGCCGTGGGGCATGCCGTCGGCGCCGAACTTTTTCTCTTTGTCCTCGGCAAATGCGTCTTGCCAGCCCCAGCTCGCCGCCAGCACTAACGCACTGGTGGCGCCCACGCCTTTGAGAAAGCCACGACGACTGAGATTACTCAGGGCGAAATCATTCGGTAACTGGCTCATGCCTTGGCCTCCTTCAGGTGAGTGGAGGCCTGGCGGATCGCCGTCTTGATGCGGTTGTAGGTGCCGCAGCGGCAGATGTTGCCGACCATCGCCTCTTCTATCTGCTCGTCGCTGGGGTTCGGATTGGTCTTGAGCAGCGCCGTCGCCGACATGATTTGCCCGCCCTGGCAAAAGCCACATTGGGCGACCGCCGTGTCGAGCCAGGCTTGCTGCACGACTTTACCGATCGGGTCGGCGTGCAGGTTGTCGATGGTGCTGACATTCTGCCCGACGACGGAACCGATGGGCGTGATGCAACTGCGTGCCGGAGCCCCTTCGATATGAATGGTGCAGGCGCCGCACAGGCCCATGCCGCAGCCGAACTTGGTGCCGTTGTAACCGGCCACGTCGCGGATCGCCCAGAGCAGCGGCATGTCCTCGGTGACGTCGAGTTGATGGTCTTGACCATTGAGCTTCAGGGTAATCATGGGCACGCCCGCATATTTCTTGAGTTATGGGGTCGAGCAATCTGCCGCTGGATCTCGGTGGGTCGCACGCAGATCGACTCAGGCTAATGGGCTCTCTTGTGCGGACGCAGACGTCTGCACCGGGCCTTTGGTGAAGCAAGAGTGTGCATCGTTAGCTGACTAAGTTAACCGAGCATTAACATCCCGGGAAACACCGATAATGCAATACCTGTAGGAGCCGGCCTGTCGGCGATGGACTCCAGTGCACCGCGTTTATCCAGTTGATACGCGTCATCGTTAACGACCATCGCTGGCAAGCCAGCTCCTACAAGGGACCGCGTCCTGGTCGAAATGATGTGAACGCCAAACTGTAGGAGCCGGCTTGCTGGCGATGGGCTCAGGTACGCCGCGTTTATCCGGTTCGTACGCGTCATCGTTAACGACCATCGCTGGCAAGCCAGCTCCTACAAGGGACCGCGTCCTGGTCGAAAATGATGTGAACACCAAACTGTAGGAGCCGGCTTGCTGGCGATGGGCTCAAGTGCGCCGCGTTTATCCGGTTCGTACGCGTCATCGTTAACGACCATCGCTGGCAAGCCAGCTCCTACAAGGGACCGCGTCCTGGTCGAAATGATGTGAACACCAAACTGTAGGAGCCGGCTTGCTGGCGATGGACTCAAGTGCACCGCGTTTGTCCGGTTCATGCGCGTTATCGTTAACGACCATCGCCGGCAAGCCAGCTCCTACAAGGGACCGCGTCCTGGTCGAAAATGATGTGAACACCAAACTGTAGGAGCCGGCTTGCTGGCGATGGACTCAAGTGCGCCGCGTTTGTCCGGTTCATGCGCGTCATCGTTGACGACCATCGCTGGCAAGCCAGCTCCTACCAGGGACCGCGTCCTGGTCGAAATGATGTGAACGCCAAACTGTAGGAGCCGGCTTGCTGGCGATGGACTCAAGTGCACCGCGTTTGTCCGGTTCATGCGCGTTATCGTTAACGACCATCGCTGGCAAGCCAGCTCCTACAAGGGACCGCGTCCTGGTCGAAATGATGTGAACGCCAAACTGTAGGAGCCGGCTTGCTGGCGATAGACTCACGTGCGCCGTGTTTATCCAGCTCATGCGCGTAATCGTTAACGACCATCGCTGGCAAGCCAGCTCCTACAGGAGACCGCGTTCTGGTCGAGAATGAAATGACCTCCAAACCAGAGAATGCCCCAAAAAAAGCCCTGCACAATAAACATCGTGCAGGGCTTTTTAATCCGTCTTGAAAGCTTAGCTCAATACCGGTTTGGTTCCATTTCCAGGTCGACATGGAAACGTTCTGAAATGTCTTTCTGGATACGCTGCGCCAGGTTCAGTAGTTGCAGGCCCGTTGCGCCACCATAGTTGACCAGCACCAGCGCCTGCAGCTTATGGACACCCGCGTCAGCATCGCGAAAACCTTTCCAGCCTGCCCGCTCGATCAGCCAGCCGGCGGCCAATTTCATCTGGCCATCAGGTTGCGCATAGGCCACCAGGTCCGGGTACTCCCCCTTGAGCCGTGCAGCCAGCGCCGCCGATACCAGGGGATTCTTGAAAAAACTGCCGGCATTGCCCAGTACCGCCGGGTCCGGGAGTTTTTCGTTGCGGATGCTGCAAATGGCCTGGCTGACATCGGTGGCGGTCGGATGCTCAATGCCCTGTTCGGTCAGGCGCTGACGTACCGGACCGTACTCCAGATGCAAATGCGCGGCGCGGTCGAGGGCGAAACGCACACGCAGGATCAACCAGCGTCCCGGCTCCTGCTTGAACAGGCTGTCGCGGTAAGCGAAGTTGCACTGCGCCAGGCTGAAGTCGCGCAGTTCGCCGGTCTGGCGATCGAGGGCGGTCAGGCCGGCGAATACGTCCTTGATCTCGACCCCATAGGCGCCAATATTCTGCATCGGTGCCGCACCGACAGTGCCGGGAATCAGGCTGAGGTTTTCCAGCCCGGACAACCCCAGCGCCAGCGTGTGCTGCACGAACGGATGCCAGGGCTCACCCGCCTCCGCTTCTATCACCACCTTGCCGCCGTCATCGCTCAGCACACGAATGCCGCGAGTGGCCATGCGCAGGACCAGCGAATCGATATCTGCCGTCAGCAACAGGTTGCTGCCCCCGCCAATCACCAGCACCGGGACCTTGTGCTCCAGCCCATAGGCCAGGGCTTCGCGCACATCGGCGTCGCTGTGGGCCTCGGCAAACAGCCGGGCCTGGACATCCACGCCAAAGCTGTTGAACGGCTTGAGCGAAACCTGCGACCGAACCTGCAAACTCATAACCGTCCCTTCAATTCGATCACCAGCAAATCGCTGGCGCGCTCGATCAGGTCCAGCACCTGTTCGAAGCCTTGGTCGCCGTCGTAATACGGGTCCGGCACTTCATCGATTTCCGACTGATAACGGCGCAGGAACAAATCCAGCTCTGCCTTGCCCTTGACCGGCTGCAAGGCCTTGAGGTTGCGCAGGTTGCTGTTGTCCATCGCCAGGATCAGGTCATAAGTGGCGAAATCGGCACGGCTGACTTGCCGGGCGCGCTGGGCGGACAAGTCATAACCGCGCAGCTTCGCCGCGGCCTGACTGCGCTTGTCCGGCGCCTTGCCGACATGCCAGTCGCCGGTACCGGCGGAGGCCACTTCAACCTGATCGACCAAGCCGGCCTCGCGCAACTTGTGTCGCAGCACGCCTTCGGCCGTGGGAGAGCGGCAGATGTTGCCCAGGCAGACAAACAAAACCCGCATCACGCCTCCAGCAGGCGACGAACGCGCTCAAGGTCTTCAGCGGTATCGACGCCGGCGGGCGGCGCGATCAGTGCGTCGGCCACATGAATCCGCACGCCGTGCCACAGGGCACGCAGCTGTTCCAGGCACTCGGTGTTTTCCAGCCAGCAGGGACCCCAGCTGACGAAATCCTGCAGGAAACCGGCACGGTAGGCATAGATGCCGATATGGCGGCGATACGGCACACCTTCCGGCAACTGCTCAGGGTTCACGGCGAACGCATCCCGCGCCCAGGGCAAGGTGGAGCGGCTGAATGTCAACGCCAGGCCATTGAGGTCGCTGACGACCTTGACCACGTTGGGATTGAACAGGGTGTCCGCGTCTTCGATCGGCTCAGCCAGGGTGGCCATGCGCGCTTGCGCGTGGGCGGCCAGGTTGGCGGCGACCTGATCGATCACGCTCGGCGGGATCAGCGGTTCGTCGCCCTGGACATTGACCACGATGGCATCGGGCGCCAGGCCCAGTTTCATTGCGACTTCGGCCAGGCGGTCGGTGCCGGAGTTGTGATCTTCACGGGTCAGCACCACTTCGGCACCAAAGCCTTTGCAAGCCTCGACGATGCGCGGGTCGTCGGTGGCCACCACCACCCGCTCGGCGCTGCTTTTGCTCGCCTGTTCCCAGACGTGCTGGATCATCGGCTTGCCGGCGATCAACAGCATCGGCTTGCCCGGCAGGCGGGTGGAGGCATAACGCGATGGAATGACGACGGTAAAGGCTGTGGTCATTTATCCAGGCGCTCGTCGGTGGTCAGGGTGCGAGCTTCGGATTCGAGCATCACCGGGATGCCGTCGCGAATCGGGTAGGCCAGGCCTGCGCCCTTGCTGATCAGCTCGGTCTTGTCGGCGCTGAGCTTGAGCGGGCCTTTGCAGACCGGGCAAGCGAGGATATCGAGCAATTTGGTGTCCATGAGCATTCCCTGGAAAAAACGGAGTTAAGGCAACAAACGAGCCGGCAGCAGGCGCATCAGCTGTGTGTCGAACCAGGCCACGAAGGCCGGCGACGGCACGGCATCGACCGCCAGGTACCACCAGTCGGCGGCGGCAAAGGCACGGCATTTCACCGCGTCCTTTTCCGTCATCACCAGCGGCAATGACGGCGTGAAATTCAAAGCCTGCACGCTGTATTCGGCGTGGTCGGCAAACGCATGTGGAACCGGCTGCCAGTGTAGCGTTTCGAGGGTCTTGAAGAAACGTTGCGGATTGCCGATGCCCGCCACCCCGTGCAGGGCCTGGCCACTGGGGAAATGGTCGAGGGTACGCCGTTCGCCGCTGCGCAGATTGACCAGCGCGGTGGGTTGCAATTGAAAGGCAAATCCATCATCGCGATCAGCCGCGGCACCGTTGTAGAGGACCGCGTCGACGCTTTGCAGGCGCTCGGCCGGTTCACGCAATGGCCCGGCAGGCAGGCAACGACGGTTGCCCAGGCCGCGGGCGGCGTCGATCAGCACCAGTTCCAGGTCACGGGCAAGGCGGTAGTGCTGCATGCCGTCGTCGGACAAGATCAGGTCCAGCGGTTCACTGGCCAGCAAGGCTTTGACCGCGTTGCTGCGATTGGGGTCGATCATCAGCGGCACGCCCGTGCGCTGGACGATCAGCAACGGCTCGTCACCAGCAACGTCGGCGCTCTGCTCGGCCTCGACCCGCCACGGCAACTGCGGCGGTTTGGCGCCGTAGCCGCGACTGACCACGCCGACCCGCAGGCCGCTGCGCTGGCAGTGCTCGATCATCCATAGAATCAGCGGTGTCTTGCCGGTGCCACCCACGGTGATGTTGCCGACCACGATCAGCGGCACCGGCGGCTGATAGATCTCGCCTTCACCCGCCAGAAAGCGCTTGCGCTTGTTCATGACCACGCGCCGGTACAGCCATTCCAGTGGCTGTAACAGCTTCAGGGCCGGATGACCGTCATACCACGCGGCGAGCAATCGATCGGACATGGCCATCAGGGCGCGGGAGGCGCCGCCTCGATAGTGGTCATGCGCAAGTGACTGAAACCGAGTTTGCCGGCCGCATCCATGGCAGTGATAACCGATTGATGCTGAGTCTTGCCGTCAGCGCTGATGGACAGCGGCCGGTTGGTGTCGCCGTTGGCTTCTTTTTGCAGCGCGTCCATCAACGAGGCCAGGTCACTCTTCGCCAGGATCTGGTTGTTCACCGAGAACACGCCGTCGGCGCTGATGGTGATGTCCAGAGGCTTGCTTTGATCGTCGGCGGGCGTGCCGCTGACCGCTTCCGGCAGATCGACGCGCAACTGGGTTTCACGGGTGAAAGTGGTGGTCACGACGAAAAACAGCAGCAGGATGAACACCACGTCGATCAGCGACGCGAGGTTGATGTCCACCGTTTCCCGTTGTTTGCGGCGGAATTTCACGCTTTGCTCCCGGACAGATCCACATCACGGTCGCCCTGCACCACCTCGACCAGCTTGATCGCTTCCTGCTCCATGCCCACCACCAGCTCATCGATACGCCGTAGCAGGAAACGGTGGAAGAACACCGATGGGATACCCACCATCAGGCCCGCAGCCGTGGTGATCAGGGCCTTGGAAATACCACCCGCCAGAACGGAGGCGTTGGTGGTCATGCCCGAGCCCGTGAATGCGCTGAAAATGTCGATCATGCCCAGCACTGTACCCAGCAGGCCCAGCAATGGCGCCATGGCGGCGATGGTGCCCAGGGCGCTGACATAGCGTTCAAGCTCATGGATGACCCGTTGAGCGGCCTCTTCGATGCACTCCTTCATGATCTCGCGACCATGTTTGGAGTTGGCGAGGCCCGCCGCCAGGATCTCGCCCAAAGGCGAGTTGGCGCGCAGCTCCTTGAGTTTGTCTTTATTGAGCTGTTTGTCCTTGATCCAGACCCAGACCTGCCCGAGCAAATGCTCCGGGGTCACGCGGCTGGCGCGCAGCGTCCAGAGACGCTCGGCGACGATGGCCATGGCCGCGATGGAACTCAGAATGATCGGCAGCATCATCCAGCCGCCGGATTTGACCAATTCCCACACAGTGACAATCCCCTCGAAAAAGTGCGCCACTCTAACATAGGGGGTGCTGGCACCGAAGACCGGTATGTCGCATCCGGTCGGGCTTGAGTAACGCCCGGTTATTGGTGCAAAGGCGGCGGATCGCGCCAGAAACGCCGTTCCTGGCGCATTGACCACGGCGGCTCGAAGCGCCCCAGTTGCAGACGAATGGCACCCTGTTCGACGCTGTCGTAGATCGCCATTCCACGTTTTTGATAACGCGCGATGACCGTGGGATGCGGATGGCCAAACGAATTGCCCTGACCGCGTGAGATCAGCACCCCTTTGGGTTGCAAGACCTCCAGCAGGGCGTTTGACGAAGAACTGCGACTGCCGTGGTGTGGCGCCTGCAGCCAATCGGTGGGCAGGGCCAACGGACTGTCCAGCAAAGCGCGCTCGGCGGCGGCATCGATGTCGCCACTCAACAGCAACCGTTCGCCATTGGCCTCGATCAGCAAGACGCAGGAGTTCTGGTTGCTGTCCCCGGCCAATGGCCAGTGCCAAAGCTGGAAATCGACTTCATCCCAGGTCCATTGTCGACCGCTCTCACAACGCTCGGCCCGTAACTCCACAGGCAAGTCCGACGGCTCACCACTGACCACCCGGTTCACCGGCAAGCCCTTGGTAACCGCCCGGGCACCACCGGCGTGGTCGGCATGGGCGTGGCTGATCAGCATCAGGTCGAGGTCCTTCACCCCCAGTTTGCGCAACGCCGGCAGCACCACCCGCTCCCCCTGGTCGAGTTCACCGAAACGCGGTCCGGCGTCATACAGCATCGCGTGATGCCGGGTGCGCACCAGGATCGCCAGGCCCTGGCCGACATCCAGTTGCCAGACTTCGGCCATGCCTTCCGGCAACATCGGCCTAGGCGCAAAAACCAGCATCAACAGCATGGGCCACCCTAACGGGCGCATCGGTACGCCTCGCGGCAGTAATAGCAGAACAGCGCCAAAGGCACCGATCAACCAGGCCCATAGCGGAACCGCCGTGGGCACCCAGGCGGGAACCTGACCGGCAATGAGTCCCAATCCCCTGAACCACCAGTCGATCAAGCCGCCCGCCAGCCACAGCAATTTCTCACCCACATAGGACACCGGTAGCAATAGAGTCCCGAGCAATGCCGGTGGCAGCACCACCAGACTGATCCAGGGCACGGCGAACAAATTGGCCAGCGGCCCGCTGAGGCTGATTGGCAATCCCAGTGCCAGTAACAACGGGCACAACCCGATTGCAATCAGCCACTGGGCACGGGCCCAGGTTTGCCACCAGCGCCACGGTCCCAAACGGCCGCCAAAGGTCAAGATCAAGACTGCAACGGCAGCGAACGACAGCCAGAAGCCAGGCTGAAGACTCGCCAGGGGCTCCAGCAGCAAAATGCCGTTGAGTGCCAACAACAGTGGCCACCAAGCACCGAGATGACGGAACCGTAGACGCCACAACAACACCAGGCCAATCATCAGGCAGGCCCGTCGTACCGGCACCCCGAAACCGGCCAGCATCCCGTAACCGAGCGCCGCGGCGAATGCCAGGCCACATGCCCAAGGCAACCATGGCAAACGGTTCGGCCATAACCCAAAACGGGCCAGGCCCGCGATCAGAAGATACACAACGCCCGCCAGCAACCCGATATGCTGTCCGGAAATCACCAACAGATGCACCGTGCCGGTGTCCTGCAGTACCTGCCAGTCTTCGCGACTTAGCCCGGCGCCGTCCCCGAGTACCAATGCGGTCAACGCGCCGCTTCGCCCTTGGGCATCCACCGCCAGCAATCGCTGGCGGATTCCATCGCGCCAGGCCCATTGAGCTGGCGCCAGGCGCTCACCCTGCTTGACCGTCCCGGTTGCCCCGATGCGTTGTGCCAGCAACCAGGCCTGGTAATCGAACGCCTGCGGATTGAGGAGCCCGACCGGGCGCTTCAATTTGACTGCCAGGCGCCAGCGCTCACCACTGTTCACCGGCGGCCCGCCGTACCAGGCCAGACGCATTTGCCGCGGCAGCCGGGTACGCCGGGACTGGATGTCGGTCAATTCGAAACGCACCACACCGTCGTCATGCCGGGGCAAGCCAGTGACCCGCCCTTCGACCCAGCGGGTTTCTCCGTCCAGCACCGGTGGCAGTCGGTCATCCAGCGCCCACTGCGCATTGGCGCAGGCCCAACTCAAGCCGAACAGGTAAAACGCCACCGGATAGGTCCTGAACGGCAGCAACATCAAACCCGCCACCGGCATCGCCAGCCACAACCAGACCGGCGGTAATGCCGGTAAAAAACGCAAGGTCAAAAGACCCAGCGCCAGCGCCATCATCCCTGTGCGCATAAGCCCGTCCTTGAGAGTACCCTCTAGGCTTAGCCCGCCCTTGGCCTCGACGTCGTCAATAATTGTCACAAAGTCTGAATGGGCAGTTCGTAGAATCCAGACATACTTGCCACCCTGACCGACCGAGAAGCCTTATGCCCCGGCGCTTATTCAAACGTTACATGCCAGACCCGATGAGCATCAGGGAACACAAGTCCTTACGCTTTCTCGGCACTCTGCTGCATGACCCGAACCTGTGGCACCTCAACCGCCACTCTGTTGCCCGCGCCATGGCGGTAGGTCTGTTCACCGCGTTCCTGCCGATCCCGTTGCAGATGCTGCTGGCAGCAATCCTCGCCATCATCGTGCGCGGCAACATGCCGATTGCCGTGAGCCTGGTCTGGCTGACCAACCCGATCACCATGCCTGCCGTATTCTTTTGCACGTACCAGACCGGTGCCTGGTTGATGGACGTTCCCGCCCGGCAGTTACCGGACTCGCTGACCTGGGAATGGATCAAGGGTGAAATCTCGACCTTGTGGCAACCGTTTCTGCTGGGTTCGGTCGTGACGGGGCTGGCACTCGGAGCGCTGTCCTACTTCCTGGTGATGACGTATTGGCGTTGGTGGGTGGCCAGGCAATGGAAGCGGCGCAAGAAGAGCCGGATGTGAGAATGCAAAACGGCCTCCACTTGGGAGGCCGTTTTTTTGTAGTGTCTGGGCTGACGCCTTCGCTTGCAAGCCCGCTCCCACAGGGATCCTCAGTGCTACATAGATCCAGTGTGGGAGCGAGCTTGCTCGCGAAACAGACGACTCGGTATTTCTCAGGTACGCATTCCGCGTCCGCTGACCAGCAACCGCGCACATCCGAGGTAAAGCACCACGGTCGCCACCAGCATGAACGTAATCGCAATACTGATGCGGATATCCGACACGCCGAGGATGCCGTAGCGGAATGCGTTGACCATGTGCAGCACCGGGTTGGCCAGGGACACGGTCTGCCAGAACGGCGGCAACAGCGAGATCGAATAGAACACCCCGCCCAGGTAGGTCAGTGGCGTCAGCACGAACGTCGGAATGATCGAAATGTCATCGAAGTTGCGCGCAAACACGGCGTTGATGAAACCCAGCAACGAGAAAATCGTCGCGGTCAGCACCACCACCAGGATGGTCACGCCCAGGTGATGCACCTGCAAGTCGGTGAAGAACAGCGACAGCAGGGTCACGATGATCCCCACCATCAACCCGCGCAGTACGCCGCCCAGGGTGTAGCCGATCAGGATGGTGTGCGGCGACAACGGCGAGACCATCAGTTCTTCAATGGAACGCTGGAACTTGCTGCCGAAGAAACTCGACACCACGTTGCCGTAGGAGTTGGTGATCACCGACATCATGATCAGCCCCGGCACGATGTACTCCATGTAAGTGAAGCCACCCATGTCGCCGATTTGCCGACCGATCAGATTACCGAAGATCACGAAGTACAAGACCATGGTGATGGCCGGTGGCAGCAGGGTCTGCGGCCAGATCCGGGTGAAACGCCGGACTTCACGGTAAACGATGGTGTTGAGGGCAATGAGGTTGGGGCGCAGCTCGGAACTCATACCGCCACCTTCGACAGATTTTTCTCCACCAGGGACACGAACAACTCCTCGAGGCGATTGGTTTTGTTACGCAGGCTCAGCACTTCGATGTTTTGCTGCGCTAACTGGGTGAACAGCGCGGTGATGCCCATGGACTTGTCCACCTGGACTTCCAGGGTGTGACTATCGACCAGTCTGGCCGGGTAGCCGATCAACTGAGGCGCCACGTGCAACGTGTTCTTCATATCCAGCAGGAACGTTTCCACATGCAATTGGCTAAGCAACTGCTTCATGCTGGTGTTCTCGACAATGGTGCCGTGGTCGATGATGCCGATGTTGCGGCACAACTGCTCAGCCTCTTCCAGGTAGTGGGTGGTGAGGATGATGGTGATGCCTTTCTGGTTCAGCTCGGTGAGGAAGCTCCACATCGAGCGACGCAGTTCGATGTCCACCCCGGCAGTCGGTTCGTCAAGGATCAGCAGGCGCGGTTCATGGACCAGCGCGCGGGCGATCATCAGGCGCCGCTTCATGCCGCCGGACAGCGAACGCGACGGCACGTCCTTCTTGTCCCACAAGCCGAGCTGGGTCAGGTACTGCTCGGCGCGTTCCTTGGCGATTTTCGCCGGGATGCCGTAGTAGCCGGCCTGGGTCACGACGATGTCGAAGGTCTTTTCGAACTGGTTGAAGTTGAATTCCTGAGGCACCACGCCGATGCAGCGTTTGAGCTGCGCAGGATTCCTGTCCAGGTCGTGACCGAAGATATTCACCGTGCCGCTGGTCTTGTTCACCAGGGTCGAGAGAATACCGATGGTCGTGGATTTGCCGGCGCCGTTGGGGCCAAGCAAGGCGAAAAAGTCACCCTCGGCGACATCCAGATCGATACCACTCAGGGCCTGGAAACCGTTGCCGTAGGTTTTGGTTAGCTGCCGGATGGACAGAGCGGAACTCATATCGGATTTACGCACCAAGAAGGGAAGAAAGGGATAAGTATGGGCGACGGCGAACAATACAACCGCAGCGAACTGGCACAATGGTGCTTGTCGCCGCCACACAAGTACAGTCAAGCGTGTCGATAGTGAGTATTAAGTCAACGCGGTCATGACGGCTTTGCGATACGCCGGACGCTGTTTCAACCGTGCATACCAGGCCTGCAGATGCGGTTGTGGCACACGCTCGATCGGCATCTCGAACCAGGCATAAATGAAACTGCCCAGGGGAATATCGCCCATGCCGATCTCGTCTCCGGACAGGTAGGGCGAGTTCGCCAACGCCTGATCGGCCATCGCCAGCAGCGTGTCGCATTCCTTGATCGCCGCCTTGATGGCCGCCCAATCCTGCTGGTCTGCCGGGGTGCGCAGTACGCCCCAGAACACGGTGCGAAACGGTCCGGCAAAACTCGAGGTGGTCCAGTCCATCCACTTGTCGGCGGTGGCACGGGCTTGCAGATCCGCCGGATACCAGGCCGTACCGCCGGCGTGACGGGCCATCAGGTAACGCACGATGGCGTTGGATTCCCACAATACGAAACCATCGTCTTCGATCACCGGAACCCGACCGTTCGGGTTCATCGCTCGGTACTCGGGGGTATCGACGACTCCAAAGGCGCCACCGGCATCGATGGCTTCATAGGCCAGCCCCAACTCTTCGGCGGCCCACAACGGTTTCCTGACATTCGACGAGTTTTTCCGACCCCAGATCTTCAGCATGACCGCCTCTTTTTCGATAAGTGGGCAGGCAGCATACGCCGGATCAGGCGCGACTCAAATCGCTCTGCATGTCACCCAACAGCGGTTGCTGTTGCTCGCCGAACAGGTGCGGATAGCATTTTTCCAGGTGTTCGAAAAAGAACGCTTCAGGTACGTCGGCGAACTGGCCGTGATCGACGAGGTACTCCATCAGCTTCGCGCCCTCGCGGTTGTAGGGATGAAAAACGCTGTCGTTGATCCCGTCGAACTCCAGCGGCGCCACATTGAACAGGTCGCAGAGCTTGCGGTTGAACGCCGGTGTCGCCTTGATCCAGCGACCCTGCAAATAAAACTCGGTGTAGCCGTGCATGGCGAACATGTCGCTCTTGAGCAGCTCAAGCAGCCGTGGCGTCGACAAATGATTGCGCACATCCGCCAGGCCGATCCGCGCGGGAATCCCGCAATGCCGCGCGGCACCGGCCAGCAGCGTGGCCTTGGGTACGCAGTAACTTTCCCCGGTCGCCAGCGCATAACTGCCGCGCAGGGTCTGCGGATCGCGACTGAAGGTGTAGGGGTTGTAGCGTACCGCTTCACGCACGGCGTAATAGAGACTGATCGCCTGCTCAAGCGGATCGCGACTGGCGCCACGGTGTTTTTCGGCGAACTCCACCACGGACGGATGGTCACTATCGATGAAGCGGCCGGGACTCAGATACTCGTGCATGAGAATAATCTCCTGGGGAAGCCCCGAGTCTAGCGAGCGCTTGAGCACAGAGATAACGACGTTTCGGCCAAACATGGGCGCTTTGCCGCTCGCTCAATCAACGCTTTTCCCACGATTCCAATCACATCGCTCCAGCCAGCCTGTTTTACGGATGCCGTCTAAGCTTCGAGGGTTGGTTCGCCCTGGTTTCACGGAGGAATGAATATGCTGCTGTTGTGGATACTGGTTCTGCTGGTCGGGATTGCTTATTTGGCTCACCGTCGCATCGCCCCGCTGCCCGCCCTGGTCATCGTGGCCGTCTATGTCGTGGCGATGGGTGCGCTCAGTCGCGCGCCGGGCTGGTTGTTGCTGGTTTTATGGGTATTGATCGCCGCCGTCGCCGCGCCACTGCTGCTGCCCGACCTGCGTCGCAAATTGTTCAGTGCACCGATGTTCAGCTGGTTCCAGAAGACCCTGCCGCCGATGTCGCAAACCGAACGCGACGCCATCGACGCCGGCACGGTGTGGTGGGACGGTGAACTGTTCAGCGGCCGCCCGGACTGGAGCAAACTGCTGTCCTATCCCAAGGCGCAATTGAACGAAGAGGAACAGGCTTTCATCGACGGGCCGACCGAAACACTCTGCACCATGGTCAATGAATGGCAGCTCGGTCAAACCATGGACCTGCCGCCCGAAGTCTGGACCTTCATCAAGGACAATGGCTTTTTCGCCCTGATCATCCCCAAGGAGTTTGGCGGCAAGGGCTTCTCCGCCTATGCCCACTCGCAAGTGGCGATGAAACTGGCGAGCCACAGCGGCGACCTCGCCTCCACCGTGATGGTCCCCAATTCCCTCGGCCCGGCTGAACTGTTGCTGCATTACGGCACCGATGAACAACGCAATCATTACCTGCCACGCCTGGCCCGCGGCGACGACATCCCGTGCTTTGCCCTGACCGGTCCGCTGGCCGGCTCCGACGCCGGCGGCATGCCGGACTCCGGGGTGATCTGCAAAGGTGAATGGGAAGGCCAGGAAGTCCTCGGCCTGCGTTTGAACTGGGAAAAGCGCTACATCACCCTCGGCCCGGTGGCCACCCTCCTCGGCCTGGCCTTCAAGGCCTACGACCCGGATCACCTGTTGGGTGACAAGGAAGACCTGGGTATCAGCCTGGCGCTGATTCCGACCGACACCGCCGGTGTCGAGATCGGCCGCCGGCACCTGCCGCTGGGCGCCGCGTTCATGAATGGCCCGAACTCCGGCAAGGATGTGTTCGTCCCGCTGGAGTTCCTCATCGGTGGCCAGGAAATGCTCGGCAAAGGCTGGATGATGCTGATGAATTGCCTGTCGGTCGGGCGTTCGATTTCCCTGCCGGCGGTGGGCACCGGCATGGCCAAGTTCACCAGCCTGGTGACGGGCCAATACGCTCAGGTTCGCGAACAGTTCAACGTGCCGATTGCCGCTTTCGAAGGCATTCAGGAAGCCATGGGCCGCATTGGCGGCAATGCCTGGATGATGGACGCCGCCCGCATGCTCACCGCCAATGCGGTCGATCTGGGCGAGAAACCGTCGGTGCTGTCAGCGATTCTCAAGTACCACCTGACCGAGCGCGGCCGCGACTGCATCAGCGATGCCATGGATGTGCACGGCGGCAAGGCGATCATCATGGGGCCGAACAATTACCTTGGCCGCAAGTGGAACGGCGCGCCAATTTTCATCACCGTGGAAGGCGCGAACATTCTCTCGCGCAACCTGATGATCTTCGGCCAGGGCGCGATCCGCTGCCATCCCTTCGTGCTCAAGGAAATGGCCCTCGCCGGCCGTGAAGACAAGGATCAGGCGCTCAGAGAGTTCGATGGCCTGCTGCTCAAGCACATCGGCTTTGCCGTGGGCAACGCTGCCAGTACGCTGGTGTTGAATCTCGGTTTCGGGCACCTGGAACACACCCCGGGCGACAAACTCAGCCAAGGTTATTTCCGCGCCCTCAATCGTCAGGCCGCTGCTTTCGCCCTGCTCGCCGACCTCAGCATGATGTTGCTGGGCGGCGCATTGAAACGCCGCGAACGCCTGTCCGCTCGACTGGGCGACGTGCTCAGCAACCTTTACCTGGCCTCGGCCGCACTCAAACGCTACAACGATCTCGACTCACCGCAGTACATGACACCGCTGCTGGCCTGGGCCATGGAGGAAAGCCTGGGCCAGGCGGAACGGGCTATGGATGAGCTGCTGAACAACTTCCCGAACAAAGTCGTGGGCTGCCTGTTGCGGGTGATCGTGTTCCCGTTCGGTCGCCGACACAAAGGACCATCGGACAAACTCGGAGCCGAAGTCGCTGCGTTGATTGGCCGCGCCAAGGGCGACCCAGCCCTGGAGGAATTGCTCCTGGGATGCTATCGCCCACAAGCGAGCGACGATCCGGTCGGTGCATTGCAACACGCCTGCAATCTGCTGGGCGCCGCACAGCCGTTGCAGAAAAAGCTGCATGTGGCACTCAAGAGTGGCCAGGTCAAACCGGTGGCCGGCGAATCGGTGATCGATGCCGCACTCGAGGCGGGCGTGTTGCAGCCGGTGGAAGCCCAAACCCTGCGTGAAGCCGAAGCGGCACGGCGCAAGGTGATCGATGTCGATGACTTTGACCAGGAGGCTTTGGCACTGGCCGAGGGAAAAGTCCGCTGATCCCTTCAAACATGTAAAAACGGGCGCGGGCGCTTTATACTCCCGCGCCCGTTTTGCTCTTGAGGACTTATCTCGTGTCCAACATCGTTGCCGATCATCTCGTTTTACTCGACCACCTGCGCAGCATCCTGGTCGCCGTAGGTGAGGCCGAGCAGGTTCCCGAAGAAAGCCATGCCTTGTTCCTTGAGCGCTTCGACGAACTGCTGGCGTCACTGCCGATCGATCCGATCGAAAGCCAATACCTGGGCCAGGACATCCTGACTCAAGTCATTTCCCGTTATCCGCAAATCGCCCACCTGATTCCACGGGATCTGCTGTGGTATTTCGCCGGTGACTGCCTGCACTACTTGTCCGATGAAGAAATCGACCTGTATCAGGCACTGGAAGAGCGCCGTTTCGAAGCCGAACAGAACGACGAGCCTTTCGACTGGAACCAGGAAAAGCAGCTGCTGGCGCTGTCAAACCAGGACAGCAAGCACTGATCCCCGACTGGTCATGCAAAAGGCCCGCATGGTTGAACATGCGGGCCTTTTTTGTGCCTTTCACTGGTTTCAGCGTGGACATGGTCCCTTGTAGGAGCTGGCTTGCCAGCGATGGTGGTTAACGATAACGCGCATGAACCGGATAAACGCGGCGCACATGAGTCCATCGCCAGCAAGCCGGCTCCTACAGTTTGGTGTTCACATCTCGGACGCGGTCCCTTGTAGGAGCTGGCTTGCCAGCGATGGTCGTTAACGATGACGCGCATGAACCGGATAAACGCGGCGCACATGAGTCCATCGCCAGCAAGCCGGCTCCTACAGTTTGGTGTTCACATCTCGGACGCGGTCCCTTGTAGGAGCTGGCTTGCCGGCGATGGTCGTTAACGATAACGCTGTGAACCGGATAAACGCGGCGCACTTGAGTCCATCGCCAGCAAGCCGGCTCCTACAGTTTGGTGTTCACATCTCGGACGCGGTCCCTTGTAGGAGCTGGCTTGCCAGCGATGGTCGTTAACGATGACGCGCATGAACCGGATAAACGCGGCGCACATGAGTCCATCGCCAGCAAGCCGGCTCCTACAGTTTGGTGTTCACATCTCGGACGCGGTCCCTTGTAGGAGCTGGCTTGCCGGCGATGGTCGTTAACGATAACGCTGTGAACCGGATAAACGCGGCGCACTGGAGTCCATCGCCAGCAAGCCGGCTCCTACAGTTTGGTGTTCACATCTCGGACGCGGTCTCCTGTAGGAGCTGGCTTGCCAGCGATGGTGGTTAACGATAACGCGTACAAACTGGATAAACGCGGCGCACTTGCGTCCATCGCCAGCAAGCCGGCTCCTACAGTTTCCCGGGATTGCGTGAAGAACCTTTTTTTCGTTCAGAACAAGCCGTCACTTTCCGGCAGTTCATACTCCGACGGCGACCAGCCCGGACCGTTGGACTTACCCGGCTTGCCCAGCGTCGGCTCCTTCTCCAGGCACTCCACCAGGTAATCGATCAGCACCCGTAGCTTGGGAGGCAAGTACCGGGTTGGCGAATGCAGCAACCAGGCGCCTCCGTGATAAGACGCGAGAAAAGTCCAGTCCGGCAGCACCTGCACCATCAGCCCTTTCTCCAGGGCATGGCGCGCCGTGAAATACGGCAGGCTGCCAATCCCGATGTGCTGCAGCACCGCGCCATAACGTACGCCGGTGTGATTGGCGGCATAGCGACCGCGCACACCGACGGTGACCGATTGGCTGCCTTTCTTGAACTTCCAGCGCGCATCGCTCGGGGTTTCGCCCAGGTAAATGCAACTGTGGTTGAGCAAGTCGTGGGGGTGAGTCGGCGTACCGTGCTCGGCCAGGTACTGCGGCGTCGCGCAGAGCATATGATCGATCGTCAGCAACCGCCGCCCCACCAGTCCCGCAGGTGGCCGATCAGTGATGCGGATCGCCAGGTCGACGTGGTCGTCAATCAAATCAACCTGGCGGTCCTCAAGCAACAGTTCCACATCCACCTTGGGATAACGGCGCAAAAACTCCGGCATATGCGGGTGAATCACGATCCGGCCCACCGCTTTCGGCACGCTGATACGCACCAGCCCCTCGGGTTCATCCGTGAACTGACCACTGATTTCCATCACCGAACGGGCGGCGTTGACCATTTCCTGGCAGCGCTTGAACACCTCCTCGCCACCGTCGCTCAGGCGCAACTTGCGCGTGGTGCGTTGCAGCAATCGGGTCGCGAGCGCCTTCTCCAGACGTGAAATACTACGACTGACCGCCGAAGGTGAAGAGCCCAACTGACGAGCCGCCTCGGAGAAACTGCCCGTCTCGACAACCTTGACGAAGATCGCCATTTCACCGAGCAGCGGCAGTGGAAGATTTATGCTCACAGCGCAAAAGTCCTTTGATGTTTGCCAGGATTATCACGCATTTACAGGCTTTCTATAATAAAAACTGATAATCAATACGAGCCTGGAATATGACGCTGCGCCTTTTTTTCCATAGTGATGAGCTCAAGGCCAACGTGGAAGTCCTGGAATGCACCCCTCACGAAAACGAATTTGCCGTGGTCTTGCGCGCGACCCTGTTCCACCCTCAGGGTGGCGGACAGCCTTCTGACACCGGCTGGATCGGCGAAAGCCAGGTGCTGCGCGTGATGCAGGATCCCGAGCGGATCATTCATTTTGTCGACCAGCCGGTAAAAACCGGGATGACGCAAATCCGCGTCGATGAGCAGCGCCGGTTGTTCAACACGCGCATGCATTCGGCCGGGCATTTGATCGGGCACTTTGTACAAACCATGGGCTGGATGCCGATCAAGGCGCATCACTGGCCTGGTGAAGGCCGTGTGCAATTCAAGCCGGGCAATTGCGCGCAGGACATTGAGGCCCGGACAATTGAGCATGGCATCGGACAGTGGGTCGACCACGACCTGCCGCGCCTGACTTCACTGCGCGAAGGTGTCCGGGAAATCGGCTTCGGTGAACTGCCCGCCTACGGTTGTGGCGGTACCCATGTACGCAGCTTGAAGGATCTGGGCGCGGTCACCATCGCCTCCCTTTCGCAGAAAAAAGGCACGCTGTCCGTCCACTATCACGTGGACTGAGCACAGGGCGTTCGTGAATACGCCTGATTTTATCGATACAAGCATTGCCCTGAACGCAAAAGGCCCGCCCAGTCAGACTGGCGGGCTTTTTTTGCTTCACCCCCCCCGTCAACACCAGGCAACCGCACTGCGCTGCGACCCTGCCCGCCACCCTGTCTCCAGTCCTTGCACCAATAGTTTTCTTTTAACTCATGGCACTTTGATTTGATTGAACTAACGTCAAAGAACAAGAAGTCATAACGGCTCGAATCTCCACGTTAGCTTCAGTGATCAGATAGCGGATTGGCAAAAGGAGTTACCTCACTATGATCCTGGCAAGCCTTTTCCGGCGCTGTACCTTCACTGCCGACCATTTTCCGGGGAAACCAGGTCGGCGGACAGTGCAGTCCAAAACCGCGTGTACCGCTCTGGCGGGCAGCCCAGGTAACCGAATCACTCAAAACCGTCTTTTGCAAAGGTCGACTCGCGGTCCAGCCCGATCAGCGAATTGCGCCCGCTCGGATGTAGCACGCAAGGAATAACGCCAAGGCCATGGATAAGTGGCCTGGCGCTTTGGGGCGGATAGCCCTAACCCCACGAAGTGATCCCAGACAACTCAATCAGCCTGAAGACCTATCCAGCAAGGATGTACTTAATGTGCTTTCGTCCCATGCCTGCTTTCAAGCGAATTATCCATGGTCTGTTCTGGATGGGCCTCAGCGTGGATGCGGCTCAGGCCGCGCTGTCCAGCTGTCCGCAACTGGACAATTGGCCGGCAACGTACGAGGTCGGTCAGGGGCTGCAGAATGAACTGCGCAGCCCCGCTCCGATAACAAAACTGGCGGTGGGGGACCCGAAAATTGCCGACGTGCAACCCAGCGGCAGCGACGCTTTCATACTCACCGGTATTGCACCGGGAACCACCAGCCTGATGGTCTGGACCGCCTGTTCGAAAACGCCGCGCCAAAGCATGGTCTTCGTCAGGGGTAAAGCCACCTCGGCGCTGACCAGCGTACCTTCTGTGCCTTCCGACGATCCGCAGTTGCCGAGCCAGGTGCAGACCGATATCCGCTTCGTTGAAGTCAGCCGGACCAAACTCAAGGAAGCCTCCGCCTCGATTTTCGGCGTCCGGGGCAACTTCCTGTTCGGCTCGCCGAGAACCTTGCCCACCATCGGCGGCATCGTCACGCCGTCGATACCGGTGAACAACGACATGTTCAACCTCACCTTTGCTACCGGCAATACCCTGGTGGCACTCAACGCGCTGGAGGGCAGCGGTTTCGCCTACACCCTGGCGCGGCCAAGCCTGGTAGCGCTCAGCGGGCAGAGCGCGAGCTTCCTGGCCGGCGGTGAAGTACCGATTCCGGTGCCCAGTTCAGGCAGCGATAACGTGTCCATCGAGTACAAGGAATTCGGTATCCGCCTGACCCTGACGCCGACCATCGTCGGGAAAAACCGCATCGCGCTGAAGGTGGCGCCGGAAGTCAGTGAACTGGACTTCACCAACGCAGTGAAAATCGCCGGCACGATAGTCCCGGCCCTGACCGTGCGCCGTACCGATACCAGCATCTCCCTGGCCGACGGCGAAAGCTTCGTCATCAGCGGCCTGATCAGCACCCACAACGATTCACGGGTGAACAAGTTTCCGGGGCTGGGCGATATCCCGGTTCTGGGCGCGTTTTTCCGCGACAGCACCATCAACCGTGAAGAGCGCGAACTGCTGATGATCGTCACTCCCCATCTGGTCCAGCCGCTGGCTGCCAATGCACAACTACCGTCATTGCCTGGCGAGCAGCTGCGCAACTACGACCCGAACTTCTATCGCATGTTCTTCCTGGAAAATGGCGACTTCGACAGTCTCAGCGGGCTCTCGCAATGAGCCGGAGCCTGAACCTGAGTTGCCTCGCCCTCACTCGTAACGGCGACTCTGGACACCTGCCGGGCCAGCCTTTTTGCCATTGGCCAGGCGTTCCAACTGTTGTAGCCAGGGGACCTTTGATGAAAGCAGTCATAGCAATAGCGGCGACATTAATGCTCGCAGGTTGTGCCAGCAATGGCATGTCTTCGCGGCCGGCGGACTGCGCCAAGCCCGGTTCGGATCAAGAACTGGCCCTGAACCTGGCCGACAGCATGGCCAACGAAGGTCGTTTGTATGCCAGCCTGGCGAATTTGGAAGGATTGCCCGATAGCCTGGTCCAGGTTCGCCTGCGCAAGGCTCGGGTGCTGCGTTTGATGGGGCGAAGCGAGGCCGGTCCGTTGTATCAAAGCTTGCTCGGCACTTGTCTGGCGGCCGAAGGGGAACAAGGCCTGGGCCAGTTGGCCGCCGCCAGAAATGATAACGCCACCGCTGCCACTCACCTTGAGCGTGCGGTGAAAATGGACCCCACCGACGACAGGATGCGAAATGACCTGGGGGTCGTCTACCTCAATCAGCGACGGATCCCTGAAGCACGCTTTGAATTCATGACCGCCATGGAGCTCAAGCAGTCAAACTCACTGGCGGCACTCAATATGGTGACGCTGCTGATCTACCAGGATAACTGGAAGGTGGCTGCCGAACTCGTGACCCGCGCCGACTTGAGCCCCAAGCAAGTCGAAGAGGCCCAAACCCGCGCAGAAAAACTCAAGGCCTCCACCCAAAAAGTGTTGGCTTCCGGGGGGAGTCGCGGGACTGAGGTAGCCGATGCCTCTTCCAGTGCGAACCAGTAGAGCGTACGAGGAGTCCAGATGAATACCAAAAGGCTGTTGATCCTGTGCATGGCTTGCCTGTCCACCGCTGCCTGGGCCATTGAGCCGGGCCCCTCTTCGGTGCAGCAACAAGGCACCGAACAGTGGTTGCAACTGCAGATTCGCGGCGTGGTTGCCTCCCCTATTCTGCAAACCGCTTCGGCTACCGAACGTGACCTGGCCATGCAGCGCTGGCTCAACAGCTTCAACTATCCGATTCCGGAATTTTATGATCAGGATGAATCGGGAAAAATGAACATCGGCAACTGAAGCATGACGACATTTCGCTTTTTACACGCAAACAAAAACGCCGCTCAATGAGCGGCGTTTTTGTTAAACATGGAGCGGGAAACGAGACTCGAACTCGCGACCCCGACCTTGGCAAGGTCGTGCTCTACCAACTGAGCTATTCCCGCAAAATGGCGTCCCCTAGGGGACTCGAACCCCTGTTACCGCCGTGAAAGGGCGGTGTCCTAGGCCACTAGACGAAGGGGACACAAAAACGCCGCTCAATAAGCGGCGCTTTCGTTAAATATGGAGCGGGAAACGAGACTCGAACTCGCGACCCCGACCTTGGCAAGGTCGTGCTCTACCAACTGAGCTATTCCCGCAAATGGCGTCCCCTAGGGGACTCGAACCCCTGTTACCGCCGTGAAAGGGCGGTGTCCTAGGCCACTAGACGAAGGGGACACGCTACCCGGAACACATGGTGTGTGTTTCGGTGTCCAGATCCGCATCCGAAGACTTGGTTCTGGTTTCACTCAGCCCCGCCCGAAAGCAAAGCTGTTTAAAATTGGAGCGGGAAACGAGACTCGAACTCGCGACCCCGACCTTGGCAAGGTCGTGCTCTACCAACTGAGCTATTCCCGCATTGGCGTCCCCTAGGGGACTCGAACCCCTGTTACCGCCGTGAAAGGGCGGTGTCCTAGGCCACTAGACGAAGGGGACACGCTACAACATTCACTCCCTGCTTCGTTTCGCTGTGTGCTTTACGCTGCAAGTGGCGCGCATTCTATGGATGGATTGAGAAGTCGTCAACCCCCTGATATAAATTTATTTAAATCAATGACTTCGCCGTGCTTTGAGCGCCGTTGCGGCTTTTCCGCTGCCCGGCGTTTGACGCCTATATTCTGACACCCGCCAAGACGTTATAGTCCACCCAGTGATGGCAATCTGTATATCGCGTGCCACCATTTATAGAAGCGGGGCTGCGGCCGATATAAGCGCAGGCATGTCCGATCCAACCCGTCATGCGGGCCTAGGCGCTCAAATGCCAAGCCACTAAACTCGCATGCGTACCCTAAAAAGAGGTCTTACCGGTGACGCCACTCATGATCACCCTGCTAGTAGTAGCCGGGATCGCGCTGTTGATCGCCATTGGCTACATGAACCATGTGGTGGAAAACAACAAGCTGGAAAAGGCCCGTACCAAGATTGAGCTCAACGATCGCCTGCGACGCTGCGGCGAAATCACCGAGACTTTCCCTGGCCAGTTGATGACCCCGGCACTCAAGCTGCTGTTGGCCCGCCTGGAACTGAACGTCTGCCAGCGCCGGCTCAACCTGGAAAAATCCAGCGCCAACCTCAAGGCACGGATCGCCGAGTTGGAAGCTCTTGTCGGCCAGGGAGAATCCATCCCGGTCAACAATCCACCAGCACCGATCCAGACCGAAGCCAAGGCCAAGGATGTACGCTTCCTGCTCGAAGCCTTGCATGGCCAAATCACCCGCGCGGCACAGGACGGTTTCCTGCCCCCCAACGAGGCCAAACGCTGGATCCGTGAAGTTCGCCACATCCTGGTGCTGCTACACATCGAGTTCTTCAACAACCTCGGCCAGCATTCCCTGCAACAGAACCAGCCCGGGCAGGCCCGCCTGGCGTTCGAGCGCGGCGTGCAATATCTGCGCAAACAACAGGAACCACAGCTCTACGCCGAGCAACTGGAATACCTGGAAAAACTCCTGGCCCGCGCCAATGACCAGGTCATGGATCGCATTGCACCGGTCGAAGGCGAGGTCAACCAGCTGACCGAAGGCCTCAAAGACGTCGAGGCCGATGCGGACTGGAAAAAGAAAGTGATCTACGACTGATCAGCGAAATCGGCATAGGGGGGCGGCCTTCATAGGCCGCTCCCCTGCCACACCACCCGGCATGCGGGTCCGCACCGGGCGGTTCGAGAGATTGAGGTTATGAGAGTCGCACCAGACCCAGTCTGTCGAACCACGCCACATTCAACACTCGATTGAGCTCAAAGCGGCTGTTACGCCACCAGCTATGAGAGTTGGCCGCCACTTTCCGAGCCGTTTGGCTGCTGGCTCCCAACCCCCGCAGTTCGCGGTAAATCGTCGGACCACGCCTCCATTGTTTAAGCTGGATCGCTCGCAATCGGTGTCGCATCCACTCGTCCAGCTCTCGCCAGATTTTCGGCGTTTGTGACAACCCGAAGTAAGTTTTCCAGCCCATAAGATAAGGGCGTAGGTTCTCGACAACTTGTCGCAGACTGCGACCGCCTGAGCGACGGGTGAGTTCGCGTATCCGTTGTTTGAACTGCTTGCGCGCCTTGACCGCCACTGCTCTTTTGACGGCTTGTGGAGAAGCCCAGAAGGCGTATCCCAGAAACTTGCGGCCAAACGCGCTCGCCACCGCACTCTTGCTCTCGTTGACGCTCAAGTGCAGCCTTTCATACAGACGCTTCAGCAAGTCCATCACCCGTTGCCCCGCCTTATGACTGCGGACATACACATTCGCATCGTCGGCATAGCGCACGAAGCAATGACCTCGACGCTCAAGCTCCCGATCCACTTCGTCCAGCAGCACATTCGCCAGCAACGGCGACAGCGGACCGCCTTGCGGCGCCCCGCAGCGGCTTTTCTCGACCACGTCATTGATCAGCGTTCCCGCATCCAGATAAGCCCGGATCAAGCGAACAACCGCCCGGTCCGCGATCCTTTTGCCTAGACGATCAATCAAAATGTCGTGATCGACCCGGTCAAAGAACTTCTCCAGATCAACATCCACCACCACTCTGCGCCCTGAAGACACATGACGCTGAGCCGCTAGAACGGCATCCTGCGCCGAGCGCCCCGGGCGAAAGCCGTAGCTATGTTCACTGAACGTCGGATCGAGTATTGGCTGCAAGACTTGCAGCAACGCTTGTTGGATCAAGCGGTCGGTGACCGTGGGAATACCCAACTCGCGCTGACCGCCGTCAGGTTTGGGAATGACCACTCGGCGTACCGGACTGGGCCGGTAGACACCTGATAGAAGCTGTTCACGAATCGTTGGCCATCGAGTCAGCAGATGCTCGGCGGTCTGTTCAATATCCAGACCGTCGACTCCCGCCGCACCTTTGTTGGCCTTGACCCGCTTCCACGCCCGTTTCAGGTTTTCTCTCGCAAAGGCCCGCTCCAGCAGCCCTTGCCCTGCGTTGTCGGGTTCATTTTGCGGGCGATTGACCTCGTCGCTGACGGAGCTTCTCACGGTTTCACCGTTCGCAGTCTCCATCCGCCCCGCGTTTGGCAGGCATCTGACTTCCGGTCGTTCGCATCAACATGGCCTATAACGCTTTCTCTCGTTCGGCCCTTCGTCAAAAAAAAGACTACTACGGCCTCTGCTGACTTCTCGCTCCGGCTTACGCCGTCGCCCTTTCAGGCACGAGGCGAGATCTCCCCAGGTAAGAACGCAATCCTTCCCCGCACAACCGCCGGATTTACGTTGCCGCCCTTTGACCACAAGAGCTTTGCGATTTATTGCCCGCTCGCCCTGGTCGGCATCGCCTTATATCCGGTTCTTGTCCATCGGCTCACGGTTTCGATTCACGCTTCCTCCCCACACTCGGTCACCCTCATGCAGTTGCGCTTCACTTCGTTCGCTGTGGTCAGCTCACGGCGGGACTTTCACCCACAAGATTGCGCCCATGCTGGGCGCACAACAGAAAGGCCACCGAGAGGTGGCCTTTTTTTGGGACTTTCACTGGTTTGGAGGTCACTTCATTTTCCGCGTGGGCATGGTCCCTTGTAGGAGCCGGCTTGCTGGCGATGGTCGTTAACGATAACGCGTGTGAACTGAATAAACGCGGCGCACTTGAGTCCATCGCCAGCAAGCCGGCTCCTACAGTTTCCCGGGAATGCGTGAAGAACCCTTTTTTTGTATCGGGTTTGGGTGATGAGTCCAGCCGGGGATAAACGCATCGACTGTGTGGCCGTCTTCGCGAGCAAGCCCGCTCCCACAGGGTTCCGGGTACATTCGCGAGAGCAGGTTGGCTGTCAGGTTGAGTTGACTAGCAAGCGCGCTCCCACATTTTCCAGGCCAACCCCCGCCATTAACGCCACAAAACTCAAAGCCTGAAATGCCCCACCATGCCCTTCAGCTCAACCCCCAGTTGCGCCAGTTGAATACTGGACGCCGCGGTGCCCTGCATCGCCAGCGATGACTGATCGGCACTGGCGCGGATACTGGTGACACTGCGGTTGATCTCTTCGGCCACCGAGCTCTGTTCCTCGGCCGCCGCGGCGATCTGCTGGTTCATCTGCTGGATCAACGATACCGCCGCGGCAATGCTGCCCAGCGCACTCTCGGTCTGCAAGGCATCGCTGACTGCCAATTTCACCAACTCGCCACTGCTCTGGATCTGCTGCACCGACGACTGCGCAGCCGTGCGCAAAGCACTGACCAGGCGTTCGATCTCCTCGGTCGATTGCTGGGTTCGCTTGGCCAACGCCCGCACTTCATCGGCCACCACGGCAAAGCCCCTGCCCTGCTCGCCGGCCCGGGCCGCCTCGATCGCCGCATTCAATGCCAGCAGGTTGGTCTGCTCCGCCACGCTCTTGATCACACTCAAAACCGTGCCGATGTTCTGGATCTCCGCACTCAGGCTTTCGATGCTCGAACTGGCGGAATTGGCCGAGTCCGCCAACTGTTCGATCCGCGCCATGCTCTGGCGTACCACCTGCTGACCGCTTTCGACCTTGCCGTCAGCCGTTTGCGCAGCCAGGGCTGCTTCCTCTGCATTTCGTGCGACATCATGCACCGTGGCCGTCATCTGATTCATTGCAGTGGCGACCTGTTCGGTTTCCTCCTTCTGCGTGCTGACCTCAAGATTGGTCTGCTCAGTCACCGCCGACAGCGATTGGGCGGAAGTCGCCAACTGCTCGATACCCGACTGCAAGCCACTGACTATGTGGCTGAGCCCCGCGCCCATTTGCTGCATTGCCTGCATCAACTGGCCGATTTCGTCACGGCGGGTCACGTCAACGGTCGCACTCAGATCCCCCGAGGCAATCTGCTGCGCCACCTGAATCACACTGCGCAACGGCGCCACGATCAAACGGGTGATGAACCATGCGGCAACCAGTCCGACCAGCAAAGCCAGAGCGGAAGAGCCGATTATCAGCAGCGAGTTCTTTTTCAGTTCAGCCTGCATGGCCTGGTCTTGCGCGACATAAGCCTGATCCACCCGCTCGACCACTTGGGCGGCGCGTTGGTGCAACTGTTGGTAGACGGTTTTTTCCTGCTCCAGCAGGCCGGTGTACTCGGCCAGCTTGTCGCTGAAACTGGCTATGTGTCCCGTCACCTCATTGAGGACGGTCTGGTAACCCTCGTCCTTGACCGAGGTCTTGAGCTGCTCGGCCTGGTCCAATGCCTGGCTGGCCTGTTCGATCTTGCCTTGCCCGGCGCTGTCGTCGCCTTTACGGCTTTGATCCAGACGCACGCGTGCTTCATTCATGGCTTGCAGCATCAAGCGTGAAACCTGGCTGACTTGACTGGCCTGCTCGATGAATTGGGCACCGTCCTTGCCTTCGGAGTCTTTCAGCGTATAGGCGCCGTCATCGGCGAGCCCCGATTGCAATACATCAAGATTATTGGCCACGCTGGACACCGACCAACTGGCCATTTCCAGCGCCAGGTCCTTGGCCTGGGTGAGCGAGACAAACTCGTCGAAGGCCTTGCGATAGGCGCCCAGGGACTGTTCGACATCATTCATTACCGCCACATTGGCCGCAGACACCGCTTTGAGCTGGCCGGCCAGAGCGATCAAGCCATCGACGCCCTCGTGCAGGGCATCGACGGTTTTCGGACTGCCGTGCAAGGCGTATTCCTGCTCCAGCAGCCGCACCTTCAGCAAACCGCTGTTGAGCGAAGACATTTGCTTGAGCCCGTCGAAGCGCTGGCTGATGACTTGCAGGGACCACACGCCAATGCCCGCTACCAGTGCTGTCAACAACAGCACCAGGACAAACCCGACACCCAGTTTTTTCGCCATCCCGAGGTTGGCAAAACGTCCTTGCACGGCCGAAATCATTGCACTTAGTCCCCTGCCAAAGTCTGTAGGCGCAGATTCGCAACGGGCCAGTAGCAACACAAGGCTCTGGCGCCGGAATAATGGCAAAAAGCTACGCCCACGTCGTTTTCAGAACGCTTGAGGTCGATCCCGGGCAGTGGCCTGAAAGAACGCACGGGCACGCGGGTCGCAGGCATAGGCCACGTTGATACGCTGCCAGTCGCTGGCCCCACCCGAGGAGTTGAAGGCGGTCTTCGATGACAGCAGCACACCCAGGCGACGTGCCTGGGTGCGCACCTGATCGTAGTCGGCCATTCTTGATCGCGCCCAAATGAACAGGCCTCCCGCCGGTTTGCCGAAAATTTCCCATTCGGCATCCTCGAGCATTTGCAACACCACCCGCCGGTCGTTGTTCAAGCGTTGGCGCTGGCGTTGCACCAGTTTGCCGTAGGCACCGTTTGCCAACAGGCAGGCCAGCACCGACTCGCAAAATCGTGAGGCCCCCATGCCAGTGATCATCTTGACCTCGGCCAGACGCATAGTGACTGCGGCACCGGCCACCACGAAACCGACCCGCAAGGAACTGCTGAGGGTTTTGGAATAGCTGCCCACATAAATCACGTTGTCGTCCAGCGCAGCCAGACGTGTACCGGAACCACTGCGCAGATCCGCATAAACGTCGTCTTCGACCACCTGCACGTCAAAGGTTTTGGCCAGTTGCAGCACGCGGCGCGCCACCACCGGTGCAAGGCTGCTGCCGGTCGGGTTGTGATAAAAGCTATTGATCAACAGCCCCTGAGGCCGGTGTTTGACCAGCAACGATTCGAGTACGTCCACGTCCGGCCCACGCGGTGTTCGCGGCACATTCACCATATGGATGCCGTGTAGCCTGAACAGATCGAATAACACCGGATAGCCGGGACTCTCCACGACCACACAGTCGCCGGCCTTGAACAGTGTCCGCACAATCAGGTCCAGCCCCTGACTGGCACCTGCCGTGGTCATGATCCGGTTTTCCTGCGCCGGGATATCCAGTTGCCTGAGGCGCTTGAGTATCTGCTGGCGCAAGGCTGGCAAACCCAGCGGCGTGCTGTAGTTGAACAGGCTGGCCGTATCGGTACGACTGACCTGCCGAATCGCGTAAATCAGATCGTCGGTCTCGCGCCAGCTTTCAGGCAACCCGCCACAGCCCAGCCTCAACTCACCCGACCAGGGCCCATGTTCGGGCTCAGCTCCCTCAATCCACACAGGCTCGTGCTTCGCGCTCGCGATCAAAGCCGGGGCGGCAACCGTATAGCTGGCCCCATGACCTGACACCAGCATCCCCTGCGTCACCAGGCGTTCGCAGGCCTGAACGACGCTTAACTGACTGAGCAAATTAATCCGCGCAATCTGTCGCACCGAAGGCAGGCGCGTACCGGGCGATACCCCGCTGGAGTGAAGCCAGCAGGTCAGTGCGTCAACAATTTGCTGTACGACGGGCACAAGCGCCTGTCGATCGATTCTCAACTCCATGAGCAAGCAAACTCCTGTTGATTTTGCGAAAAGCAGTTAATCACAGGAGTGTTCGAAGACATGTGCGACAACGCCGCCAAAACCGTTCGATCTAATCATTTGAAACACATTGCCTGGTCCTTTAGCGGAAACCCAAAAAAAGTGGGAGCGGGCTTGCTCGCGAAAGCGGTGTATCAGTCAACTGATGTATCAACTGACAGATTGCCTTCGCGAGCAAGCCCGCTCCCACAGGTTCCCGCACCTGGTATCGGTGCTTCGTTTTAAAACGCGGTGACACCACCATCCACGGCCAACGAATGCCCCGTGGTGAACGCCGCACCATCGCTGCACAAGTACAGCACCGCGCTGGCGATCTCTTCGACCTTGCCGATGCGACCGACCGGATGCATGGCGTTGGCGAATTCGCCTTTTTTCGGATCAGCCTCATAAGCGCGACGGAACATATCGGTGTCGATCACCGCCGGGCACACGGCGTTGACCCGGATCTTTTTCTTCGCGTACTCGATGGCCGCCGACTTGGTCAGGCCGATCACCGCATGCTTGGAGGCTGCATAGATGCTCATTTTCGGCGCTGCCCCAAGGCCGGCTACCGATGCCGTATTGACGATCGCGCCGCCCCCTTGCGCCAGCAGCAACGGCAACTGGTATTTCATGCACAGCCAGACGCCTTTGACGTTGACGCCCATGATCGCGTCGAACTCGTCGAGCGTACCTTCAGCCAGCTTGCCTTTCTCGACTTCGATGCCGGCGTTGTTGAAGGCATAGTCGAGGCGACCATAAGTGTTGATCACCTCATCCATCAGATTTTTTACATCGTTTTCCAGAGAAACGTTGCAGCGCACGAAGGTCGCTTCGCCACCGGCCGTACGAATCAGCGCCACCGTGCCCTCGCCGCCCGCAGTGTCCATATCGGCCACTACGACCTTAAGGCCCTCGGCGGCAAATGCCTGGGCGGTCGCACGGCCAATACCGGCCGCCCCGCCTGTCACTACGACCACCTGGCCGGAAAACGTCATGCTCATTGTTATGTCCTCGAAGAGAAGAAAGCCGGGAATCGCATGGGGCCAGTCTAGCCATGGATATCTTGAACACGGCAGCACTATCAAGACTCCGGTTGAGCCCCCATGAGTTGCAGTGATGGAACTGCCGTACCAACTATCACTGCACTGGATCAACGTGCATTCGCCGCATCAGCCGAACTTGCGGCATCGTCGCTGACCGGCTATCAACAAAGCTTCATTCAACTTGAGCGCCTGCCATGACTTCCCAGACCAATCGCCAATTCCTGCTCGCCAAACGTCCGGTGGGCGCGGCGACCCGCGAGACATTCACTTATCAGGAAATACCGGTCGGCGAGCCGGCGGCAGGTCAGATCCTGGTCGAAAACCAATACCTGTCCCTGGACCCGGCCATGCGTGGCTGGATGAATGAGGGCAAGTCCTACATCCCGCCGGTCGGGCTCGGCGAAGTCATGCGCGCCTTGGGCGTGGGCAAAGTCATTGCGTCGAACAACCCAGGGTTCGCGGTCGGGGATTACGTCAACGGCGCCCTGGGCGTGCAGGATTTTTTCCTCGGCGAGCCGCGAGGTTTCTACAAGGTTGATCCGAAACTGGCCCCCCTGCCACGTTACTTGTCGGCGCTGGGCATGACCGGGATGACGGCGTACTTCGCCCTGCTTGACGTCGGCGCTCCGAAGGCCGGTGACACCGTGGTGCTGTCGGGCGCGGCCGGCGCCGTGGGCAGCATCGCCGGGCAAATCGCCAAGATCAAAGGCTGCCGTGTCGTCGGCATCGCCGGCGGTGCGGACAAGTGCAAGTTCCTGGTCGATGAACTGGGTTTCGATGGCGCTATCGACTACAAGAGCGAAGACGTCCTCGCCGGCCTCAAGCGCGAGTGCCCGAAAGGCGTCGACGTGTACTTCGATAACGTCGGTGGCGACATTCTCGACGCGGTTTTGAGCCGTCTGAACATGAAGGCACGCGTGGTGATTTGCGGTGCCATCAGCCAGTACAACAACAAGGAAGCGGTCAAGGGACCGGCCAACTACCTGTCGCTACTGGTCAACCGCGCGCGCATGGAAGGTTTTGTGGTGATGGACTACGCCGCCCAATACGCCAGCGCCGCACAGGAAATGGCCGGCTGGATGGCCAAGGGGCAGCTCAAGAGCAAGGAAGATATTGTCGAAGGACTGGAGACCTTCCCGGAGACGCTGATGAAATTGTTCAATGGCGAGAATTTCGGGAAGTTGGTGCTGAAGGTCTAACCCGATATTTGAAACAACCCAAAAACCAATTGTGGGAGCGGGCTTGCTCGCGAATGCGGTGTGTCAGACAAACTCTTCGTTGACTGACACGCCCTCTTCGCGAGCAAGCCCGCTCCCACATTGGGTTGTGCGGTGTTTGATCAGGCGAGTTCGGCCACAACGTCGGCCAAGGCTTTCGCCGGATCTGCCGCCTGGCTGATCGGACGGCCAATCACCAGGTAGTCGGAACCGGCATCCAGCGCCTGACGCGGGGTCAGGATGCGGCGCTGATCGTCCTGCGCGCTGCCCGCCGGGCGAATCCCCGGGGTCACCAGTTGCAGCGACGGATGCGCCGTTTTCAGGGCCTGGGCTTCCAGGGCCGAGCACACCAGGCCGTCCATCCCGGCTTTTTCCGCCAGGGCGGCCAGGCGCAGCACCTGCTCCTGGGGCTCGATGTCCAGACCGATACCCGCCAGATCTTCACGCTCCATGCTGGTCAACACGGTCACGCCGATCAGTAGTGGCTTCGGACCGCTGCGCTGATCCAGCACTTCACGGCACGCGGCCATCATGCGCAGGCCACCGGAGCAATGCACGTTGACCATCCACACGCCCATTTCCGCAGCGGCCTTGACGGCCATCGCGGTGGTGTTCGGGATGTCGTGGAACTTGAGGTCCAGGAACACTTCGAAACCCTTGTCGCGCAGAGTGCCGACGATTTCCGAGGCGCAGCTGGTGAACAGCTCCTTACCGACTTTGACCCGGCACAGCTTCGGGTCCAACTGATCGGCCAGCTTCAGTGCGGCGTCACGGGTAGGGAAATCCAGGGCGACGATGATAGGAGTCTGGCAGGCGGACATGAGTGGGCTCTCAGGCAAGTCGAAATCGGCGCGCATTGTAGCGGAACCAGCGCCGCTGCGGGACCCGATGATCGGTAAATCGTCGCGTCGCTCCGGCAAGACTAGCCCTTGAGGCGATTGTGTCGAGTTCGATACACACACGACACGCCTTCAACACCCAGGCCCGCTACCCTCGGCAACCGCAACAGGTCCTTACAACAGCACTTCCCGCCTCCGGGCCGGACGCCTATGCTGGAACCACAACCTCGCAGCCTATCTTTGTGGTTGGCAGCCTATCTGGCAGATGAATGCACGCATGCACAACACCCAAGCACCCGTGAACGACGATCAAAAAACGCCCGGTGACGACAAACGCTGGAGCATTCGCGCCCTGATCGTCGACGATGACGTCCCGATCCGCGAATTGATGATCGACTACCTGGCCCGGTTCAACATCCACGCGAGCGGCGTCACCGATGGCACCGCGATGCGCCAGGCGATGCAGGCGGAACATTTCGACGTGGTGGTGCTCGACCTGATGCTACCCGGTGAAGACGGCCTGTCGCTATGCCGCTGGTTGCGTGCCGAATCGGACATCCCGATCCTGATGCTCACCGCCCGCTGCGAACCCACCGACCGGATCATCGGCCTCGAACTCGGCGCCGACGACTACATGGCCAAGCCGTTCGAACCCCGCGAACTGGTGGCGCGGATCCAGACCATCCTGCGTCGGGTACGCGATGACCGCAGCGAACAGCGCGCGAACATTCGCTTCGACAATTGGCGCCTGAACAGCGTGCTGCGCCAACTGATTGCCGACGATGGCCTGGTGGTGCCGCTGTCCAACGCCGAATTCCGCCTGCTCTGGGTATTTATCGAACGTCCGCGCCGCGTGCTCAGCCGTGAACAACTGCTGGACGCCGCCCGCGGTCGGTCGATTGAAGCCTTTGACCGCAGCATCGACCTGCTGGTGTCGCGCCTGCGCCAGAAACTCGGCGACGATCCCAAGGCTCCGCAGTTGATCAAGACCGTTCGCGGCGAGGGTTACCTGTTCGATGCCCGAGACATCGGCTGATGCGCGGGCGCTTCGATACGCTGTTCGGCCGCCTGTTTGGCGTGCTGCTGCTGGCGATTATCCTCGCGCACCTGCTGGCCTTTGCCTGGTTTCACCATTACGGCCCGCCGCCACCTCCGCCGCCTCCGGAGTTTTCCGAAGGCCTGGACGGGCCACGTCCGCCACTGGACCCACGCTTCGAGAAGCGGCCGCCACGGCCGTGGTTCGGCGGCCCCTTGGTGCCCCTGACGTTTCAATTGGTCTCGCTGATCATTGCCGCCTGGTACGGTGCCAAACTGCTCAGCCGGCCGATCCAGCGCCTGAGTGACGCAGCCGAGCGCCTGAGCGAAAACCTCGACAGCCCGCCACTGGAAGAATCCGGGCCACGGGAAGCACGCCAAGCGGCGCACACGTTCAACAAAATGCAGCGGCGCATCCTGGAACAGGTCAAGCAGCGCTCGCGCATGCTTGGCGCAGTGTCCCACGACCTGCGCACGCCACTGTCGCGGCTCAAGCTGCGGCTGGAGAAGATCGACGACGACAAGCTGCAAGGCCAGATGCGCCAAGACCTCGACGACATGATCAACATGCTCGACGCCACCCTCACCTACCTGCATGAACAGCGCACCAGCGAAGCTGCGCAGTGGATGGACGTGCAGGCATTGGTGGAGTCCCTGAGCGAAAATGCCCAGGACCAGGGCGCGAACGTCCAGGCCAGCGGCCACTGTGCCCCCCTGCAAGTGCAACCGATGGCCTTGCGTTCCTGCATCAACAATCTGATGGACAATGCCCTGCGCTATGCCGGACAGGCACTGATTACCCTGCAAGACCATCGTGAACAGCTGGTGATTCGGGTCATCGATCATGGCCCGGGTATCGCCGCGGAGCAACGTGAAGCCGTATTCGAACCCTTCTTTCGCCTTGAAGGCTCGCGCAATCGCAACTCCGGCGGCGTTGGCCTGGGCATGACCATTGCCCGCGAAGCCGCGCAACGAATGGGCGGACAGCTGACACTGGAAGAAACCCCAGGTGGCGGCCTGACGGCGGTGATTCGCCTGCCCCGCGCCTGAAAGCCACACCGGCCCATTGTGGGAGCGGGCTTGCTCGCGAAAGCGGTGTGCCAGACAATATTTTCGTCGACTGACACTCCCTCTTCGCGAGCAAGCCCGCTCCCACACCAATCTGTGTCGATCACAAATCCAGTGTGGGAGCGGGCTTGCTCGCGAAGAGGTCCTGAAACCCAATGCAAATCTCAGGGCCGGCGATCTTCAACCCGCGCCTGGGTCTTGCTCCAGTCGATCAACAGGCTGTAGGCCACCGCCAGCAATGTCGGGCCGATGAACAGGCCGATAAAACCAAAGGCAATCAACCCGCCAAACACCCCAAGCAGCACGATGACCAGCGGCAGGTTACCGCCACGGCTGATCAGGTACGGTTTAAGCACGTTGTCGACACCGCTGATGACGAATGTGCCCCAGATCCCGAGGAATATGGCCATCCCGTATTCGCCTTTCCAGGCCAGCCACGCGGTCGCAGGAATCCATACCAGCGGCGGGCCCATCGGGATCAGGCTGAGCATGAACGTCACGATACCGAGCACCAACGCTCCCGGCACACCGGCAATCAGGAACCCGATCAGCGCCAGGATCGCCTGGGCCGCCGCAGTGCCGATCACACCGTTCACCACCCGCTGTACCGTGCCCGCCACCAGTTCAATGTAGTAACCGGCCCGCTGACCGATCAGCCGCTCCAGCAAAGTGTGGACAAACGCCGCCAGGCGCGGTCCGTCACGATAGAAAAAGAACACGAAGACGATGCTCAGGGTCAGCTCGAGAATACCGCCGCCGATCTGCGCGCTGCGCGCCAGCAACCAGTTACCCACCTGCCCCAGATAAGGCTTGAGCGACACCATCATCGCCGCGCCCTGCTCATCGATGCTGTTCCAGATCCCTACCAACCGCTCGCCCACCAGGGGAATCGAACCCAGCCACACCGGTGCTTCCGGTAGCCCCTCGACCTGCGCATCCTTGATGAATGCCGTGGCATCGCGAATATGGTCGGCGAGGTTGAAACCCAGCCACACCAGCGGCGCCGCAACCAGCACCATCCAGCCCAGCGTCAGCAATGCCGCCGCCAGAGACTCGCGGCCGTTGAGCCATCGGGTCAACAAGCGCATCAGTGGCCAACTGGCAAATGCCAGGACCGCGCCCCAGAACATCGCCGACCAGAACGGCGCCATCACCCAGAAGCTCGCGCCAAACAGCACCACGAGCAGGATCTGCACCAACAGGCGATCATTATTGATCATCAAATGTCTCGAAAAAGTCAGTCAACAAAAGAGTAGGCGAACGCAGCGTACACGTTCGCCCGGTACAGCCTATCGCAATAGCTCGATGTGCAGGCCAGAGCCTTCGGCGCTGCCGGTTTCCATCCGGGCGGCACGCACACCCTGGCCAACCAGGGCCTGACGCCAGGCTTCGGCGTTGGCTCCGGAAATACTGACCCGCAAGGTGGTGTCCAGATTCAGTCCGCGAGAAATCAGGCGTAGCCAGGTTTCGTCAGGTGCGCTGTTCAATGTGGAAAAATCGAGCTCACCGGTGCTCTTGAGTTCACGCAGCAAGGTCGCGGAGGTGGGCAACAACTCGCCCAGCGGTGCCGACGCGTCGAACTGCTCGACATGCAGGTAGGCTTTGCGATTGCCGCGGGTGATGCTGTACAGCGCGACGAGCGTGTTATCCCGTGGTGCGGCAAGTCGCAGCAGTAAATAGGCTTGTTGATCGTCGGCACCGTACAACTTGGCGTTGCCGAAGACTTCATTGGCCCAGAGGCTGCTTTCGCCGCAATCGCGCGCCTGGCACCAGAAGAGCAGTCCGGCGTCCTGCTGTTGCAAAGCTTCGCGGGCAGCGGTGAACGCCTCGATGGATGAATGCTCCGGTGGCAACTCGTAGGTCACCGAAGTGACGTTGCCGCGGGCACTGACCTGACCGTCGAAACGCAACTGGCCACTGATCTTGCGGATCGAGCCCAAGGGGTAGTTCCGCTCCAGTTCGGCGGCAGGGCGATAGTCGACAATCTGGGCATCGACCATGCGCGGCACTATCGGGAGGTCCTGACTGCCCGGAACATCGGCGGCGAACAACAAGGGACTGAAACCGCACAGCACCAGCAAACTGAATGAACGCATGGATAGACTCATCGGATCAGCATGGCCTGGGCGCCCTTGATGACACTGGCTTCATCGGCACGTTGCGGTACCTGCAGACCCCGCTGCACCGCCGGCCGGGCCTCCAGGGTGGCCATCCAGCGTTGCAACGCCGTCAAGCCCTCCACCGAGACGCCCGACCACTCGTAACCACGCACCCAGGGAAAGGTGGCGATGTCGGCAATGCTGTACTCGCCGGCGAGGAACTCCACGCTTTGCAAACGCGTATCGAGCACTTCGTAGAGGCGACGGGTTTCATGCTGATAGCGGTCGATGGCGCCCTGGAGTTTTTCCGGAAAGTAGCGGAAGAACACGTTGGCCTGCCCTTGCATCGGGCCGATACCTCCCATCTGGAACATCAGCCACTGCAATACCAGCGAACGACCCTTCGGATCGGAAGGCATCAGCTTGCCGGTCTGTTCAGCGAGGTAAATCAGGATGGCGCCGGATTCGAACACGGCAAAATCGCCGTTGGCGCGGTCGACAATCGCCGGAATCCGGCCATTGGGGTTGATCTTGAGGAAGTCCGCGGACTTCTGCTCCTTTTTGTCGAAACTCAAGGCATGCACCGTGTAGGGCAGGCCGAGTTCCTCGAGCACGATAGAGACCTTGTGGCCATTCGGGGTCGCAGCGGTGTAGAGATCTATCATGGTTGTCTCCCTTTTCAACCCGCCAAGCCTCGACAGTTGCCCGGCACAAGTCAAGGAATGGCGAAGAACCGATTGAAACAGTCTGCGACAAGATCTGCACCGGACTCGTCATTGAGATGCAAATGGTGGCCGCCTGGCAGCTGTTCCCGGCTAAAGGGTAGACGCTCCAGCAATTCCGGGTGTTTGGCGAGCATGCCGTCGGCAGCGAACACCAGCGTTGCAGGACACTTGATCCGCTGGACGAAGGCCATGGCCTGTTCGGTGGTAAGACGCAGCGGCGATGGCAGCGTGAGGCGATTGTCGGTGCGCCAGGTGTAGCCGCCCGGCACCGGCATCAGGCCACGCTGCGCCAGCAGTTCAGCGGCCTCGCGACTGACCGCCACCAGGCCCTTCATGCGCGCCTCGATGGCTCGGTCGAGGGTGTCGTAGACCGGTTTGCGCTTTTCCCGCAGATCCAGTTGCGCCTGCAGGGCCATGCCCATTCGCTCGGCAGCATTTTCACCTTTGTCTGTAGGAGGAATGATGCCGTCGATCAACGCCAGGTGAGTGACTCGCTCGGGCATCGACCCGGCGATGATCAGCGAAGCAATGGCGCCCATCGAATGCCCCATCAACGCAAACTTGCGCAGTCCAAGCTGTTCGGCGACCTGCAACACATCGTGGGCATAGTCCCACATGGCGTAACCGGCGCCTGGCGGGCGATGCCCGGAATGACCGTGACCGGCCATGTCCAGCGCGATGATGCGCAGGCCTTTGAGCTTGGGTGCCAGACGGGCAAAGCTGTTGGCATTGTCCAGCCAGCCATGCAGGGCAATGACCGGCAATCCGTCTTCAGGACCGAACAGGTGCGCCGCCAGTTCGATGTGCGGCAGGCTCAGGCGGACCTCTTCGACGACGTGGCTCATGCGCAATCCTGTTGTCGACGGCCGTCCCAGCGATGGAACAGGCCTTTGAGCATTTCAGCGGTATCCAGGGGACGTTCGAGCGGAAACATGTGGCCGCCGGGCATGGTCAACGACTCACCCAATGGCAGGCGGTCGACCGAACTGGCGTGATGGCGCATCACCACGCGGCTGCTGTGCCCGCGAACCACCGCCAGCGGCACCCGCAACTGCCGGGTGCTGCCCGGGCTGGTGTGCGGCACGCCGCGATAGATGCTGATTTCCGTGGCCGGGTCGAACCGCAGGCGCAGCTTGTCGTCGACCCGGTGCAAACCATGTTGCAGGTAGGCATCGAAGCACTCCGGGTCGAAGCCGCGAAACAGGGTTTTACCGGCGAAATATTTCCGCGCGCTGTCCAAGTCGGCGAACTCTTCACGGCGGCCCAGGGTACGCCCGGCCGGCGTCAAGCGGTCGATGAAACCGAAGCGTTTGGCCGCCCGGATGACCCATCGATCGGTCCGGGTCAGCACTGGCGAGTCGAGCATCACCACCCCGCGATACAACTCAGGGCAACGCAAAGCCGCATGCAGGTGCAACACGCCACCGAAGGAGTGACCGACGCCCCACACGGGCTCAGCCTGTTGTTGCAGGTGATGGATCAGCTCATCCACCAGGTTGTACCAATTGTCGTCCGCCGGGAAACGCGGGTCGTGGGCGTGCTGCTCCAGATGCGTCACCTGAAACTCGGGTGCCAGCGCCGCAAACAACTTGCCGTAGGTCCCCGAAGGAAATCCATTGGCGTGGGCGAAAAAGATCTGTTGCGACATACCTGCAAATCCATGAGCGAGAACAGGCGTTGATTGTCCGCAAGACCGCGTCCTACAGCAATGACCGTAACTGACAGGAAGGGTGACAGTCCGGTCAAAGCCATGTGGCCAAAGTCACCGTTGAACAAGCTTGTGTGGCGAGCGAGCTTGCTCGCGCCCGACTGCGCAGCCGTCGTAAAAGCTATTGGGGCAGCCCCGCGGGAGCAAGCTCCCTCGCCACAAGAGCATCTTCAGGCTGCGACTCCCCCCTGTTTAACGCGCTGGCGGATTCTCTCCCAACGGCACTACCGCCATGGTCAGCCGCGACACACAACTGGCCTTGCCCTCATCGCTGGTCAACCGAATGTCCCAGACATGGGTCGTGCGGCCGATGTGGATCGCCTTTGCCACCGCCGTCACCCGCCCGCTGCGCAGGCCGCGCAAATGGTTGGCGTTGATTTCCAGGCCCACGCAATAGAATTTACTGGCATCGATGCACAGGTAGCTGGCCATCGAACCGACCGATTCGGCCAGCACCACCGAAGCGCCGCCATGCAGCAAGCCGTAAGGCTGATGGGTGCGGTGATCGACGACCATGCTGGCGGTCAGGGACTCGTCGTCGAAGGCCTCGAAACGGATGTCCAGCACTTCGCCGATGGTATTTTTCTGGATTGCGTTCAACTGCTCGATGTTTGGGAGGGTGCGCCACAGGCTCATCGCAGAGTTTCCTTGTTGGTTTTGTTCGTGGATCAATCCTGCCACAGCACCGCTTCGCTGCGCTCGCTCCATTCTTCAAAGCGCTCACCGTAAGCCGCTTCGATCACATTGCGCTTGATCTTCAAGGTCGGGGTGAGGAAGCCGTTTTCCACGGCCCAACTGTCCTTGACCACCACCAGGCGCCGCAGTCGCTCATGCTTGTCGAGGGCGCCATTGACCTCTTCAAGCAGTTTTTCCAGGCTGGAATGCAAGCCGGCGCGCGCAGCCCCGCCGGCATCCTGCTGGCCGACCGCCGACAACACGCACAACCCCAGCGGCGCACTCAAGCCATCGCCCACCACGCAGACCTGTTCGATGCGTGAATGCACGGCCAGGCGATTTTCAATCGGTGCCGGAGCCACGTATTTGCCTTTGCTGGTCTTGAAGATTTCCTTCAGGCGTCCGGTCAGGCGCAGATTGCCTTCGGCGTCCTCCTCACCCTTGTCGCCGGTGCGCAGGAAGCCGTCCTCGGTAATGGTGTCGGCGGTTTTTTCAGGTTCCTTGAAATAACCGAGCATGGTGGCGCCACTGCGTACCATCACCTCCCCGCTCTCGGCGATTCGCACTTCGACTTCCGGGCACGGCTTGCCGATCCAGCCTGGTTTGTTCTGTCCCGGCATGCAGATGTGCGAATAACCGCAACTCTCGGTCATGCCGTAGACCTCCAGCACGTCCAAGCCCAATTTGCGGTACCACAGCAACAAGGTCTGCGGCACCGGTGCAGCGCCGGACAGCGCAATGCGCAAAGCATCCAGCCCCAACCCGGCGAGGACTTTATGCCCGACCCGTTTGCCAATGATCGGCAGGCCGAGCAGGAAGTCCAGGCGTTTTGCCGGGATCTTGCTGTACACGCCCATCTGGAATTTGGTCCAGATACGCGGCACGCCAAACAGTGCGGTCGGGCGCGCACGCTGCAGGTCAGTGAGAAAGGTGTCCAGGCTCTCGGCGAAAAACACCGTCTGGCCTGTATAGATCGATGCCAGTTCGACGAACATCCGCTCGGCAACGTGGCACAGCGGCAGGTAGGACAATAGCCGGTCAGACTCGTTAAGACCGAACAACGACGTGCCGCGGGTGGTGGCAAACCCCAGGTTGCCAAAACTGTGCATGACGCCCTTGGGCAGGCCGGTGGTGCCGGAGGTGTAGATGATGGTTGCCAGTTGATCGGCGGCAGGTTTGGGATCGTCCTGGATCGGCGAGCTGCGTTGCAGGTCCGCCCAACTGAAATCGAACGTACCCGGAGGATGCAGGGGCAGGCTGATGGTCGGCAGGTCGGGGCTGACGCCCCGGGACATGCCTGGCCAGTCGTCGAGCTTGCCGATGAACGCCAGCGCCGCTTCCGAGTGTTCAAGCACCTGGGAAACCGACTCGGCCGTGAGATTGGGGTACAACGGCACTGAAACGTGCCCAGCCATCCAGATCGCCAGGTCGGCAATGATCCAGTGCGCACAGTTCTTCGAGATCAGGGCGATATGGCTGCCCTGCGGCAGTTCCCGCGCTCGCAACCAATGGGCCGCGCAACGGGCCTGATGACCGACGTCCGCCCAGGTCAAGGTCTCGACCTGGCCGCCTCCGACAGGCTGGACCAAAAAGCGCTGGCGGGGATGACGGGCCTCACGCTCGTAGAAAACGTCCAGTGGCAAACGAAAAGCAGCAGACATGCGACTCGCTCCTGTGATTTTGGTCTGGAGCAAGCGTAGTCAACCAAGCAAGTGCTTGGTTGACTATTTCGTACAAAACTTTCGGGGTATGGCGTACCTGTGGGAGTGTGGCTTGCCCGCGATGCAGGCTCCGCGGTTTATCAGGTAAACCGAGTCGATGCCTTCGCGGGCAAGCCACGCTCCCACAGAAAAGCGGCGCTAAGGGTGCTTGATGCTGTCGAGCTTCATCGACCCGACCAGTAACTCATCGCCTTTGAGTTCGGCCAACCCGGCGGTGCTGACTTTTTCCGGCGGATGCCCGGCACCATGTTGCAGGTAACTCAACAAATGCCCTACCAGCGGGTTGTGGCTGACCAAAAGGACGTTACTCACCGATACCAGTTGCTCGGCCACTTTGTCCGGGTCGGTTTCCGGGGTCAGCCACTCTACGGTGCGGATCTCGGGCTCGAAGCCCAATGCCTCGCGCACCAGTTGCGCCGTCTGCTGTGCACGCAGGTAGGGGCTGGCATAGATCGCCGTCAACGGCTGACCCATCAACCGCGCCGCACTGCTCAACACTTCCTTGCGGCCGTGGTCGGTCAGTGCCCGTTCGGAATCGGCTCGAGTGCCGTATGGCTCGGCTTCACCATGACGCAATACCCAGAGTTTCATAGTTTGGGTTCCTCATCTCGGGCCGGATGCGGTGCCGGCGCCACGACATGCGGCGCCTCACCTTCCGGCGTACGTGGCGTCGGCCAGTCGGCGAACGGCCAAGGCTTCTGGTCGCTGTGAAAGCTGCCGAAACGACCGATCTGCGCCAGAAACTGGCTCAGGCTGTCGCCGAAATTCATCAGGCTGGCGCTCGGGGCGCCATAGAACAAACGATAGATCAACTGCACCAGCACGACAGCGCCGAGGATGAACTGCGCCACTTGCCACACCAGCACGAAGACGATCATCCACAACGCGCGCAGGAGGATGGACTCGTATTTGGCTTCTACTTTTGGATCGTTCATGCGCAACTCCCTGCTTTTCTGGCAAGTGTGGTTAGTTGAAACCACTGGTGGAAATAAAGTCGACGTCGGTTTTCGGCTCGCCACGCATCAACAGACCGATGACCTGTTCCAACGTGCGCCCTTCGAACAGGATCGCGTGCAGCCCGGCGACCAGCGGCATGTACACGCCAACCTCCTGGGCCTTGGCCTTGAGCACTTTAAGGGTGTTGACCCCTTCGGCGACCTCGCCCAGGCGGGTGACAGCCTCGTCCAGGCTCAGGCCCTGGCCGAGGGCAAACCCGACCTGATAGTTACGGCTCTTGGGCGACGAGCAGGTCACGATCAGATCGCCCACGCCCGCCAGGCCCAGGAAGGTCATCGGGTTGGCGCCCTGATTGACCGCGAAGCGGGTCATTTCCGCCAATGCCCGGGTGATCAGCATGCTCTTGGTGTTTTCGCCCATGCCCAGCGCCACCGCCATGCCGGCAATGATCGCGTAGACGTTTTTCAACGCCCCGCCCAGCTCCACGCCGAAACGGTCGGCGCTGGCGTACACACGAAAGGTACGGCCGTGCAGCGCGGCCTGAACCTGCTGGCACAGTTCTTCGTCTTCACTGGCGACCACCGTGGCGGTCAGAGCATGTTCGGCGATCTCACGGGCCAGGTTGGGTCCGGACAGGACACCGATACGCGCTTGCGGCGCGATCTCTTCGAGGATCTCGCTCATCAGCTTGAACGTATGGGCTTCGATGCCCTTGGTCAGGCTCACCAGGCATTTGCCAGTCAAGCGTTCGGCGTGCGGCACCAGCACCGAGCGCAGCGCGCTGGAAGGCAATGCGACGAAACACAGGTCACAGGTATCCAGGGTGGCTTGCAGATCGGTGACCGGCGTGACGCCAGGCAAAATCTTGATGCCTTTGAGGTAACGCGGGTTCTCGCGATTGACCCGAATGGCCTCGGCCTGTTCCGGGTCACGCATCCATTGCAAGACCTGATGCCCATTCTCGGCCAGCAGATTAGCCACGGCGGTTCCGAAACTTCCGCCTCCCAGGACCGCAATCGGGCGCTGTTCAGTCATATGCAATCCGTTAATCCATACCAGTGGCGATGTCGGCATTATACGGGGCAGCCCATCGGCGGCCAGCCCCGACGTCAAATACCGGCACCCGTAGGAAGAAGACCAACAAAGCCGAGGAAAATGCGGACATCGCGAATGGAAAAGTCACTCGGCTCGGTTAACATGCGCGCCAACAATCACTGACAGGGATGTGTTGTGTCTCCGGGTGCTCCTTCACCGCGTTCGCCTCTGGTCCTGGCGCTGGTTTTCAGCTCGCCATTGCTGGCCGACGACCTGTTCCTGGACAGCGAACCGCTGCCGCAAGTGCTCACGGCCACGCGCCTGAAGCAGTCGCCGGCGGCCGTTCCGGGAAGCATGACGGTGGTCGACAGCGCCTTGATCCACGCCAGTGGTGCCCGCGACATCAGCGAGCTGCTACGTCTGGTGCCGGGAATGATGGTCGGCAACATCAGTGGCAATCAGGCGGCGGTGAACTACCACGGAACCAATGCAACTGCAGCGCGGCGCATGCAAGTGCTGATCGACGGGCGCTCGGTGTATCGCGCCGGCCTGGCCACCGTCGACTGGAGCGACATTCCGGTGGCCATGGAAGACATCGAACGCATCGAGGTTTTTCGTGGGCCGAATACCGTCAGCTATGGCGCCAATGCCTTGATGGCCGTGGTCAACATCATTACCCGGCGGCCTGCCGACAGTCACGGCACACGCATGAAGGTCACCCGGGGCCAACGCGGCATCAACGACTTTTACGCCAGCCAGGGAGTGGGCTGGGCGGATGGCGATATGCGCCTGTCCCTGTCCGGCCAGCAAGACGATGGCTTCGACACCGACCGCACCGGCGCTGATTACCATGACAGCCGTCGCCTCGATCGATTCAACCTCGCTGTCAGCCAGAGCCTCGACGAACGGCAAAGCCTGGATTGGCAATTGAATGCCAAGGACGGCACCAACCAGCGGCCCTATACCTACCGGCCGGTGTTCCCGGGGATTACTCGCGCGGGCGACGACTCCGACGTCACCGCCAAGGACTACGCCGGCTCGTTGCGCTGGAACCTGGACATCAATCCCGATCACAGCCTTTATATCCAGGGTTCGGCCCAACACTGGGATCGCCAGCAAACCTGGCGCGCCTGCGACGCCGAAGTATCGTTCAGCCCGCAACTGACCGAACTCTGGCAATTGAATCCGAACTACACCGAACGGCTGGCCCGCAACATCACGCGTTTCATCGGCACGGGCGCGCCTGCCGGCACACCCACCGAACAGGCACTGGCCAACCAGGTTCTCGATCAATGGCGTAACGGCGCGAGCCAGACCCTGTGCGGCGACATCGACCAGAGCACCCGGGAATCGCGCTACGACCTCGAACTGCAGGACACCCTGAGCCTTGCCGATAACCTGCGACTGGTCAGCGGGATAAACTATCGTTACGACCGGGCGGATTCCGAGACCTACTTCAATGGCACTCTCGATGACACGATCTGGCGCGTGTTCGGCCAGTTCGAGTGGCGTGCCAGCGAACACTGGTTGCTGCAAGGCGGCGCCATGTTCGAGGACACCCGGTTGATCGGCAGCTCGCTGACACCCCGCGTGGCGGTCAACTACCTGATCAACCCACGCCACGGCTTGCGTGCGGTGTACTCCGAAGCCATCCGTTCGCCGGACATGTTCGAGAACAACGTCAACTGGAGTTATCAGGTCACCAACCTCAGGCCCGGTGCCTTTGGCCAGTCCAGTGCCCGTTACTTCGTCAAGACCCGTGGCCCCGGCGATCTCGATCAAGAGCACATGCGCTCCCGGGAGCTGGGCTACAACGGCTATTTCCCCGAAACCGGCCTGGCACTCGACGTGAAGCTGTTCCACGACGAAATCACTGGGATGATCAGCGAACCGCTGCGCAACAATCAGTACATCGCCAGCAATGCGAATAAAGAGCGTTTTTCGGGAGCCGAAACCCAGCTGGACTGGCGTGTCGGCAGCCTCGATCGCCTGCGATTGACCTATGCCTACGTCGATGCCGACGCCAGCAACCCGCTGGATGCCAGGCAGACCGCACGCAACAGCGGTTCGGCCGGATGGCTGAGGGATTGGGGACAAGGATGGAACAGTGCGCTTTTCTACTATGGCGATGACGCGCTCAACGGCTACCGCTTCGAACGGGTCGACGCGCGCATCGCCAAACGCATCGCCTTGGGAAAGGCCAGCCTGGAACTGGCCGGGGTGCTCCAGCAACGGTTGGATAATCAGCCAACCACCTTCAACGACAACAATTATGACCAGCGCCACGTGATGTATTTGAGCGCGGAGCTGGAGCTTTAGGATGCGGTATCGCCCGGCCTGGAAAATGCCGTCCTTGGGTCGGTTGCTGGCCATGTTGTGCCTATTGTCCAGCAGCCTGGCGGGTAACGCCGCCGATATTTTGCTCACGGGGGCCGAAGACAGCCCCGGTGTGCGGGCGTTTACCCAGGCCTTGAGCGAGTTGCGACCAAACGATAACGTGCGATTCCAGGCACTGGCCAGTTTGCCGATTCCCGACAGGTTGCCGGAAAACATCCGCTTGATACTGCTCGACCTGCCCAGCCTCGACTGGCGCCTGCAAGACGCCGAGGGCCCGGCGACACTGGTGTTGCGCATCAGCCGCCTGCAAGCCCGGCAACGCTTGAACAACACGCTGCCTGCGCGCCTTTGCCTGCTATGGAGCGATCCACCCGTGGACCGCCAGTTGCGCTTGACCCACACCCTATTGCCCCAGGCCAAACGCATCGGCGTGCTCTACGACAACCACAGTGAGTTCCTGTTGGCTGAGCTGCGTGAGGCCGCCCTTCCCCTGGGTCTCGAGGTGGTCACCCAGCGCTGGGACAACATTCATGACAGTCGTCCGTTGCAGGCCTTGCTGAAAAACAGCGACGTGTTGCTGGGCCTGGACGACGCCGACCTATACAACCCGCAAACCGCAAAAAACCTGCTGCTGAGCAGCTACTCGCGACAAGTGGCGCTGATCGGACCCAACGCCGGATTCGTCAAGGCCGGGAGCCTGGCCAGCACCTATAGCGATCAGAGCGATTGGCTGGCGGTACTCAACGAATTGCTCGACCGCCCCCCCGCTACCTGGCCGCGCACCCATTATCCCCAGCGATTCAAAGTCTCGAGCAACCCGCAAGTAGCGCGCTCCTTGGGTATCGAGCAGATAAACGAAGCGTCTGTCGCCACATTGCTGGCTGAAGGAGAACGCCGCCCATGAACTTGCGCCGTCGCTGGGACATCAACACCCGCACCCAACTCATCAGCCTCGGCCCTGCCCTGCTGCTGACCTTGTTGCTGATCAGCTTCTTCACGTTCGTGCGCATCCAGGATCTGCGTCAGGAAATCACTCACACCGGCCAGTTGATCGCCAACCAACTGGCCCCCGCCACCGAGTACGGGGTGATATCGGGCAACAACGAAGTGCTCGAAACCTTGCTCAAGGCGACGCTGGCCACGCCCAACGTGAGCTTTCTGGAAATTCAGGACAGCGCCAACCGGGTTCTGGTGTACGTCGAACAACCGAACGAACACCACAACCGCGCGCAACAGCTCGAAGTGTTCCAGGCACCGATCCGGCTCCAGCGAATCGCATTGCACAATGACTTTTTCCAGAGCAGCAAAACCACTATCGCGGCCCCCACCGAGGACTATCTGGGTCGGGTGATCGTCGGCCTGTCCAACGATGCCTTCAGCCGTCGCCAGCAGGAAATCGTCCTCAAGGCTGCGATTCTGGCGCTGTTCGCCCTGCTGTTTACCTTCCTCGTGGCCCGGCGTCTGGCGGGCAGCCTGTCGCAACCGATCCGTGATATCGGCAATGCGGTCAAGGCGATTCAGGACGGCGACTACAAAACACCGCTGCCCATTGTCGATGACGCCGAACTGGGGGCGCTGTCGCAACACATCAACAACCTCGCCAGCGGTCTCGAGCAGGCCAGCCGCGAACAGCATCAGGCCATGGCGCAGTTGATCCAGACCCGCGAAGAAGCGGAAAAGGCCAACAACGCCAAATCCGACTTCCTCGCCATGATGAGCCATGAACTGCGCACGCCCATGAATGGCGTACTGGGCATGCTGCAGTTGCTGGAAACCACCGACATGACCGAGGAGCAGGTGGAGTACGCGGCGCTGGCCTCCGAATCCACCGAGCACTTGCTCAAGGTCATCAACGATATTCTCGACTTCTCGCGTATCGAACGCTCAGAACTGGAACTGGAACACATTCCGTTCAATCTCACCGACCTGATCGGCAGTTGCGCCCAGTCGTTCCAGCACAGCGCCGCACAACGCGGCCTCGACCTGCAACTGATGATCCCCGACGACATGCGAGGCTTGCAGGTCAAGGGCGACCCGACGCGTATCCGGCAGATACTGGTCAACCTGGTCGGCAATGCGCTGAAGTTCACCGAGCGGGGCCGCGTCACCATCGAGGCGCAATGGCAGTCGCTGGACCACGAGTTGCTGTGGTTCACCTGCACCGTGCGCGACAGCGGCATCGGCATCCCGGCGCAAAGCCTGGAATTGATGTTCGACGCGTTCCAGCAGGCCGACAGCTCCATTTCCAGGCGCTACGGCGGCACCGGGCTGGGCCTGCCGATTGCCCGCACCCTCGCCGAACGCATGGGCGGCACCCTGCGCGCGCAGAGTGAAGAAGGCCGCGGCTCGGTGTTCACCCTGGAAATCCCCCTGGCGCTGCACCAACAGACACAGCCGCAGTTACCTCCCCGCACGCAAACCGGCAACAGCGACGGCGAAGGACGCAATGTGCTGTTGGTCGAAGACAACCCGGTCAACCAGACGGTCATCGAAGCCATGTTGCGCAGCCTGGGCTTCAAGGTCAGTGTCGTCGCCGACGGAGCCCAGGCGGTACGCAGCGCCGAGAGTCTGATTTTCGAGGCGATCCTGATGGATTGCCGCTTGCCGATCATCGATGGCTATGAAGCCACCCGACTGATCCGCAAGCTGCCCGGTTGCAGCGACCTGCCGATCATCGCCCTGACTGCCAACGCCTTGCAGGGCGACCGCGAAGCCTGTCTGTCGGCGGGGATGAACGATTACCTGGCCAAGCCCTTCAAACGCACTGATCTGCAGCAAATTCTGCAACGATGGGTGCAGTAGAACAGGCCTTTCGACCATCTGTGACTGGCGTGAAAGGCGAAAGTGCGGCAGTCTTAGGCACCCGTACAGGCCCGAAAAGGGGCTTGAATAATAATTTCAGTGCACAAGTGTACATTCATGTCCTTGGTGCTGTGACTTTCACCACAACGCAATAGTCTATGAGTAGGCTGCCGGTTCGAGGCATGAACGCTTCGATCGGCCGGGAAGATTTGCCCCACCTGCCGCATGGGACTATTGAGGAGCTCGCATGACCAAACAAAACGCCTTTACCCGGGAAGACCTGCTGCGCTGCAGTCGCGGTGAGCTGTTCGGCCCAGGTAACGCGCAACTGCCCGCCCCGAACATGCTGATGGTTGATCGCATCACCCTGATCAGCGAAGAAGGTGGCAAGTACGGCAAAGGTGAATTGGTCGCCGAGCTGGATATCAATCCGGACCTGTGGTTCTTCGCCTGCCACTTCGAAGGCGATCCGGTGATGCCAGGCTGCCTGGGCCTCGACGCCATGTGGCAACTGGTCGGTTTCTTCCTGGGCTGGCAAGGTTTGCCGGGCCGTGGCCGTGCGCTGGGTTCGGGCGAAGTGAAATTCTTCGGCCAGGTCCTGCCGACCGCCAAGAAAGTCACCTATAACATTCATATCAAGCGCGTCCTCAAGGGCAAGCTGAACCTGGCCATCGCCGACGGTTCGGTGACTGTCGACGGTCGCGAAATCTACACCGCCGAAGGCCTCCGGGTCGGCGTGTTCACCTCCACTGACAACTTCTAAGGGTTATCCGCATGCGCCGCGTCGTTATCACTGGTCTGGGCATCGTTTCTTGCCTGGGCAATGACAAAGAGACCGTCTCCGCTAACCTGCGTGCAAGCCGCCCTGGCATCCGGTTCAACCCGGAATATGCCGAAATGGGTCTGCGTAGCCAGGTTTCCGGCTCCATTGACCTCAACCTTGAAGAACTGATCGATCGCAAGATCTATCGCTTCGTCGGCCACGCGGCAGCTTATGCCTACCTGGCCATGAAAGACGCCATCACCGACTCCGGCCTGACCGAAGAGCAGGTGTCCAACCCGCGTACCGGCCTGATCGCCGGTTCCGGTGGCGCATCGACACTGAACCAGATGGAAGCGCTGGACATCCTGCGCGAGAAAGGCGTCAAGCGCGTCGGCCCATACCGCGTAACGCGGACCATGAGCAGCACCGTTTCGGCGTGCCTGGCCACTCCGTTCAAGATCAAGGGCCTGAACTACTCCATCGCTTCTGCCTGCGCCACCAGTGCTCACTGCATCGGTACCGCCATGGAACAGATCCAGATGGGCAAGCAGGACATCGTCTTCGCCGGCGGCGGTGAAGAAGAGCACTGGAGCCAGTCGTTCCTGTTCGACGCCATGGGCGCCCTGTCCAGCAAGCGCAACGACACCCCGGAAAAAGCCTCCCGTGCCTACGACGCTGACCGTGACGGTTTCGTCATCGCCGGCGGTGGCGGCATGGTCGTGGTTGAAGAGCTGGAACACGCTCTGGCCCGTGGTGCGAAGATCTACGCGGAAATCGTTGGCTACGGCGCGACTTCCGACGGCTACGACATGGTTGCCCCGAGCGGCGAAGGCGCGATCCGCTGCATGCAGCAGGCGCTCTCCACCGTCGACACCCCGATCGACTACCTGAACACCCACGGCACTTCGACTCCGGTCGGCGACGTCGCGGAAATGAAAGGTGTGCGTGAAGTGTTCGGCGACAAGGCTCCGGCCATCAGCTCCACCAAGAGCCTGTCGGGTCACTCCCTGGGCGCCGCCGGCGTTCACGAAGCGATCTACTGCATGCTGATGATGGAAGGCAACTTCATCGCCGGTTCCGCCAACATCGACGAGCTGGACCCTGAAGTGGCCGATCTGCCGGTGCTGACCAAGACCCGCGAGAACGCCACCATCAACACCGTGATGAGCAACAGCTTCGGTTTCGGTGGCACCAACGCCACGCTGGTACTGAAGCGCTGGGAAGGCAAGTAATTTCCCGCTGCTGAGCCACACATGAAAACGCCCCGACTGGTTCGGGGCGTTTTTTTTATGCCTCAAAAACATGGCGCCAGTGTCGCTTTTCGTAGGAGCCGGCTTGCTGGCGATGGCATTTTCAAGGACGCCATCTCCAGCAAGCCGGCTCCTACAGGTGGTGTCTGAACATGAAACGTTTGTCATGAAACCCAGGAGCCTGCGACCGAATGTCACGTGTTTAGCGGGCTGCGGGATTTTCTCCAATTTTGCAAAAGTCTGTTTCCAAATCGAAGCGTTTACTTAGCAAGCTACCAAACTCTATAACAGAGGCCTGCACACGCCTTGCTGCAGATAACAGAGATTGGAGCTAGCAGATGACTGTAAAAGTAACTGAACGCGACGATTCACATAAATCCCACGAGGGTGTAGCCGCCGGCATCCGGATCTGGGACGTGCATCAACAAGACCTGCTGGTCGGGATGTTCCATTCCGAGACCGATGCGCAAGACTACAAGGCCGAACTGGAAACGCTCGAGCGCAAACGCGAACTTGCAACCGGTTGAACACAGACTTCCAGCACCGCGCAGCCTGCCCTCTTCTTGGCGGGCAGGCTGCAAGCCGAATCAGTCAACCTCGATCAACGTCAAATGAAGGTTGTCATCGATCAGCACCGAAGGGACACTTTCAACAATCCAGCCCGCTTGAAGCCTGACCACCTCGACCTCCCCATCGCCCATTCCGTCATTGCGGATCGAAAACTGCAGCGATGACGGGTGACGCTTGGCGTAATCGAAATCCATGCCGCACGCGATCAGGAAATCGATTTTTGCCTCGCTCAGTTCAACTTGAGTATCGCGCTCGCCTTCTTTCAGACTGTAGTAATCCAAGCACAAGTTGATTGCAAAAGGGCAGCCATTGACGAGACTGTTGATAAACCTCCCTTCATAACCACCAAAGTAACTGTGTTCTGCCCGCACACTGCTGAGCTTCTTCACCTTCACTTCGACCCCTTCGGAAAGTTTAAACAGCCAATACTCCCTATCCGAAGCCTGGTGGCTGCCGAAGTCGATACCGGATACATGGCGCTTTGGCCACATCGACATCAACGGCCTATCGGCTTCATATTCTTTATTGGTGATCGCCAGCAAGTAATTAATAACGTCATAATAACTCGACTCACCCTCTCCAACCTTGATGAGTGTCGCGCAACTTCCCGCGAGCAATACGATCTTGCCATAGCGCTCCACTGGCAGTTCAGTCATCAATAAAGCTATACACCCAGGCACCTTCTCCAGATAGGCAGAGTTCAGCTCATGGAGTTCCTCTTCGCTGCGGACCTCGCGCCAGGGAATGTTCCAGAAGAACTCCGGCAGGGTAAAAAAAACACAAGCAGTTGCGCCATGATCCTCGCGAGCGGCTTTTGCGGCGATCTTGATTTTTCGGCGCACAAGCTCGGCACGAGCGACCAGCTCATCGTCCAGATAATCGCCAATGGATTGATCGTGCGGTCGTGACTGTGAAAGCTGCGACTTGAAAGTTGGCTGGCGTAACGAAGCGATACTTACAAACATTTATCCCATCCTTGGAGACTAAAGTTTATTCGATTTGTTTTCTCCGAGCACAAACATCTTTATAAAGAAAGATTATTTTTGGAAAAAGAAAACCCGAAAGATCGTATCGACACGATCATTCGGGCTCAATGTATAAATCATGAAAAGTACTAGCAAACATGTAAGCCTGCTAGGACATCAAATCGATTACCACATCAGGTCATCAGGAATCTGGTACGCCGCGTACGGATCGTCTTCGACGCTGACCTCTTCGGTCTTCACGTTCATCTGCACGATGCGCTGCGGGTCGCGCTCCTGGATCTTCAGCGCGGCTTCACGGGGGATGACTTCATAGCCGCCGGCATGATGGACGATCGCCAGCGAACCGTTGCTGAGCTTGTTGCGCATCAGGGGGTTGACCGAAAGGCGCTTGACCTTCTTGTCGTCGACAAAGTTGTAGTAATCCTCGGTCGTCAGCTTGGGCAGGCGCGTCGCTTCGATCAATTGCTTGACCTGGGCGGCACGGGCCTTGGCTTCAGCCTTTTCCTGCTGCTGGCGGTTGAGCTCCTGGTCGCGCTTGACCTTCTCGGCCATGGCTTCCTGAGCCGCGCGCTGCTGGGAATCATCCAGCTCGATCTGGCCTTTGTGGGCCAGGCGTTGTTGTTTCTGCTTGTCTTTGCTGACCTGCTTGGCCTGCTTCTGGTTGACCAGCCCTGCTTTGAGCAACTGGTCGCGAAGGGAAATGCTCATGGTGCTTATTACTCACTTAGGCTACTGCTCAACCGCAGCTGGGCAAATTCTTTTCCTGACGTTTGGCTTCGCCCCACAAGGCGTCCAACTCTTCGAGGGTGCAATCTTCCATGGGACGGCGGGTGTCGCGCAATGCCTGTTCGATAAAACGAAAGCGTCGTTCAAACTTGCCGTTGGCGCCACGCAGTGCGGTTTCCGGATCAACCTTGAGATGCCGCGCCAGATTGACCACGGAAAACAGCAGGTCGCCGATCTCGTCGGCCACGGCCTCGGGATCGTTTTCCGACATGGCCTCAAGGACTTCATCGAGCTCTTCACGCACTTTATCAAGTACCGGCAAGGCGTCCGGCCAGTCGAAGCCAACCTGCGCTGCGCGCTTCTGCAATTTTGCCGAGCGCGACAGTGCAGGTAGTGCAGCGGGGACGTCATCGAGCAACGACAACTGCTCGGGTGCCGACGACTTCTGCGCACGCTCCTCGGCCTTGATCTCTTCCCAACGCTGCTTGACCTGCTCTTCACTCAGGCGGGGGACATCCAGCGGTGCGTACAGGTCACCGGTGGGAAACACGTGGGGATGACGGCGGATGAGCTTGCGGGTGATGCTGTCGACCACACCGGCGAACTCGAAGCGACCCTCTTCGCGGGCCAACTGGCTGTAATAAACCACCTGGAACAGCAGGTCGCCCAACTCACCCTGCAAGTGATCGAAGTCACCGCGCTCAATGGCGTCGGCGACTTCGTAGGCCTCTTCCAGAGTGTGGGGGACGATGGTGGCGTAAGTTTGCTTGATGTCCCACGGGCAACCGTACTGCGGGTCGCGCAGGCGGTTCATGAGGTGCAACAGGTCTTCAAGGCTGTACATCATTTTTTCTGTCTCACCACAAAACCCTGTGGGAGCGGGCTTGCTCGCGAAAGCGGTAGGCCAGGCAACATTGACGTCGACTGACACTCCCTCTTCGCGAGCAAGCCCGCTCCCACATTGGATCGGCGCTGGTCTTCACGGCGTACGGTTACGCCGGGTTTCGATGATGTTCGGCAACTGGGAAATCCGCCCCAGCAACCGCCCCAATGCATCCAGCCCCGGAATCTCGATGGTCAGGGACATCAGCGCGGTGTTGTCCTCCTTGTTCGAGCGGGTGTTGACCGCCAGCACATTGATCCGTTCGTTGAGCAGCACTTGCGAGACGTCACGCAGCAGACCGGAACGGTCGTAGGCGCGGATGACGATGTCCACCGGATAGGTGAGCACCGGCACCGGCCCCCAGCTGACCTGGATGATTCGCTCCGGCTCGCGCCCGCCCAGTTGCAGCACCGAGGCGCAGTCCTGGCGGTGAATGCTCACGCCGCGGCCCTGGGTGATGTAACCGACGATGGCATCGCCCGGCAATGGCTGACAGCAGCCGGCCATCTGGGTCATCAGGTTGCCAACGCCCTGGATCTGGATATCGCCGCGCTTGCCCGGCTTGTAGCCGGTGGCCTTGCGTGGAATCAATTCCAGCTGTTCGTTGCCGCGTTCCGGCTCGACCAGTTGCTGCGCCAGGTTGACCAGTTGCGCCAGGCGCAAATCCCCGGCGCCGAGGGCGGCGAACAGGTCTTCGGCGGTTTTCATGTTGGCCTTGTCGGCCAGCTTGTCGAAATCCACCGCTGGCAGGCCGAGGCGATTGAGTTCGCGCTCCAGCAGGGTTTTACCGGCCGCGACGTTCTGGTCACGAGCCTGCAACTTGAACCAGTGAACGATCTTCGCCCGTGCCCGCGAGGTGGTGACGTAACCCAGGTTCGGGTTCAGCCAGTCGCGGCTCGGAGTGCCGTGCTTGCTGGTGATAATCTCGACCTGTTCACCAGTTTGCAGGCTGTAGTTGAGCGGTACGATGCGCCCGTTGATCTTGGCGCCACGGCAGTTGTGACCGATTTCGGTGTGTACGCGGTAGGCGAAGTCCAGCGGCGTCGCGCCTTTCGGCAAGTCGATGGCGTGACCGTCCGGGGTGAAGATGTAGACGCGATCGGGCTCGATATCGACCCGCAGCTGTTCCGCCAGACCACCGATGTCACCCAACTCTTCATGCCACTCGAGCACCTGGCGCAGCCAGGAGATTTTCTCTTCGTAGTGATTGGAGCCGGATTTGACGTCGGTGCCTTTGTACTTCCAGTGCGCGCAAACCCCAAGCTCTGCCTCTTCGTGCATGGCGTGGGTGCGGATCTGCACTTCCAGCACCTTGCCCTCGGGACCGATCACCGCCGTGTGCAGCGAGCGGTAGCCGTTTTCCTTGGGGTTGGCGATGTAGTCGTCGAACTCTTTCGGGATGTGTCGCCACAGGGTGTGGACGATACCGAGCGCGGTGTAGCAATCGCGCATTTCCGGCACCAGCACGCGCACGGCACGCACATCGTAGATCTGGCTGAACTCCAGACCCTTGCGCTGCATTTTGCGCCAGATCGAATAGATGTGCTTGGCCCGGCCGCTGATGTCGGCATCGACGCCGGTGGCCTGCAATTCGTTTTTCAGCTGGCTCATCACCTCGCTGATGAAGCGCTCGCGATCAAGTCGCCGCTCATGGAGCAACTTGGCGATCTGCTTGTATTGGTCCGGCTCCAGGTAACGGAAGGACAAGTCCTCCAGCTCCCACTTGATGTGACCGATACCCAGGCGATGGGCCAGTGGCGCGTAGATGTCGAAGACTTCACGGGCGACGCGGTTGCGCTTTTCGTCGTCGGCGGTTTTCACCGCACGGATGGCGCAAGTCCGCTCGGCCAGCTTGATCAGGGCGACGCGAACATCGTCGACCATGGCCACCAGCATCTTGCGCAGGTTTTCCACCTGGCCCTGGGTGCCCAGCACCAGGGATTTGCGCGGGCTCAGGCTGTCGCTGATCGCGGCCATGCGTAGCACGCCATCGATGAGCTTGGACACCACCGGACCGAAGCGCTGGCTGACGGCCGGCAGCTTGATCTGACCTTCGCGCACGCCTCGATACAGGATCGCGGCGACCAGTGAATCCTGATCGAGTTTGAGATCGGCGAGAATCTCGGCGATCTCAAGGCCGGTACGGAACGTGGAGTTCCCTTCCGACCACAGATTCTGTGCAGCATTGGCTTGCTGCTCAGCCTCGCGAGCGTACTCGCAGGCTTCTTTCAAGGCTTCGCGATCCAGTGCCAAATCGACACTCACCGCGTGATCGAGCCAAGCCTCGAGATTGATACTGCCGTCGGTGTTGATCGGCTGGTGTGCTCTCACCTGTACCATCTTGCTTACCTTCCCTACGACGCAGATTCAATGCGTCAAATCGCTGACCTTCGTTGCCCGTGCGCCCACGTCGGGCTGGTTGCGTGGCTGCACGGGCGGGCCAGTCGGACCAGACGAGCATCCTAGCTCGCTTCAAATAACGCCATGGCCTCGACATGTGCCGTTTGAGGAAACATATCGAGAATCCCGGCACGTTTTAACCGGTAGCCCTGCTTGATCAATTCGACCGTGTCGCGCGCCAGAGTTGCCGGGTTGCATGACACATACACCAACCGTTCGGCGCCCAGGGTCTTGAGCTTGCGCACAACCTCGAAAGCACCGTCACGCGGTGGGTCCAAGAGTACCGCACAAAAGCCCTCGGCGGCCCATTCGGCGTCCGTCAAAGGCTGGGATAAATCGGCCTGAAAAAACTTCGCGTTATGCAGATTGTTGCTAGCCGCATTCGCCGCTGCTCGATCGACCATCACCTGCACGCCTTCGACCGCCACCACTTCGCGAGCGGCCTTGGCCAATGGCAAGGCAAAGTTGCCCAGGCCACAGAATAGATCGAGTACACGCTCATCCGCCGTCGGCCTCAACCAATCCAGCGCCTGGGCGACCATTGCTTCGTTGACGCCAGCGTTGACCTGGATGAAATCCCCAGGTCGGTAAGCCAGTTCCAGGTCCCACTGTTCAAGACGATAGCCCAGCGACTGTTCAGCCTCGACCGGTTGCGGTTCGCCCTCGCCATGCAGCCACAATTGGGCTTCGTGGAACGCGCAGAATTCCTTGAGGATGGTCATGTCACTTTCAGACAACGGCGCCATGTGTCGCAGCAAAACTGCCAGCGATGAACCACTGAACAATTCCACATGCCCGAGCGCCTGGGGTTTGCTCAAGCGACGGAGCATCTCCGGCAAACGGGTCATGATCGGTTGCAAAGGCTGTACCAGCACCGGACATTCATTGATACCAACGATGTCCTGGCTGCCGGCTGCGCGGAAACCGACTTCGAGTTTTTTCGCCTTCATGTCCCAGCGCACCGCCACGCGGGCGCGGCGACGGTAAGCGAACTCGGGACCACTCAAAGGCGCCGCCCACTCTTCGGGTTCGACGCCCGCAACCTTCGACAACTGCTCGGCGAGCATGCGCTGTTTCAGGGCGAGTTGTTCGATATGAGGCAGATGCTGCACGCTGCAACCGCCGCAACGGCCAGCATGGGCACAGGGTGCGGGGCGGCGCAATTCGCTGGCCTTGAATACCCGTTCGGTGCGCGCCTCGACCACTTTGCCGTGGGCGCCGAGCACACGCGCTTCAATCTCTTCACCGGCCAATGCGCCGATGACGAACCAGGTGCGGCCTTCGAAAAACGCGATGCCGCGACCGTCATTGGCCAGGCGCTCGATAGTCAGGCGCTGCTTTTTGCCGGTCGGGATTTGCGGGGCCTTGCTGCCGCCGGTGGGCTGGAAGCGCAGGCCTCTTTCATGCTTGGCCATCAGTTGGGCGCGTCGAAAATGCCGGTCGACAAGTAACGGTCGCCACGGTCGCAGATGATCGCGACGATCACCGCGTTTTCAACTTCTTTGGACAGGCGCAGCATTGCCGCCACGGCACCGCCGGAGGACACGCCACAGAAAATGCCTTCTTCGCGGGCCAGGCGACGGGTCACGTCCTCGGCTTCGCTTTGGGCCATGTCGACGATCCGGTCCACGCGATCAGCCTGGTAGATCTTCGGCAGGTATTCCTGAGGCCAGCGACGGATACCCGGGATCGCCGAACCTTCCATCGGTTGCAGGCCGATGATCTGCACGTTGTCGTTCTGCTCTTTCAAGTAGCGCGACACGCCCATGATGGTGCCCGTGGTGCCCATGGAGCTGACGAAATGGGTGATGGTGCCTTCGGTCTGGCGCCAGATTTCCGGGCCGGTAGTGGTGTAGTGAGCCTCGGGGTTATCACCGTTGGCGAACTGGTCCAGTACCTTGCCGCGACCTTCGGCTTCCATCTTCTGCGCGAGGTCACGGGCGCCTTCCATGCCTTGTTCCTGGCTGACCAGGATCAGCTCGGCGCCATAGGCGGTCATGGCCGCCTTGCGCTCGGCGCTGGAGTTGTCCGGCATGATCAGGATCATCTTGTAACCCTTGATCGCGGCGGCCATGGCCAGGGCGATCCCGGTGTTGCCCGAGGTCGCTTCGATCAACGTATCGCCGGCATGGATCTGCCCGCGCAGTTCGGCGCGGGTGATCATCGACAGCGCCGGACGGTCCTTGACCGAACCCGCCGGGTTGTTCCCTTCGAGCTTGAGCAAAAGGGTGTTGCTGGTGGCGCCGGGCAGGCGCTGCAAACGGACCAGCGGAGTGTTGCCGACGCAATCGGCGATGGTTGGGTACTGCAAGGTCATGGCGTATTCGCAATCCAGACTGCGGGGGCGCCTATCATACCGGCAAACGTTCCCAAGCCATATCACGCAAAGTGTGGAGCTTATGGCTTATGGGAATAAGAGCGGATTCGGCGATCCATGGGAGGGTCTGGTCGCAGTCTTCCGGCTCATCCTGAAAGCACAGGGTAAGAAATCGCTGTCAGGTTATGCTGCTTTCTGTAGGAAAAAAGAATGCACTCATCGGAAACTTCCCGCGCATTGCAACGGAATGCATGAACTAGTGCGCGTTAGAAGCAGCAGATAATATTTTTTCAATGGTCAGTCAAACAAGACGTCTGACTGTTCATAGGGTGTCGGACAAGCGACAACTCGCTTGCGATGCTCACACCTTAAACTTTTTTGCCAAGCCGGATTTATATCAAGGAAGAAAACCAATGAAGACTTTACTCGCCCTACCCTTTGCCGCGCTGATAATTGCGAGCGAACAAGTCTCTGCTGCATGTGTTTACATTCAGAATACCTATAGCGGAATCCTGCCTGCCGACTCGGAAATTATCGTTCAGGGCCCCTTCACCATCACTGGCGCAAACGGATGCCAAAAAGCAAATATCACCTCTACTATTACGGCCTTAGGGGTTGGTACTCCCCCAAGCCAATTCATTGACAGACTGGATGGTTCAACCTGGACTGAGGTCGATGGAGGAAATAGAAGTAATGTGTCGACTCTTGGTGAACTGGGCAGCTACAGGGTTCGCCTGAAAAATGACCAAAACGTAGCCAGAGGGTATTCCGGCACTACACGTTATGGCCGCTAAATAGGTGGTCTGCCGGTGCACGCGGAACTCATCATCGTGCACCGGTCTAATCAGGCCTCAATGTTGACGGCTAGGTGATTCTGAGTGGTGTTTGCAAAAAAAGACAGTGCACCCAGTACATGATTTACGCGTACCAAGGCACGCGTTATCTCATGAAACATCGACGCAGATTCCGACCTGCCAATTGCCTGCCTTTCTTCCAGTCGCTGATTGAACATCGCAATCGCATTAAATTTCACGTCTGTCTCAGCTTTATGGCCAAACTCATCAAACGCCATATTGCCCAAAGAAAGGAAATCGTACATAAAAATATCGATCAAGCCATCGTGATAGAGCGTCTGCCCAATCTTCGTCAGCTCATTTGTACTGACAGATGTAAAATCGTAGCCCCGCAACGAATCTTTCAACTCACCCAATGAAGATTCGTCAAACAATTTCAGCACAACAACAGCATCTTCGGCATTCTTCTTTGTATAGCTATTGGTGGTCTCAAGAGGGTTCTTGACGACGTAGGCATCTGCTTTCATCGACAACGCCGGAAAATTAACATTCATCAAACATCTCCTTAGCTTTTTTATTCTCAAGTTAGATATCGCCATTAAACTTTAAAGCTTGAGAACTTTACTCACTGAACGCTCCGCGAAGATGTTGCGAATCAATTCAAAACAAAATCTGAACATCGCCGCTTAAGCCGGCGACGTATGAACCAACAACCGCATGTTCAGCCGCAACCCGGCCCCGGTGTTTTGCGCCCAAAGCTGTCCACCCTGACGCTGCACCGCATTGCGGGCGATGCTCAAGCCCAGACCGAATCCGCCATCCCCCGGCCTTGAACCGTCGAGACGGGTAAACGGCAGGAAGATCCGCTCAAGATCAGCTTCCGCCACACCGCCGCCCTGGTCCTCCAGCCACAGATGCCAATATTGTCCCTCGCGCCGTCCGCCAAGGTGGACCACTGCGCGCTCGGGCGAATGGCGAATCGCGTTACGCAGAATGTTTTCCAATGCCTGGGCCAGGGTGTTGAGGTGTCCTCGAACCCAGCAGGATGCATCCACCGTGCATTGCAACTGAGTGTCGGGCCAGCCACTTTCATAGCAAGCATTTTCCGTGAGCATTTCCCACAGGGCCTGGACCTGGATCGCTTCGTCGGGCAATCGGGTGCGCTCGGTGTCCAGCCATGCCAGTTGCAGCGTGTCTTCCACCAGGCGCTGCATGCCATCGACTTCGCGGCCGATGCGTTCGCGCAATTGCTCCAGGCCCTGCTCGCTTTCACTGGCCACCCGCAGGCGGCTCAAGGGTGTGCGCAATTCATGGGAAAGGTCGCGCAGCAACTGTTGCTGCAAGGCCACGGTGCTTTGCAGGCGTTCCGACATGTGATCGAACGCCCGGCCCAATTCACCCAACTCATCCGATCGATTGGTGGTCCGGGTCGACAGCCGTACGTTCAGTTGATCGGCACGCCAGGCATTGGCCTGCGCGCGCAAATGATTGAGCGGCACCACCAGCAAGCGGTACAGGCCGACGCACAGCAGCAAGGTGAACAGGCCCGGAATCACGCCGTTGGTGATGACCCGCCAGAACACCCGGTAATGCCCGGGTACGAAGCGCTTGGGCAACTCGATCACCAGGCTGCCGGTGGAGGGATCACCGGGAAACGGTATCCGCATCCACGGCCGGCCCTTCTTATGGATCGGCCAATCGAGGCCGCGCAGGAACGTCAGGTGCTGAATTTCCATGTCCGTCAGCGCCTGGCTGCTCAACGACTGCAAATCACCGCCGATCACCCCGATCCAACTGTCTTCGTGCTGCCGGATACCCTGTAACCAATCATCAACGCCAGTGCTCTGCCGCTGTTGCCAGGCCTGCTCGGCTTCGGCGGCGTAGCGCGTCAGGGTGCCGCGGGCCTCATCGGAGAGGAACTGGTTGCGCTGCTCCATGTAGCGGCCCCAGGACCAACTCAACCAGATCATCAGCAAACAGAAAGCGACCAATAAAAAAGCCAGTTTCCAGAACAGCGAATGCCTGCCCGGCAGTTTACATTTCATCGGCGGCGCTCAGGATGTAACCCTTGCCCCATACCGTGCGCACTTCGCGCTCGGTGTAGCCAATGGCCTTGAGCTTGCGGCGGATCTGGCTGATGTGCATGTCCAGGCTGCGATCATGGGCCGCGTATCCGCGCTGCAACACCTGTTGATAAAGGAAGGCTTTGCTCAACACTTCGTCGGCGCTGCGATGCAGCGTTTCCAGCAACCGATACTCGCTGCGGGTCAGGCCGCCGGCCTGTTCGCCATAAAAGACCTCGAAGCTTTCATCGTCGAAGCGCAGGCTGTCCATCGAAGGGACAGGCACTGTCGGTATCGGCCGGCGGTCGAGTGCCACCCGCCGCAGAATGGCTTCGATGCGCACCCGCAACTCCACCATGCTGAAGGGCTTTGGCAAGTAATCGTCGGCGCCCAGGCGAAAGCCGCTGATGCGGTCGGCCTCGGCACCGAGGGCTGACATCAGCAACACCGGGGTGGAATGGCTCTGGCGCAATTGGGTCAGTACCGCCAGACCGTCCATGCCCGGCAGCAGAATATCCATCAGCACCACGTCGAAAGATTGCCGGCGGGCAATCTCCAGGCCTTCCTGGCCGTTCTGGCACCAGGTCACATGGAAGCCGCTGCGGTCCAGGTGCTCATGTACGTAGGCACCCAGCACAAGGTCGTCTTCGATGGACAGGATTCGGGGGAGGCCAGCAGTGATGGGAGTCATGGCTATCTGCAAACAATTCTCAGTTGAATGATTATTCAAGATTGCCTCGTCCGGGGCAACCCACAGCTTGGCTGTACCGCCAATGAGCCACCCGGGCCGACGAATGACATCGCCATTTTTACGAAGATTGCCCGCGAGCAAATCGCTACACTGCGCAAGGGGTGCCAGGCGGATGCATGTGCCGGTCTATAAATAGCGGGATGCAGGAGAGATGCGTGCTCAAGAAACTGGGAATAAAAGGCCGCGTGCTGTTGCTGACCCTGTTGCCAACCAGCCTGATGGCGTTGGTGCTGGGGGGTTATTTTACCTGGATGCAACAGGCTGACCTGCAAACCCAACTCATGCAGCGCGGCGAAATGATCGCCGAACAGTTGGCTCCACTGGCGGCGCCAGCCATGGGCCATCAGGACAACGAACTGCTCGAACGCATCGCCACCCAGGCCCTGGAACAAACCGACGTACGGGCCGTGACCTTCCTGTCCCCCGACCGCACGCTGCTGGCCCACGCCGGCCCGACCATGCTCAACCAGACGCCCTCCGGCAGTGGCACGCAGATGCTGCGCCGCAGCGGCAGTGATGCGACCCGCTATCTGCTGCCGGTATTCGGCAAGCACCGCAATCTCGCCGGCGACGTGATTCCCGAAGAAGCCGACCGCCTGCTGGGCTGGGTCGAACTTGAACTGTCCCATAACGGCATGCTGTTGCGCGGTTACCGCAGCCTGTTCGCCAGCCTGATGTTGATCGCAGGGGGACTGATCGGTGCGGCACTGCTGGCCCTGCGCATGGGGCGCACGATCAATCGGCCGCTGAGCCAGATCAAGCAGGCCGTGGCTCAACTCAAGGACGGTCATCTGGAAACCCGTTTGCCGCCCCTCGGCAGTCAGGAGTTGGACGAGCTGGCCTCCGGCATCAACCGCATGGCCGGCACCCTGCAAAATGCCCAGGAAGAATTGCAGCACAGCATCGACCAGGCCACCGAGGACGTGCGCCAGAACCTGGAAACCATCGAAATCCAGAACATCGAGCTGGACCTGGCGCGCAAGGAAGCTCTGGAAGCGAGCCGGATCAAATCCGAATTCCTGGCCAACATGAGTCATGAAATCCGCACACCGCTCAACGGCATTCTCGGTTTCACTCACTTGTTGCAAAAAAGCGAGCTCACCCCGCGCCAGCTCGACTATCTGGGCACCATCGAAAAATCCGCCGACAGCCTGCTGGGCATCATCAACGAGATTCTCGACTTCTCGAAAATCGAGGCCGGCAAGCTGGTGCTCGACCATATTCCGTTCAACCTGCGTGACCTGCTGCAAGACACCCTGACCATCCTCGCCCCCGCCGCCCACGCCAAGCAGCTGGAACTGGTGAGCCTGGTGTACCGGGACACACCGCTGTCACTGGTGGGCGACCCGCTACGGCTCAAGCAGATCCTGACGAACCTGGTGAGCAACGCAATCAAGTTCACTCGCGAAGGCACCATCGTCGCCCGCGCCATGCTCGAAGAAGAACACGAAGACACGGTGCAGTTGCGCATCAGCATTCAGGACACCGGCATCGGGCTGTCGAACCAGGACGTGCGCGCCCTGTTCCAGGCCTTCAGCCAGGCCGACAACTCGCTGTCGCGGCAACCCGGCGGCACTGGCCTGGGCCTGGTGATTTCCAAACGCCTGATCGAACAGATGGGCGGTGAAATCGGCGTCGACAGTACGCCGGGAGAAGGGTCGGAATTCTGGATCAGCCTGAGCCTGCCGAAAACCCGCGACGATGCCGAAGACCTGCCCGCCGCGCCGCTTCTCGGGCGCCGGGTGGCGGTGCTGGAAAACCACGAGCTGGCACGGCAGGCGTTGCAGCATCAACTGGAAGACTGCGGCCTGAGCACCACGCCGTTCAATACCCTGGAAAGCCTGACCAATGGCGTCACCGCCGCCCACCAGACCGATCAGGCGATCGACCTCGCCGTGCTCGGCATCACCAGCAACGACATGCCGCCGGAACGCCTCAACCAGCACATCTGGGACCTCGAGCATCTTGGCTGCAAAGTGCTGGTGCTGTGCCCGACCACGGAACAGACGCTGTTCCATCTTTCCGTGCCCAACCCCCACAGCCAGCTCCAGGCGAAACCGGCCTGCACCCGCAAACTGCGGCGCTCCCTGTCTGATCTGGTCAGCCCGCGCCCGATGCGCAGCGAGCCGGGCGAGCCGGTGTCCAGCCGCGCCCCGAAAGTGCTATGCGTCGACGACAATCCGGCCAACCTGATGCTGGTGCAGACCCTGCTCGAAGACATGGGCGCCAAGGTGCTCGCGGTGGAAAGCGGTTATGCCGCCGTCAAGGCGGTGCAGAACGAGACATTCGATCTGGTGTTGATGGACGTGCAGATGCCTGGCATGGACGGCCGCCAGAGCACCGAGGCGATCCGCCAGTGGGAAAGCGAACGACATAGCACGCCGTTGCCGATCGTGGCCCTCACCGCCCACGCCATGGCCAACGAAAAACGCGCGCTACTGCAAAGCGGCATGGACGACTACCTGACCAAACCGATCAGCGAACGGCAATTGGCCCAGGTGGTGCTGAAGTGGAGCGGCCTGGCGCTGCGCAATCACAGCCCCGAGCGCTCCGGCGAAGGGCACGCGGGTGCCCATGACCTATTGGTACTCGACCACGAGGAAGGATTGCGCCTGGCCGCCGGCAAGGCTGATCTGGCGGCGGACATGCTGGCGATGCTGCTCGCGTCCCTGGAAGCAGACCGCGAAGCCATTCGCCTCGCTCAGCAAAGCAACGACCACAACGCCCTGATCGAACGGGTCCATCGCCTGCATGGCGCGACGCGTTACTGCGGCGTACCGCAATTGCGGGCGGCCTGCCAACGCAGCGAAACCCTGCTCAAGCAACAAGATCCGAAAGCCAGCGTGGCACTGGACGAGCTCGACCGGGCGATCAATCGCCTGGCAGCCCACGCGCGCATGAACGCTTGATGCAGCGCAATCGTGCAAATCAAACATCAGCGCAAACTCTGTAGGAGCCGGCTTGCCGGCGATGACGGCCTCAAAATCCATGTAGCCCTTGAGGCCGCCATCGCTGGCAAGCCAGCTCCGACAGAAATGGGACAAAGAGGAAATCATGCGTACGATTCTTTTCAGCAGCCAGAACTACGACCGCGACAGTTTTCTCGCGGCCGAACAACCGGCCGGCATCGAACTGCAATTTCAACCCGCGCGCCTGAGCCTCGACACAGTGGCGCTCGCCCAGGGGTATGAAGCGGTCTGCGCGTTCATCAATGATGACCTCGGCGCGGCGGTACTCGAACGCCTGGCCGCCGGTGGCACACGCCTGATCGCCCTGCGTTCGGCCGGTTACAACCACGTCGACTTGCCAACGGCAAAGCGCCTGGGGCTGGCCATCGTGCGCGTCCCGGCCTATTCGCCCCACGCCGTGGCCGAACATGCAGTAGCGCTGATCCTCGCCCTGAATCGGCGCTTGCCCCGAGCCTATAACCGCACACGCGAAGGGGATTTCAGACTGCAAGGGCTGACCGGTTTCGACCTGGTAGGCAAGACCGTCGGCGTGGTCGGCACCGGGCAGATCGGCGCCACCTTTGCCAAGATCATGAACGGTTTTGGCTGCCGGTTGCTGGCCTACGACCCCTCCCCCAACCCGCAGGTCGAAGCCCTCGGCGCGCGCTACCTGAGCCTGCCGCAGCTGCTGGCCGAATCGCAGATCATCAGCCTGCATTGCCCCCTCAACGAACAGAGCAAGCACTTGATCAACCGCCAATCACTGGCGCATATGCAACCGGGCGCGATGCTGATCAATACCGGGCGTGGCGGCCTGGTGGACACCCCGGCGCTGATCGACGCCCTGAAAGACGGTCGCCTGGGTTACCTGGGGCTGGATGTGTATGAGGAAGAGGCGCAGTTGTTCTTCGAGGACCGTTCCGACCTGCCGCTGCAAGACGATGTGCTGGCACGGTTGCTGACCTTTCCTAACGTGATCGTCACCGCGCACCAGGCCTTCCTGACCCGCGAAGCGTTGGACGCGATTGCCACCATCACATTGCGCAACATTTCCGCCTGGGCGGCAGGCACCCCGGAAAACCTGGTGACGGGAGACTGAAACGGATCGAAGGTCATCTGCCTGCGCGATGCGGCGTGCAAGCCCGTGCTAGCATATCGCGCATATTTGGAGGACCCATGGTCGAACATGATTTCCGCTACAGCCTGATGAACCCGCAACACACCCTCACCGAATGCCGCGCCCTGGTGCCGGGGCGTTATCAGGTCACCGGCAACGGTGGCTCGATTCGCAACAACGACGTGCTGGTCGTGACCCTCAAGGGTGCCAAGGACTTGTCCATGCGCCTGACCGTCGAAACGGTTCGCCACCTGATCAACCCGCCCGGCCAATGGGTCGCGGTGGCCAGTGGCCCGGTGTTCGGTGAACTGGCGATCCACACCTGGCAAGTGAACTGCGACAGCTGCGCCAAAGAGCTGAGCTTCGAGTTCGCCGTCGACGCCAAGCTGGGCAACAAGGCCGAAAAGCCTGCCGCCACCGCGCGGATTGCCGAGCTGGGCTGGACCACCGTTGGCGAGAAACACCTGTGCCCGAAATGCCAGGAGCCTGCGTGATGAAACGCCTTGCCCTGACTGGAATGGTCGGTGCCAGCCTGATGGGCTGCGCCGCCGATCCGGTGCAACTTGAACACAATCGCAGCTACATACTGGAATGGATCGGCGAGCGGCCATTGATGGATTACAGCCACCTGACCATCACCCTCGGCGAAGATGGCCGGGCCTATGGCAATGGCGGCTGCAACCACTGGTTCGCACCGTATACCCTGGATGGCGACAAACTGACCTTCGGCAAAGTCGGCAGCACCCGCAAACTGTGCGCGCCGGCGCTGATGGAACAGGAAAAACGTTTCCTTCAGGCCCTGGAAAACGTCCAGCGCTGGGACGTATCCCCGATCGAGCAGATCCGCTTCTGGCCAGCCGAAGGCAAGCCGCTGCGCTGGTGGCTTGAAGAGGGTTGATCCCCTCTGCTTCATGTGAATGACTGTGGTGAGGGGGCTTGTGTGGCGAGGGGGCTTGCCCCCGTTGGGCTGCGAAGCAGCCCTAAATCCAGTCACCGCGATTGATCAGGTTAACCGCGTATACCGGCATTGCGACTGCTGCGCAGCCGAACGGGGGCAAGCCCCCTCGCCACAAAAAGCCCCTGGCCACGTGAATGATCAGTTTTTCGCCTGCAACGCCTCAAGCTTCGCCATCACCCCCGCCGCCGTCTGTTCACCCATCAACTGCTCACGCACCTTGCCCTTGTTATCGATGATGTAGGTCACCGGCAACGCCTCGCTGCGCGGCAGCTCGAACAGTTCGGAAGGGTCCTGGGCCAGTACGGTGAACTTTATCCCCAGTTTCTCGCTCGCGCCCTTCAGCTCTTGCCCCTGGACGTTGTCGAAGTTGACCCCGAACACACCGATTTTCTTGTCCTTGAGCTGCTCCGCCAGGGCATTCAGCTCCGGAATTTCGGTGCGGCAAGGCCCACACCACTCCGCCCAATAGTTGAGCACCAGCCATTTGCCGTCCAGGCGGTCAGCGGCGATTTTATGACCGTCCTGGTCGATGCCATAGTCATTCCCGCAGCCCCCCAGCATCAACGTTCCGATGATCGCCAATGCTGCTGCCAGTCGCCTTGTCATGTCGTGTTCCTTGTCAAAAATTGAATGCGCCTGCGACCCATCGCCTCTCACGGTTCTGGATTGCGCGCTGCACAGTTAGAATAGCCGCCACCTTACGCAAGATGCGACCCGCTCATGACCGATCTGACGCTTTATCACAACCCGCGCTGCTCGAAATCCCGCGGTGCGCTCGAACTGCTTGAAGCCCGTGGCCTGACGCCGACCGTGGTCCGCTACCTGGAAACCCCGCTGGACGCCGCGCAGATCCAGAGCCTGCTGGGCAAACTCGGAATCAGCGCCCGGCAATTGCTGCGCACCGGCGAGGACGAGTACAAGACCCTTGACCTGGCTGACAGCAGCCTGAGCGAAGCGCAATTGATCGCCGCCATTGCCGCCCACCCGAAACTGATGGAACGCCCGATTCTCGAAGTCGGCGACAAGGCCATCATCGGCCGTCCACCGGAACAGATCCTGGAACTGTTGCCATGAGTGCACCGTACATTCTGGTTCTGTACTACAGCCGCAGCGGCTCGACCAACGAAATGGCCCGGCAGATCGCCCGTGGTGTCGAACAGGCCGGGCTTGAAGCGCGCCTGCGCACGGTGCCGGCGATTTCCACCGAATGCGAAGCCGTGTCCCCGGAAATTCCCGACGAAGGCGCGCTGTATGCCAGCCTCGACGACCTGAAGAACTGCGCCGGCCTGGCACTCGGCAGCCCGACCCGCTTCGGCAACATGGCGGCCCCCCTGAAGTATTTCCTCGATGGCACCAGCAACCTGTGGCTGACCGGCGCCCTGGTGGGCAAGCCGGCGGGTGTGTTCACCTCTACGGCGAGCCTGCACGGCGGCCAGGAGACCACCCTGCTGTCGATGATGCTGCCGTTGCTGCACCACGGCATGTTGATCACCGGCCTGCCGTACAGCGAATCGGCACTGCTGGAAACCCAGGGCGGCGGCACGCCATACGGCGCCAGCCATCACGCCGGTGCCGACGGCAAAAGCGGCCTGGATACCCATGAAGTGGCACTGTGCCGCGCCCTGGGCATGCGCCTGGCGAAGACTGCACAGAAACTGGAGAGCTGAGGTGGCGAAAAAGCCAAAGATTCTGCCTGCCCGCGAATGGCTCGAACCACGCGTCAAGGCGATGCGCGCCATCAGCCTGCTGTGCTTTCTCGGTCTGGTGGGACTGTTGTGTGTTTACTACCTGGCGATTGCCGATCTGCATGGGGCACGCCCCTGGGTGATCCTGCTGATCGAGTTGGTGCCACTGCTGATACTGGCGCCAGGCATGATCGTCGGCAGCCCGCGCGGGCACTCGTGGATGTGCTTTGTGGTGAACCTGTATTTCATCAAGGGCGCATTGGCGGCCTATGACCCGAACCGGCAGATCTTCGGTTTGCTGGAGATGGGCGCGAGCCTGGCAGTGTTCTGCTCGGCGCTGTTGTATGTACGCTGGCGGTATCAGTTGAACCGCAAGCTGGCGGGTGAAGGCGAAATCTCTGTTGCCTGATCCGACGCCTTCGCGAGCAAGCCCGCTCCCACATTTGATCGCATTTCAAATGTGGGAGCGGGCTTGCTCGCGAAGGGAGCGACCCGGTCTTAATGGTTCACGGTGTAAGCCAGCATCATCGAAATCTGGCTCATCGGCCGGCCGCCACTTTCCTCATGCCACTGATTGAACACGTCCTGCACCAACGCCAGGTCGCGCAGACTGCTCGGCACCTTGTCGATGACGTCCTGCGCATTCAGCGCCGCCACCACGTCATAGCTCGGCACAAAGGTATCCTTGCCGATCATCCGCAGGAAGCGCGGGGCGGACAGCCCGCCCAACTGATGACCGCGTTTTTTCAGGAAGGTCCAGAGGCCGACGATATCGGTCACCGGCCAGTCGGCGATCAATGCGCCGAAGCTACCCTTTTCATGGGCCACGTCCAATATGAACTGCGCATTGCGCGGCACACTCTTGAGCTTGCCCAGGTGGCGGATGATTCGCGTGTCCTGCATCAGCCGCTCAAGATGTTCGGCGCTCATCAGCACGACTTTCTCCGGATCGAACTTGAAGAACACTTCTTCGAAGGCCGGCCACTTGGCATCCACCAGGCTGTGCTTGAGCCCGGCGCGAAATACCCGTAGCGCCATCGTCGAGAGGTAGCGATCGTCGCTGATCTTGCGCAGTTGCGCGGGAGTCTTGGGAACGGGCAGATGGGCTTCCAGTTCAGCCGCCGAACCGAAGCGGTTCAGACAGTACTCGTTAAGCCACTTGTAATCGCGCATGCCCTCTCCTGAGGAATAAAACGATATTCAAATGTGGGAGCGGGCTGTGGCGAGGGGGCTTGCCCCCGTTTGAGTGCGTAGCACTCACAAAATCTTTGGCTCTTCAGAGATTTGGGGCCGCTTCGCAGCCCAACGGGGGCAAGCCCCCTCGCCACAGGTCTGCTCCCACCGTTGTGGTTAGAGATTGACCACATTGACGAAGCGCGATGCGGCGCTTTCGTCAATCTTGAGGCTGGTGAAGTCAAACAAATTGCGGTCCGCCAGTTGCGACGGGATCACGTTCTGCAGGCTGCGGAAAATGCTCTCGGTACGACCCGGGGTCTTGCGCTCCCAGTCCCGCAGCATGTCCTTGACCACCTGACGCTGCAGGTTCTCCTGGGAACCACAGAGGTTGCACGGGATGATCGGGAATTGCTTGAGGTCCGAATAGGCCTGGATGTCTTTTTCGTTGCAGTAGGCCAACGGGCGGATCACCACGTTGCGCCCGTCATCGGCGCGCAGTTTTGGCGGCATGGCCTTGAGCGAACCGTTGAAGAACATGTTCAGGAAGAACGTCTCGACGATGTCGTCGCGGTGATGACCGAGGGCCATCTTGGTCGCGCCAATTTCATCGGCGAAGGTGTAGAGCGTGCCGCGACGCAGGCGCGAGCACAGCGAGCACGTAGTCTTGCCTTCCGGAATCAGTTCCTTGACCACCGAGTAAGTGTCTTTCTCGACGATGTGGTACTCGATGCCCAGTTCCTTGAGGTAGGCCGGCAGCACGTGCTCCGGAAAGCCCGGCTGCTTCTGGTCCATGTTCACGGCCACGATCTCGAACTTGATCGGCGCGACCTTCTGCAAGTGCATCAGCACATCGAGCATGGTGTAGCTGTCTTTGCCACCGGACAGGCAGACCATGACCTTGTCGCCGTCTTCAATCATATTGAAATCGGCAACCGCCTCACCGGCCTGTCGGCGAAGGCGCTTTTGCAGTTTGTTCTGGTTGACCGTGAGAGTGCCCATGACGCGGAATCCGTGAGGTGTGACGAAAGGCGGGCATTTTACGCAAATTCTTTGCACTTGTGGCGAGCCACAGAAAGCTTCCCCATCATCAATTCCCCTACAGACCCGACGGCGATTAACAGTGGTGTTTACAGCGCGATTTGCTCTAAAGCCCCTACTCCCTCTGGGGAAACTCCTCCCTATACTGCGACATAAGGTCGCATACAAATTTCAGACCTGTGACTTGCTTGGCCGCATTGGCCCGTAGGCGCTCCACTGGGGGGCGACGGTAAAGACAAGAGGAGTGACTGGCATGATCCATCACGTAGTGGGGCTCTTCACCCACCCTGACCAAGAATGGAAAGAAATCCGTGGCGACCAGGAGGAAAGCATCAGCCACATGTACCTGACTCATACCCTGATCCTGGCGGCGATCCCCGCAGTGTCGGCCTTCATTGGCACCACGCAGGTCGGCTGGGTCATCGGCAATCGGCCTCCCGTGATGCTGACCGTAGAAAGCGCGATATGGATGACGGTCATGTCGTATCTGGCGATGCTCGGGGGTGTCGCGGTCATGGGCGCATTCATCCACTGGATGGCCCGCACTTATGACGCCAACCCAAGCCTCGCCCGCTGCATTGCGTTTGCAACCTACACCGCTACACCGCTGTTCATCGGTGGCCTCGCCGCCTTGTACCCGCACTTGTGGCTGGGGATGATCATCGGCACCGCCGCCATCTGCTACACGGTGTACTTGCTGTACGTGGGTTTACCGACGTTCATGAACATTCCATCTGACGAGGGCTTCCTGTTTTCAAGCTCGGTTCTCGCCGTAGGCCTGGTGGTGCTGGTCGCCATCATGGCATTCACTGTGATTGTCTGGGGACTCGGCGTGGGGCCGGTCTATACCAGCTAGACGCACAACACTGAAAATCAGAACTGCCGACAAGGGCCGCCGCAAGGCGGCCTTTTCATTCTTCAGCAACGAGACGGCACACGACCATTCGGCAACTTGGCGATTCGCAAGGTCCGAGGGTTACGGCATACTCGAGCGCTCTGGAGATCCATCAAGCATGCCCGAGCAACTCAATACCCGCGTCGAAGACTGTTTCCAATTAGCTGAATCCTTTTTCAAACGACCTTTCAAGCGCCCCGTGGTGAGCCTCAAGCTGCGTGGGCAAAAAGCCGGTGTCGCGCATTTGCACGAGAACCTGCTGCGCTTCAACCCGCAGCTGTACCGGGAAAACACCGAAGATTTCCTCAAGCAGACCGTGGCCCATGAGGTCGCGCACCTGATCGCCCACCAACTGTTCGGCGACCGCATCCAGCCCCATGGCGAAGAGTGGCAATTGATCATGCGCGGGGTGTACGAACTGCCGCCCAACCGCTGCCACACCTATGACGTCAAACGCCGCAGCGTGACCCGCTACATCTACAAGTGCCCGTGCGTCGACAGCGACTTTCCGTTCTCGGCCCAGCGCCATAGCCTGGTTCGACAGGGTCGGCGGTACTTGTGCCGGCGGTGTCGCCATACCCTGGTGTTCAGTGGGGAGATGCGGGTCGAGTAGCGGGATGTGTGGTGGCCATATCGGCCCCTTCGCGAGCAAGCCCGCTCCCACAGGGGATCTGTGGCGTGACACAAAACCAGTGTGGGAGCGGGCTTGCCCGCGAAGAGGCCGGAGCAGACGCTAGAGAATTACCTTGGCGAAGCGCAATTGAGCAATCCGCTCAGCACTGAACCCCAACTCCCCCAACACCTGATCCGTATGCTGCCCCAACGCCGCACCGATATGCTTCGGCTCAGGCAAGCCATCGGAAAACTTCAGCGGGCATGCCATCTGCGCCTGGCTCGAACCATCACCACGAGGCACATCGGCCACCAACTCCCGCGCCTGCAACTGCGGATGACTTAGCGCTTCTCCCAGACTCAACACCGGCTCGACACAAGCGTCCAGTTCGGCGAACAACGCGCGCAACTCGGCAAAGTCGTGCTTTTCGAATTCGACCTTCAGCGCATCTTTAAGCTGCTTCTGGTGCACCGGTTGCGGTGACAGGCCGAGGCCGGCCAATTCCTCTAACCCCAATGCCGTGCACAACTGTTTCATGAAGGCCGGCTCCAGGCTACCCACCGACAGCCAGCGCCCATCCCGGGAACGGTAGTAATCGTAGAAGCTGCCGCCATTGAGCGCCTGGTTTTCCGGCCCCGGCTCGATACCGCAGGCCAGATACCCGGCACCCGCCATCGCGTTCAGGCTGAACGCGCAGTCGGTCATGCTGACATCCAGGTGCTGGCCCTGACCGGTCTGCTGCCGGGCAATGACCGCCGCCAGCAAGCCAATCACTCCGTGCAGCGAGCCACCGGCGACATCCGCTACCTGCATGCCCAACGGCAGCGGCCCACTGTCGGCCCGGCCGGTGTAACTCGCCAGCCCGGACAAGGCCAGGTAGTTGATGTCATGGCCAGCGCGGTCCTTGTAGGGACCGGTCTGGCCGTAGCCGGTGATCGACACATAAATCAATTTTGGATTGATTGCCTTCAGGGCTTCGTAACCCAGGCCCAGACGCTCCATGACACCCGGGCGGAACTGCTCGAGCACGATGTCATAGTCCTCCAGCAACGACCTGATCACCTCCAGCGCTTCAGGCTGTTTGAGGTCCAGGGCGAGGCTGCGCTTGTTGCGGTTGAGGTAGGCATGGCTGGCTGACACACCTTGATCGTGGGGCGGCAACACGCGCAGCAGATCCATGCGCGTCGGTGATTCGATACGCAGCACTTCGGCGCCCATGTCCGCCAGCAACAACGAGGCGAACGGCCCCGGCAGCAATGTCGAGAAATCCAGAACCTTGAGTGATGCCAGTGGACCGAGCATGAATGTTCTCCCTTAACGATGCACCCAGCCTAGGCAGCCATTGGCATTGCAGCAATCACCTTATGTGCCATGCGCAGTGACCGTTGTGCTCAAACAGCAGGCATGAAAAAACCCGCCTAAGCGGGTTTTTCATTACAACAAGGCTTACTTGGCGCTCGTCGGGGTTGCCCCTTCGACGTGGCCCAGAACATCACCCTTAGGCTCGTCGGCAATGCCGCGACCGCCCGAGGCCAACTCAGCTTGCAGCACATCGGTGTCCAGTTCCTTGACCCACTTGGCCACAACGATGGTGGCCACGGCGTTACCGACCAGATTGGTCAAGGCACGGGCTTCGGACATGAAACGGTCGATACCGAGGATCAGCGCCAGGCCGGCAACCGGCAGGTGACCCACGGCGGACAGGGTGGCAGCCAGTACGATGAAACCGCTACCGGTCACGCCCGCAGCCCCCTTGGACGACAGCAGCAACACGACCAACAGGGTGATCTGGTGCGTGATGTCCATGTGCGTATCGGTGGCCTGGGCAATGAACACCGCGGCCATGGTCAGGTAGATCGCAGTACCGTCGAGGTTGAACGAGTAGCCGGTCGGGATCACCAGGCCCACGACAGATTTCTGCGCGCCCAGACGCTCCATCTTGATCAGCATGCGTGGCAGCACCGATTCCGAAGAAGAAGTACCGAGTACGATCAGCAGTTCTTCACGGATGTAGCGGATCATTTTCAGCACGCTGAAACCGTGCAGGCGGGCGATGGAGCCCAGCACGACCAGGATGAACAGCAGGCAAGTGATATAGAAGCAGGCCATCAGTTGACCCAGCTGCACCAGCGAGCCGACACCGTAGGCACCGATGGTGAACGCCATGGCGCCGAAGGCACCGATTGGCGCGAGCTTCATGATCATGTTGATGATGTTGAACATCACGTGGGCGAAGCGATCGATGAAGTCCAGCAACGGCTTGCCGTAGGCACCCAGGCGATGCAGGGCAAAACCGAAGATCACCGAGAACATCAGCACTTGCAGGATGTCACCGGTGGCGAAGGCACCGACGATGGTGGCCGGGATCACGTTCAGCAGGAAACCGACGACGCTTTGGTCAGCACCGGCCGCAACATAAGCGGCAACCTTGGAGGCATCGAGGGTGGCGACATCGATGTGCATGCCATTGCCCGGCTGCACGATGTTGACCACGACCAGGCCGACCAGCAGTGCGATGGTCGAAACGATCTCGAAGTACAGCAGCGCGTAGCCACCGGTCTTGCCGACCGATTTCATGTCCTGCATACCGGCGATACCGCTGACAACGGTACAGAAGATGATCGGGGCGATGATCATTTTGATCAGCTTGATGAACCCGTCACCCAGTGGCTTAACGGCCACGCCGAGCTGTGGGTAGAAGTGACCGAGCGCGATACCGATGACAATTGCAACGATCACCTGGAAATACAGGGATTTGTACAGTGGCTGACGAGTCGTCATTGCAAAGTTCCTCAAGGGTGCCCGGTGACAACATCCATCTGTTGCCCGCAACACCGCAATTGCGAACCCTCCTGCACTGGAGGGATTTGTTTTTTCGAGCTGCGCAACGGCAGGCATCTACTCGTTGTATCGCAAGGCCCGTGCCACCTTCGGTAAAATCCCTGCAAGCCTTTTGATATCAGGGGTCGCGGCAAATTCCCTGTCACCAGACGGTTACAAGCATGTGGCGGATTTCCGCCCTTCCATTAAAAGTCATCCTGCAATTTGGCGGATATCCGCCCTGTTCATGCCCGCAGTGCGCAGCTACCATCCGTCGCTCAACGGTCAGATCTGCTGCCATGCGCGAACGCACCATCGCCAGTCATTTCGCCCGCGCCGTTCTCGGGGGCGCGCGTCGACACGCCTACGACTATTCAGGACTGCTACAACAACTGGGGATCAGCCCCGAGTTGCTGGACGAGCCGCGGGCGCGCATCGCTCCTGAGCAATTCACCCAACTGATTCAGGCCTTATGGCTGGCACTGGACGACGAGTACCTGGGGTTCGGGCAAGCCCCGAGCAGGCCGGGCAGCTTCGCGATGATGTGCCATGCCGTGATTCACTGCCGCAGCCTGGATAAGGCACTCAATCGCGGCTTATTGTTTTATAGCCTATTCCCCGGGGCTCCGCGCCTGACCCTGAGCCGCGAAGATGAATGGGTTCGCCTGAGTCTCGACGACTCGCAGTTTTGGGACCCGGATCATTTCCTCAGCGAAAGCCTGCTGGTGATCTGGCACCGTTTCGGCAGTTGGCTGATCGGCCAGCGCATTCGCCTGGAACAGGCCACGTTCAGCTACCCGCGCCCTGAACACGGCGCCGAGTACGACCTGCTGTTTTCCTGTCCACTGGAGTTTTCCAGGGACCAGAGCAGCCTGCTGTTTCACAGCCGTTACCTGGCCATGCCGCTGCTGCAGGACGAACGCACCCTCAAGCATTTCCTCGAACGCTCCCCCGCCGACCTGCTCTCGCGCCCGGATGACGGCGACAGTTTGAGCAGCCGTTTGCGGCGCTTGCTCAGTCGCGACAGTTCACACTGGCCCGACCTGGAAGCCGTGGCCGCCCACCTGCACATCAGCCCACAGACCTTGCGCCGGCATTTGCGGGAAGAGGGTTCGAGTTTTCAGGAATTGAAGGACCAGTTGCGTCGGGACATCGCGATTTATCACCTGAGCCGTGCCGACCTGTCGTTGCAACAAATCGCCGAGCAGCTGGGGTTTTCCGAGCCGTCGGCGTTTCACCGGGCGTTCAAGAAGTGGACGGGGCTGACGCCAGGGGCTTATCGGGCGCAGGAAAACTGAGGTTCAAGGCTCAGTTACAGGGTGAATTCACTGGCCCCTTCGCGAGCAAGCTCGCTCCTACAGGTTTTTCGCAAGCCTTTGTGGGAACGGGCTTGCTCGCGAAGGGGCCAGCGAATGCACCATCAAACCTCAAGTCAAACCACCGGAAAATGAATCCGGAACGCCGCCCCGCCCATCGGTGAATCACCCAGGGTCAGTTGGGCGCTGTAGCTCTCGATGATGTCCTTGACCACCGCCAGGCCAATGCCCTGCCCCGGGTGCTGACGATCCAGACGCTCGCCGCGCTCGAGAATCCGTGCGCGCTGATCCTGCGGTACGCCGGGACCGTCGTCCTCGACACACAACTCGGTGCCACTGAGGGTTTCACGCACGCTGATGCGTATTTCACCGAGGCACAGGCGATAGGCGTTTTCCAGCAGGTTGCCCATCATCTCCAGCAGAGCGCCCTGCTCGATCGGTACGTAGCACGGGTCGGGCAGGTCGAACGCGACGTGCACGCGCTTGTCGCGATAGACCTTGTCCAGCGTGTCGCACAGGCTTTTCAGCACCGGATGCAAGCGCACCTGATGACGTACCAGACCGCTTTTGCGCAGGCTGGCGCGCTGCAACTGGTAGCTGATCTGCTGGCTCATGCGTTCGATCTGGGCTTGCAGTACCCAGGCCTGATCGCGATCTTCGGGACGCTGGGCCATGTCTTCACTGACGCCTTGCAACACCGCCAGCGGCGTTTTCAGGCTATGGGCCAGGTCATCGAGGGAATCACGATAGCGACTGCGCTGCTCACGCTCACTGTGCAGCAAACGGTTGAGGGAACCGGTCAGGCGCAGCAATTCCCGGGGATGTTCTTCACTGAGGCTTTCTCGTGTACCACCTTCAATCTCGTCCAGTTCCTGGCTCAAGCGCCGCAACGCCTGCAAGCCCCAGGTCAGACCGATCCACAGCAATGCCAACAGCACCAGCAATGCCGCGCCAAAACCCAGATAGAGATTTTCCCGCAGGCCTTCGAGGGTCAGTTCGTACTCGCGAACCGGCTGCAGGGCAACGATACTGAAGGCTGCACTTTTGCCGCCGAGCAACTTGACCTCGACGTCGTAGACGAAGAACTCCTCGCCATTGGCTTCGCGGATCCGCGCGAACTCGTTGCCTCGTCCGTCATAGCGCGGCTTGTAGTTGATGCGTTCTTCCTGGGTCGCCTTCGAACGCCAGACCAGATGCCCTTCACGGTCATAAATGTAACCGAGCAGTCGGCTGTCGGTGAGATTGAAGCGCTCGTCGGGCAATTGCGCCGGCATCTGCAGGCTGTTGTTCTCCACCCGGGCGGCGGAGATCAACGTGGTCACGTCCGATGCCAGACGCTGCTCGATGGAGTCCTGCAGCGCCAGGCTGAAGGCACCCTGCATCGCCGGCAGCAACGCCAGCATGAACAACACCGCCAACAGCGTGGCGGCGAGCATCAAGCGAATGCGCAGCGAACGGATCAAGTGCAACGCTCATTGAACAGGTAGCCCAGGCCGCGCACAGTGTCGATCGGCTTGAATCCGCCCGGCCCCTCCAGTTTACGGCGCAGACGGCCGACCAACACCTCGATCACATTCGGATCACGCTCGTCGTCATCGGGGTAGAGCTGTTCCATCAAGCGGTCCTTGGGCACCACTTGCTGATGGTGGCGCATCAAGTATTCGAGAATGCGGTATTCGTACGCGGTCAGCGCCAATGGCTGGTCATCGAGGGACGCCTGCTTGCGATTAAGATCCAACAGCAAGGGACCGGCAACGATGGTCGACTGGGTGAAACCACTGGAGCGACGCAGCAAGGCATTCAGGCGGGCATCCAGTTCTTCGAACTGGAACGGCTTGACCACGTAATCGTCGGCACCGGCGGCCAGGCCTTCGACCTTGTCCTGCCAGTTACCGCGCGCGGTGAGGATCAGGATCGGGAAGGTTTTGCCACTTGAACGCAACTGGCGGATCAGGTCGAGCCCGCTCATGCCCGGCAGACCGAGGTCGATTACCGCCAGGTCAAAGTTGAACTGGGCGGTCTGGTACAGCGCCTCCTCGGCGTTGGCCACGGACTCGACCACGTGGCCGCTCTCCGTCAGGCGGGTTTGCAGGTGATGACGCAGCAGCGCTTCATCTTCGACGACCAGCAGTTTCATATTGCTCTCCCGGGCAAATCAACATCTCCAGAGGCGCAACGTCGCACCTCAATAGCTAACATGGCAATGGTCACTGTAGGAGCGAGCTTGCTCCGGGCGGCGATCCGACGAAGACGGCGGCACAGTCAACATTGATGTTGCCTGACACACCACTTTCGCGACCAAGCTCGCTCCTACAGGTATCGCGTTGGCGCAAACGCTTGTCAGAAAGCGTAGTTGGCGGACAGGTAAGTCTGGGCGCTGCTGGTCAGGTCCAGCGAACCCTGCTTGCTGCCACCGCGCTCACTCATCTCGGTGCTGGCGTTAGTGCGCAGGTAACGGTAACCCAGTTCAACCGAGGTGTTCTGCGAAACCTGTTGCAGCACACCCACCTGGCCACCGATGGCGTAGCCGATATCACTGTCGCGGCTGAAGCCTGACGACTCCTGAGTCATTTTGGTCAGGCCGGCCGTGGCACCACCGAACAGCTTGGTGCTGCCGCCCACCGGGTAGAACAGATCGTAGCTGCCCAGGAGGTTTTCCTGACGCAGTTTAATGCCGTTGTGCGAGCCCGACACATTGTCGTAAGTGGCGTAGTAGCGGCCCTGGGTGTTTTGCTGGCCCAGACGAACACCCCAGGTGGTGTCCTTGCCGATCACGCCATCGGCGTTCGGGTGATTGAGGTTATCGTTCAGGGCGTGGGATTTTTTGACCTTGTCGCTGGTCTGTCCAAGAGTAAGGCTGGCGAAGTTGTCGTCGGACGCGAAGGCTGCGGTGCTTGCGCCCAGAACCGTGAATGCCAGTAGCAGTTTTTTGAATCCAGTCATTGGGGAGTTCCTCATGTGCCGTTTGTTTTTTGGGTACGGGGCAAGGTTACGTACCGCGCCCTGAACTCCCCCTGAACGCACTCTGAACCTGGGCTGAACCGCCCCCTCGCGAATGTTTCGACACGTTTCAACAGGAGATTCGACCATGCGCATGTTCTTCGCTGTCCTCCTAATGGCCTTGAGCGGGCTCGGCCAGGCCGCCATCCAGACTCGGGAAATCCCCTACCAAAGTGCCGATGGCACAAAAATGATTGGCTACTACGCCTACGACGACACCCTCAAGGGCCCGCGCCCCGGGGTGTTGGTAGTGCATGAGTTCTGGGGGTTGAACGACTACGCCAAGCGTCGCGCCCGGGATCTCGCCGGCTTGGGCTATAGCGCCCTGGCCATTGACATGTACGGCGACGGCAAAAATACCGAGCACCCCAAAGATGCCATGGCCTTCATGCAAGCCGTGGCAAAAGACAGTGCCGTGTCGAGCGCAAGGTTCCAGGCCGGGCTCGACCTGCTGAAAAAACAAGCGCAAACCGATCCGGACAGGATCGCCGCCATCGGCTACTGCTTCGGCGGTGGCGTGGTGCTCAATGCCGCGCGCCAGGGTGTGCCACTGGCGGGGGTGGTGAGTTTCCATGGCGCCTTGGCGACCAATACGCCAGCAACACCCGGCAGCGTGAAGGCGAAGATCCTCGTGGAACACGGGGCGCTGGACAGCATCGTCACCCCGGAAAACATCACCGCTTTCAAGAGTGAGATGGACAAGGCGGGGGCCGACTACACATTCGTCAGCCTCGACGGCGCCAAGCATGGTTTCACCAACCCGGATGCCGATCGGTTGAGCCATGGCGATCATGGCGGGCCGGACATCGGTTACAACAAGGCGGCGGATGAAAAATCCTGGGCGGACATGCAGGCGTTTTTCAAGAAGATCTTCAGCTGACACCACCCTCTGTGGCGAGGGGGCTTGCCCCCGTTCGGCTGCGAAGCAGTCGTAAATCCTGCAACCGCGCCCTGTCTGACACAACAATGCGACTGCAGGTTTTGGGGGTGGCTTTGCCACCCAGCGGGAGCAAGCTCCCTCGCCACAAAAGCCACGCTACTACTACCCAGTCCTGGCGCTTATCGGCAAAATGCCGACATGAATCCTGCCCCCGCCCTGCCCGTCTGCTGCACGCCCCTCGATGACCATTGGCCGCTGCCATTTGTGCTGCCCGATACGGTCCTGTTGAGCACTCACTTCGACAGCACCCGACTGACCAGCGATGACTTTCAGCGCAGTGCCATCGAGGTACCCGCGAGCATCCAGCGCTCAGTGGCCAAACGGCAGGCGGAGTTTCTCGCCGGGCGGGTGTGCGCCCGGGCCGCGTTACAGCGGCTCGAAGGCTTGAGCTTCATTCCGGCCATTGGTGAAGATCGGGCACCGGTCTGGCCTGCTCATATCGCCGGCTCGATCACCCACAGCACCGGCCGGGCGGCGGCCATCGTGGCGAACAAAAGCCATTGGCGCGGCCTGGGCATGGACCTGGAAAACCTGCTCAATGCCGATCGGGCCGAACGCCTGGCCAGCGAAATCCTCAACCCGCCGGAGCTACAGCGCATGGCGGCCGGTCCTCGCGAACAAATGGCGTTGCTGATCACCCTGACGTTCTCGGTCAAGGAAAGCCTGTTCAAGGCGCTCTATCCGATCGTTGAGAAACGCTTTTATTTCGAACACGCCGAAGTGCTGGAGTGGCGTGAGTCGGGCGAGGTGCGCTTGCGGCTGCTCACGGATTTGTCCAGCGAATGGCGTAACGGCACCGAACTGGATGCGCAGTTCGGGGTCAAGGATGGGCAATTGTTGAGCCTGGTCAGTATCAAGGCCTGAGGACGCCATCGCCGGCAAGCCGGCTCCTACAGGTCAGCGGTGTATTCACTTTTGTAGGAGCCGGCTTGCCGGCGATGGCGGTCGAGCATCCACCGCATATCTCAACGCTTCTCCTGATTGCGTGGCCAACTCAGGCTGAAACACGCCCCGCCCAGGCTCTTGCTCTTGCCGATCAACGCGCGCCCGTCATGCCAATGGATGATACGTCGCACAATGGACAAGCCTAACCCATGGCCTCCGGAAGCACGGGTGCGACTGTCATCAAGTCGCAGAAACGGCGTAAAAATCTTCTCCCACGCCGACTCCGGCACACCCGGACCGTCATCCTCGATATCCACCCGGCATCGCTGCTGCCCCACCTGATAGCTGATGGTCACCCGTGATTGCGCATGACGCATGGCGTTGCTCACCAGGTTCTGGATCGCCCGATGCAGATAGCGAGGTTCGGCCTCGACCCAGGCGTCGTCGTTATCCGCCGCCGACAGGCATAACCCGCGCTGCACCGTGACGTCAGCGCGCAACGGCGCCAGCTCTTCGATCACCTGATTGACCAAGGCATCCAGATCGATCCGCTGGAAGTTCAGCGCCGGCGAGCCCTGCTCCAGCCGCGCATAGGTCAGCATCTCGTCCACCAGTCGGTCGAGGTCCTCGATGTCGTGATCCATGCCCTGGCAGTACTTTTCCAGGGCTTGCGGCGTGGTGGCCGAGCCGATCATTTCCAGGCCAAAGCGCAGGCGCGCCACCGGCGTGCGCAACTCGTGGGACACCGCTCGCACCAGTTCACGCTGGATCGCCAGCAACTGCTGCAAGTGCTCGGCCATACCGTTGAACGCCGAGGCCAACCGTCCCACCGAGTCCGCGCCGCGAGCCGGCACGCGGGTTTCCAGGCTGCCCTTGGCAATGCGCGTGGCGGCGGCCTCCAGACCGCGCAAGCGGCGCTCCAGTTGACGCACCAACAGATAGACAATCAAACCGATCAGCGTCAGGCCCAGCGCGGCGATCAGCACCAGCCACTCCGGCGGATAAGGATTCATCTGGTACAGGGGGCCGATTTCCAGGACCCACGGCGTGCCCACCATGCCGGCAAACACCCGGATCGAATCGCCCCCCTTGCCCAGCGCCATCACGGTGTCGCCCTCGGACACCCGACGGCTCTGGTCTTCGTCCATATCGGCTTCATCTACCGTGACCAGGCGCAGGTCGAAGCCGAACCCCTTGTTCTCCTTCAATTGCGCCAGGCGCAAGGGCTGGTCGGCGACCGGGGTGCGCACCAGTTCATCGGTCAGCAGGTAGATCGTCGCCCGGGCCAGTTGCTCGCTGATCTGCTGCACTTCCCCGGTGAGCATCAACTGTTCCTTGTCGCTGACCAGCTTGTAGACCTTCGCCGCGTGCGGCCCGGTCTGTTCCACCAATGCCTGGCCGCGCAACACACGGGTACGCTGGGTCAGGTCGAGGTCAGTCTCGGCAAAGGTTTTCAGCGCCAGCGGAATACCCAGCAAGCGCTCCCACACCAGCAAGGCGCGGTGGCGTTCGGTCTGGTTCATCGGTTGCAGGTTGTCGGCCATCAGCGAAAACGTGCCGTGGGCCAGGCGCTCGCGGTACTGCTCGCTGCGCACCTGATTGAGCAGGTGCAACGCCAGCACGCCAAGCACCGCCACCAGAATCAACGCGGCGCACATGCCGCCATAGATGCGCAGGAAGATGGAGTTCACAGGGATGGGTCTACGCAAGCCTCGGGAACGAACAGATAGCCTTTGCTGCGCACGGTCTTGATCAGCCGTGGATGCTCCGGGTCATCGCCGATCTTCGGGCGGATACGCGAGATGCGCACATCGATGGAGCGGTCCTGACCGTCATAACCGATGCCCCGTAGCGCGGTAAAGATCTCTTCCCGGGACAGAATGCGCCCGGCATTGGCCACCAACAGCCAGAGCAAGTCGAATTCGGCGCTGGTCAATTCGATGCCGTTGCCCTGCAACCAGGCTTCGCGCAGGGCGTTGTCGACGATCAGCGGGCCGAACTGCAGACGCCGCTGTTTTTCCGGGGCGACTTCGGGTGCTTCACTGCGCCGCAGCAACGCCTGGATGCGCGCCAGCAGCAGGCGTGGCCGTACCGGTTTGCACACGTAGTCGTCAGCACCCAGGTCCAGGCCGAGAATCTGGTCGGTGTCATCGGTGCGGGCGGTGAGCATCAGGATCGGGCCGTCGTAGCGGGAGCGGACCTTGCGGCAAATGCTCAGGCCATCTTCACCGGGGAGCATCAGGTCGAGGATCACCAGGTCCGGTTGTTCCTTGATGATGCGGTTCGCAGCGAGGGCACCATCCCCTTCGATCGATACACGCAGGCCATTGGCTTCCAGGTAATCGCGGGTCAGTTCGGCCAGTCGCTGGTCGTCCTCCACAATCAATACCTGCCAGGCTTCTTGCTCCACGGGTGACCTCTGCTTGCCAAAAACACTAATAAGGAAGGATCCGCCCGTCTTTTTGTAATGATTCGGGGGGACAAATATGTATACACGCTGGGCCGATTGTATAAACGCCGCCCGTCGAGAACACAAGCGGGCAAATGCGTTCGGACAACAGTGTTTTTTGTGATAGGGTTCGCGCCCTTAAAAATCCGAACGGCTGTTTTCAATCGCTGAAAATCAGTGAAAAACAGTCCGCTCCAGCTAGCTCGCGGCCTACACGCCCGTTCCATCTTTCACACACAATTTACGCACAGGTTTATCCACAGGCAGTACGTTGCAACCCCCTCAAAAACGCATTATCTTGTACCTGGGCGCTAAAAAAACCCTACATGTAGGGTTTTAGCTTAAAAGCCCAACCACATTTCAGACCACAAACTCAAGCGCTTTATTGCCAGTTTATGGTTGAACCAAGCACGATTTTACAAGCCCAAACCGCACAGGCGGATGGCACCGTTTTTTCAGGCCCGCATGGCCGGAACGGTACGGGTGTTGCAGTCATGACTGGCACCCCAGAAAGGAATCCGGCTTCGAGCTCAGGCTCGGGGCCAAAGACTTCGGCACGGAAGCGGCATCATTAGCCTTTTTCCTACTGTCCCGAAGTTGTTATGCCCGACGCCAAGTCGGTTGTAGTGCTTCAGGACAGAACGGTGGGCACCGTGATGGTGCCCAAACAAACATAGAGAATGTGGAGACACCCCCCCATGCAAACCGACACAACTCGCGAGAACCCGCAGGGCACCTTGCCGCAGGCCGCTGATTCGAATTCGGATCTGTCCGCCACCGCGCCTGGCCAACTGCGCGTGATCAAGCGTAACGGCACTGTCGTTCCCTACACCGATGACAAAATCACCGTCGCCATCACCAAAGCGTTTCTCGCAGTTGAAGGCGGCACCGCTGCTGCCTCGTCGCGAATCCACGACACTGTTGCCCGCCTGACCGAACAGGTCACCGCGACCTTCAAGCGTCGCATGCCATCGGGCGGCACCATCCACATCGAAGAAATCCAGGACCAGGTCGAACTGGCCCTGATGCGCGCCGGCGAGCAGAAAGTGGCTCGCGACTACGTGATCTACCGTGACGGTCGTTCGAAAGAACGTGCCGCCCACGCGCCGGCCGAGGAAGCGGTCAACGCTCACCCGTCGATCCGCATCACCCGTGCCGACGGCACCTTTGCTCCTCTGGACATGGGTCGCCTGAACACCATCGTCACCGAAGCGTGCGAAGGCCTGGAAGAAGTCGACGGCGACCTGATCCAGCGCGAAACCCTGAAGAACCTGTACGACGGCGTAGCCCTGAACGACGTCAACACCGCCCTGGTGATGACCGCCCGTACCCTGGTTGAACGCGAGCCGAACTACTCGTTCGTGACCGCGCGCCTGCTGATGGACACCTTGCGTGCCGAAGGCCTGGGCTTCCTCGAAGTGGCCGAGAGCGCCACTCACCACGAGATGGTCGACCTGTACGCCAAGGCACTGCCGGCCTACATCGCCAAAGGTATCGAGTTCGAACTGCTGAACCCAGTGCTGGCCTCCTTCGACCTGGAAAAACTGGGCAAGGCGATCAACCACGAGCGCGACCAGCAATTCACCTACCTGGGCCTGCAGACCCTGTACGACCGTTACTTCATCCACAAGGACGGTATCCGCTTCGAACTGCCGCAGATCTTCTTCATGCGCGTGGCCATGGGCCTGGCGATCGAAGAGAAGAACAAAGAAGATCGCGCGATCGAGTTCTACAACCTGCTGTCGTCCTTCGACTACATGGCTTCGACTCCGACCCTGTTCAACGCCGGTACCCTGCGTCCACAGCTGTCGAGCTGCTACCTGACCACCGTGCCGGATGACCTGTCGGGCATCTACCACGCGATCCACGACAACGCCATGCTGTCGAAATTTGCTGGCGGCCTGGGCAACGACTGGACTCCGGTTCGTGCGCTGGGTTCGTACATCAAGGGCACCAACGGCAAGTCCCAGGGCGTCGTACCGTTCCTGAAAGTAGTGAACGACACCGCCGTTGCCGTTAACCAGGGTGGCAAGCGCAAAGGCGCTGTCTGTGCCTACCTGGAAACCTGGCACATGGACATCGAAGAGTTCATCGAGCTGCGCAAGAACACCGGTGATGACCGTCGTCGTACCCACGACATGAACACCGCCAACTGGATCCCTGACCTGTTCATGAAGCGCGTCTTCGATGACGGCAAGTGGACCCTGTTCTCGCCGTCCGAAGTACCGGACCTGCACGACCTGACCGGCAAGGCCTTCGAAGAGCGCTACGAGTACTACGAAGCCCTGACCGAGTACCCGGGCAAGGTCAAGCTGTTCAAGACCATCCAGGCCAAAGACCTGTGGCGCAAGATGCTGTCCATGCTGTTCGAAACCGGCCACCCATGGCTGACCTTCAAGGACCCGTGCAACCTGCGCAGCCCGCAGCAGCACGTGGGCGTGGTCCACAGCTCGAACCTGTGCACCGAGATCACCTTGAACACCAACAAGGACGAGATCGCCGTTTGCAACCTGGGCTCGATCAACCTGCCGAACCACATCGTCAACGGCAAGCTGGACACCGCCAAGCTGCAACGCACCGTGAACACCGCCGTGCGCATGCTCGACAACGTGATCGACATCAACTACTACTCGGTGCCGCAAGCGAAGAACTCCAACTTCAAGCACCGTCCGGTCGGCCTGGGCATCATGGGCTTCCAGGACGCGCTGTACCTGCAGCACATCCCTTACGGTTCCGACGCTGCCGTCGAGTTCGCCGACAAGTCGATGGAAGCGGTCAGCTACTACGCGATCCAGGCTTCCTGCGACCTGGCCGATGAGCGTGGCGCCTATGACACCTTCCAGGGTTCGCTGTGGTCCAAGGGCATCCTGCCGCTGGATTCGCAACAGATCCTGATAGAGGCCCGTGGCCAGAAGTACATCGATGTCGACCTGAACGAATCCCTGGACTGGGCACCGGTTCGCGCCCGTGTACAGAAAGGCATCCGTAACTCGAACATCATGGCCATCGCACCGACCGCGACCATCGCCAACATCACCGGCGTCTCGCAGTCGATCGAACCGACCTACCAGAACCTCTATGTGAAATCGAACCTGTCGGGCGAATTCACCGTGATCAACCCGTACCTGGTTCGCGACCTCAAGGCTCGCGGTCTGTGGGACTCGGTCATGATCAACGACCTGAAGTACTACGACGGTTCGGTGCAGCAGATCGAGCGCATCCCGCAAGAACTCAAAGAGCTCTACGCGACCGCCTTCGAAGTGGACACCAAGTGGATCGTCGACGCCGCCAGCCGTCGCCAGAAGTGGATCGACCAGGCCCAGTCGCTGAACCTGTACATCGCCGGCGCCTCGGGCAAGAAGCTGGACGTGACCTACCGCATGGCCTGGTACCGTGGCCTGAAAACCACTTACTACCTCCGTGCCCTGGCCGCGACCAGCACCGAGAAGTCGACCATCAACACCGGCAAGCTGAACGCTGTTTCCAGCGGCGGCAACCACGGTGAAGATTCGGTCCTGGCAGCACCTGCCGGCCCTGCTCCAGTGCCGAAGGCTTGCGCCATCGACGAACCGGATTGCGAAGCTTGCCAGTAAGCTGAGCCTGTAGGAGCGAGCTTGCTCGCGATGGTCTTGAGGCCGCCGCGTGTTTTCAGACAACACGCGTTATCGTTGACGACCATCGCGAGCAAGCTCGCTCCTACACCTACAGGTTTCACGAGCACAAAAAAGCCCCTCTCTCGAGGGGCTTTTTTGTGCAGCACTTTCCAGCATCAAGCCATCTGGATGATGGTCTGCATGATGGTGCTCTGGGTGGAGATGGTCTTGGCGTTCGCCTGGTAGTTGCTCTGCGCCTTGATCAGGTCGACCAGTTCGTTGGTCAGGTTGACGTTGGACTCTTCCAGGGAGTTGGAAACGATCGAACCCAGGGTGCCAGTCTGCGGCGCATCGTAGCCCGGGATGCCCGATGTGTAGGTCTCTTTCCAACTGGTGCCGCCTACCGGCTGCAGGCCTTGCTCGTTGGTGAAGCTGGCCAGGGAGATCTGGCCGATGGGCTTGGTCTGGTTGTTGCTGAAGTTGGCCAGCAACACACCGCTGCCGTCGATGGTCAGGTTGGTGATCTGGCCAGTGGCATAACCGTTCTGCGATGGAATCGAACGCGCGGTGTCGGCGTTGAACTGGGTGGTGCTGGCCATGGCGATGGTCACGCCAGCCGGGTCGGCTGACGCGCCGTTGGCCGTCCAGACGCCATTGGTGACACTGCCTGGGGTCCAGTTGGTGATCTTCAGGTCACTGCTGATCACCGAAGTCGGTGGTGTGGTCGGCGGCGTCACCGGTGTGCTGACCGAAGTCAGTTTGCCGGCGGAATCGAACGTCATGGTCGAAGGAACCGGAGCGGTAACGGTTGGATCACTGCCATCGGGGTTGCGACCATCGATCAGCGTGTAGGTGTCCCAAGTATTCGGACCAGTCTTGACCATGTATTGATCCATGGGGTGCTGGTTACCCTGAGTATCGAAGACCGGGGTGCTGAACGACTTGGTAAAGGTCTCGGTCTTGGACGGATCGAACTTGTTCGCCGCAACTGTCTGGTCGATCACCGGCGCCGTGGAGTTCAGGTTGATGATCGATGACACGCTGCTGGTGGACTTCGGCGCCAGGTTGGAGGTGTCGATCCGCAGGTCGGTCAGCACGCCGTTGACGATCTTGCCGTTGGCATCTACACCGTAGCCTTGCAGGCGGGCAGTGCCGTCGCTGTTGGTGACGTAGCCGTCCTTGTCGGTCTTGAACGTACCGGCACGGGTGTAGGTCAGCGAACCGTTGTTGCTCATGACGAAGAAGCCGCTACCCTGGATACCCATGTCGAGCACGTTGCCGGTGTTGCTCACGTCACCCTGGGTGAACTGCTGGGAAACGTTGGCCAGGCGCACGCCGTTGCCGACGGTCTTGCTGCCGGTGCCCAGGCGGGTCGCCGAGTACACGTCTTCGAATTCTGCACGGGACGATTTGAAACCGGTGGTCGCGACGTTGGCGATGTTGTTGCCGGTAACGTCCAGTTGTTTGTTGGCTGCAAAGAGACCGCTAAGGCCGATATTGAAAGACATCATCCACTCCTTTATGCCGGGTTAGTCGGCTTTACATACCAATGGTTTGTACTTTGGACAGGGCAACGCTGCCCAGCCCGGCCAGATTGAGCATCAACTCACCGCCGGTCTGGCTGATGGTCACGCTGTTGACGGTCGCGGGCAGGTTGGTGATCAACGCGACGGACTTGCCATCGATCGTGCTCGTGGCGCCGAAGGTGTAGGTACCGGCAGGTACCGTCTCACCCGCATCGTTCTTGCCGTCCCAGATGAAGCTGGCGTTGCCGGCCTTCTGCGAACCGAGGTCGATGGTGCGCACGGTCTTGCCGGTCGAGTCGGTGATCTTCAAGGTGGCGGACGCCACCGAAGACGGAACCACCACCGTGCCGCTGAGGCTCTTGGTGGTATCGACCACGGCCTTGTCGCCCGGCGCGATGACCGAACGGCCCACCAGCGACGACGCCTGCAAGGCCTGGGACGAGTTGTAGTTGCTGGCCAGGCCGCTCACGGTATCGTTGAGCGTGGTGATGCCTTCCAGGCTGCTGAACTGCGCCAACTGGGCCACGAACGCGCCGTTGTCCTGGGGCTCCAGCGGGTTCTGGTTTTTCAGCTGGGTCACCAGCAATTGCAGGAACGCATCCTTGCCCAGCGCCTTGTTGCCCGAAGCGCTACCGGCTGCCGACGCGAGGCCGTCAGTCGTGGTGTTGGTCTTGATCGAGGAGTTGGCCAGGATGTCGTTGAGGCTCAAACCGCTGGTGGAATCGCTAACACTCATGTGAGTCGCCCCTTATCACTGACCGAGGGTCAGGACCTTCTGCATCATGGTTTTGGCGGTGTTCATCATTTCGGCGTTGGTCTGGAAGGAACGGCTCGCGGAAATCATGTCGGCCATTTCTTCAACCACGTTGACGTTCGGGTAGTAGACGTAGCCCTTGGCATCGGCTGCCGGATGATTCGGCTCGTAGCGTGCCTCGAGGTTGCTCTGGTCTTCGACCACGCCCAGTACCTGCACGCCTTGGCCGGCGGCATCCTGGCTCTGGAACAGCGAGTCGCTGCCGCCGCTCTGGCCGCCCTGGAACATGGTGGCGAATACCGGGTGACGCGCGCGGTAGGTCTGGTCGATGCTCGACGAAACCGTCTCGGCGTTGGCGATGTTCGAAGCGACGGTGTTCAAACGCGTGGTCTGCGCACTCATGCCGCTACCGGCAATGTTGAAAACACTGGATAGAGACATGGCTTACTCTCCGCGCAGGGCTGATACCAGCCCTTTGAATTTGCTGTTGAGCAGGGTGAAGCTGGCCTGGAAGCCGATCGCGTTCTCCGCGTAGTTCGACTGCTCCAGCTGAGCGTCCACGGTGTTCTGGTCGATCGACGGTTGCATTGGCGTGCGATACAGCAACGACTCGTCGCCATTGCCCAGGCCTTCAGCTTCGATATGACGGCTGTTGGTCATGTTCAAGGCGAAAGTGCCGCTCTTGGTTTTCTCGTTCTGCTCGGCGAGCACTTTCGAAAAGTCCAGATCCCGAGCCTTGTAGTTCGGGGTATCGGCGTTGGCGATGTTGTTGGCCAGGACTTCGGCACGCTGGGCGCGGAAGCCCAGGGCTTGTTCGTGGATACCGAGCGCTTTATCGAAGCTGATGCTCATGTCGGGAAACCTTCGGGTGACCTGATTTTTCGTAGGATCAACTTAGCAAGCCCCATGCCAATTCAAAAAAGCCCGGAAACCGGGGCTTTGCCGGCCATGGCAACGCGGCAATGCCAGAAAAGCGGCAACGGTTTTCCGCCGCCTGCCGCTTTTCTGCCGCTTGGTACGATCAAAAGAACACCGTGTCACCTTGTAGGAGCCGGCTTGCTGGCGATGAACGATGACACAGTCTGCCTGGATGACCGCGGCGCCTGGATCGCCAGCAAGCCGGCTCCTACAAGGGCACGCGGTGTAAGTTGGAAATTATCGGCCACAAAAAAAGGAGCCCCAAAGGGCTAATGCCAGTCAGTTAAGCTGACTGGCATTTTTATTTTTGATCGGATACTTCGGGGATTTGAGCCTGATGGCCCGGGGGTAAATGCGCTCCGCCCGTCGATGAGGCAGTACATACTGCGGGGCTGAGGCATGCAGCTCGGCCAGGTACTTGGGGATGTTCCCGGAGCGGTCGGCCGAGACGCTGTTGATAAACCCGAGGATCGCCCAGGTGCAGGCGGTAAAACTCATTTCACATGGGTAAATGCCGGGGCAGTGGCGACTCATTTCCACCATTTGATAGCGCAACAAGTTGTAGCCCAACAACACTCCCCATAATTCCTGCTCGATCATCTCGGGCGTTTTGCTGCGCAACGTATAGCTGCTGTTGAGCAGCGTCTGTTTCATTTCCCGAAAGCCTAATTCGATCTCCCATCGCTGACTGTACAGATCAACGATTTCGTCGGACGGGAAGCGCAGCGGGTCGGCCATTGAGGTCAGGATCTGACATACCTTGCCTTTGACGGTTTTGCTCAGGAGTCGCGCGGTCAGACGCTCCGGCAGCCCCGGCCATTGCTTGCGAGCCTGCGGCGAAGTGCTTAACGAAACCACCGCATCCTGGCGACCCAGACGCTGAACCACTTCGTACTGCGCACCTTTGCGCAATGGCATCAGCCAATGGCGCTCGGAGCCGGCCTGCTGCCACTGGTGCAGCAAACCCAAGGAATAAAAGCCGCGATCGAACAGCGTCAACGAGTGATCGGGCGTGGTTTCGATCAGTTGTTCTGCCAGCTTCATTTCGTTGCTGCGATAGCCGTCAAACGCGCTGCCGATCAGCAAGTGACTGGTCAACTCCATTTGGCAGACCATGCGCACCTGAGGGAAACCAGTGTCGCCATGCTGGTTACTGGCCGAGTCGTAATGCGCACGGTTTTCGGGGGTATCGGGTGTTCGCCAGACGACACCGTCGACGCCCAGTAAGCGCAAACCGGCCCAAGTTGGATGAGCGGCTGCTTCATGCCAACTTTTCTGAGTCAGATCGAAGACCTGTCGTACAGCTTCGCTGCCTAATCGCTGACGGGCCTGGACTACGGCGCTGGGCGCTACCAGCGGACGCTGTCCCGGCAGCATGATGTTCATGCGGCTGACCACATCCCAGGCCGACATACGTCGAAAGAACGCCATGGAGATCACGCACCAAAGCATCATTTCCAGCGGCAAACGCCGCTTGCGCAGGGTAGCTACACCGGCCTGCTCAAGTGCCTGTTCGACCAAAGAAGGGTCGAGTAAGGAATCCAATCCCTCGATGGTGTTGGGAGTGGAGGCGATGTTGTGGGTCAGTTCCAGTGCCCGAGCGAGACGCATAAAAAAATCCGATGCCAGTACAGGCATCGGATTTTGATTTCTTGCGGCCAAAGGTCAAGCGAGAAGGCTTAACTGATCGGCATTACCCCAAAGGGCTCCCGTTTTTTGACAACACCAACAAATCACTTCGCCTGGTAAATGATCCCCGGGCTGCACTGGACCATCTGGTAATGATCCGGCAAACCGTTCAGCGCTTCGGAAGCACCGAGGAACAGGTAACCGCCCGGCTTCAACGTACTGTGGATGCGCAACAGGATGTCCTTCTTCACCTCGGCGGAGAAGTAGATCAATACGTTGCGGCAGAACACGATGTCGAACTTGCCCAGGGCTGCGTAGCTGTCCAGCAGGTTGAACGAGCGGAACTCCACCCGGCTCTTGATCGGCGCCTTGATCGCCCAGCGTCCCGGTCCTTTCGGATCGAAATAACGCTGCAGGCGCTCGGGCGACAGGCCGCGGCCGATGGCCAGGCTGTCGTACTCGCCGGTCTTGCAGTTGTTCAGCATGGTGCCGGACAGATCGGTGGCAACGATCTGCACGCCCATCCTCAACTGCCCCATGTTGACCCGCTCGAACTCGTCGATGGACATCGACAGCGAATACGGTTCCTGGCCCGACGAGCATGCCGCCGACCAGATGCGCAGGCGCTGGCCGGGACTGGCCTTGATCGCTTCGGGCAGTACCTTGTTCTTCAAGACTTCAAACGGGTAGGTATCACGAAACCACAGGGTTTCGTTGGTGGTCATGGCATCCACCACCTGCTCGCGCAAACCGCTGCGCGGCTGGGTCTGCATGCGCTGAACCAGCTCACCCAAAGACTTGATGCCTTGCTGTTCCATCAGTTTGTTGAGACGGCTGGAGACCAGGTATTGCTTGTTTTCACCGAGCAAAATGCCACAGGCTTTTTCCAGGAATACCCGGAACTGTTCGAAATCCAAATTACCCGTAGACAATGATGCCGCCTCTTAAATCGTGTTGACTGCCAGGGGCGCGGGCCCCTAGCTGATATCTGCTGCTTTGATCCGGTCGACTACCCGGGATGCCAGGTCATCAGGACGGAATTTGGCCAGGAAGTCATCGGCACCGACCTTCTTGACCATCGCCTGATTGAAAACCCCCGACAACGAAGTATGCAGGATGATATGAAGCTTTTGCATGCGCGGGTCGTTGCGGATTTCCGCCGTCAGGGTATACCCGTCCATCTCCGGCATCTCGATGTCGGAGATCATCATCAGGAACTCTTCTTCCGGCTTCTTGCCCTCGTCGACCAGTTTGCGCAGGTAGTCCAGCGCTTGCCGACCGTCGTTCAACGCCACCACTTCGACGCCGACCGTTTGCAGGCAACGCGTGACCTGCTTGCGCGCCACCGACGAGTCGTCGACCGTCAGCACGCGCAACGACAGCGCCTTGTGCTGGGTTTCGACATCCACCACGCCGACGGAAATCGCTTCCGGCGTCGGCGCCACTTCCGCCAACACTTTTTCGACGTCGATGATTTCGACCAACTGATTGTCGACCCGCGTCACCGCCGTCAGGTAGTGATCGCGTCCGGTGCCCTTGGGTGGCGGATGGATCTCCTCCCAGTTCATGTTGACGATGCGTTCCACCGAGCGGACCAGGAAACCCTGGGTCTTGGTGTTGTACTCCGTGATGATCACGAAGGGGTTGTTCTTGTCCTTCAAAGCACCGGAGCCGGTCGCCATCGCCAGATCAAGGATCGGAATGGTCGCCCCCCGGATGTTCGCCACGCCGCACACGACAGGACTGGACTTGGGCATCAGCGTCAGTTTGGGGCATTGCAGCACCTCCCGAACCTTGAAGACGTTGATCCCGTATAGCTGCTGGCCGTCGAGACGGAACAACAACAGCTCAAGGCGATTCTGCCCCACCAGTTGCGTGCGCTGGTTTACCGAATCCATTACACCAGCCATGCCCAGACTCCTACACCAACGCCAAGTGTTGTTGCGACGCACCTTCATCACTGAACGGCACGGCGCTTGCTTTTTTAATCGTTATGAACACAGAACCGACATTTTTTCGACGCCTGATCACACCCTATCGCAAATTACTCGGCGTGCTGGCGGCTGTTTGCCTGTTCAACGTTGGCAGCCCTGCCCTTGCTGACGCGGTTACCTTGCCTGACATGCTTATCGGCGTCACTCAGGGCTTTCTTGAATTCACCGTAGAAGACTATCTGGCTACCAGTCAAACGGAAGGTCGCTACGAGATCGAGGTCAAGCAGCTTGATCCGCGCATGCACATGCCGATGTGCGACAAGGAATTGACAGCAACGCTGGAGAGTCCCAAGCCACTGGGACGGGTCACGGTCAAGGTGCGCTGCGAGGGCGCCTCCCCCTGGACCGTGTTCGTACCCGCTCAAGTCCGCCTGTTTCGCGATGTCGTGAGCACCGCCCGGCCACTGCGCCGCGCCGCCATTGTCGAGCCTGGCGACGTGGTGCTGCGCGAGCGCGATATCAGCCTGATCAGCCAGGGCTACCTGACCTCCCTCGACCAGGCGATCGGGCAGCGACTGACCCGACCAATGGTCGCCGACCAGGTAATTACCCTGGTGCATATCGAACAGGCCGAGGTTATCCGCAAGGGTGATCAGGTGGTGATTACTGCCCGCAGCGGTACGCTCAGCGTGCGAATGCCAGGCGAAGCCCTGTCAAACGGCAGCCTGAGCGAACAGATACGGGTGAAAAACCTCAACTCCCAACGGGTCATCAAGGCGCAGGTCATGGCGCCAGGGCAGGTGGAAGTGTCCATGTAAGGCTCTCTGCTCATCAGAATGTGGCGCTTGCCGCGGCTGTTCCCTAGACTGTGCTCCATGCAGGGCAAGCGCTGACGCGCGCGAGGTTCATTGATAAATGAGCCTAAAGTTTTCCAGGGAATGGCCGAAACCATGGCAAGCGTCCAAATTCCCAGAGGTTTTTTATCATGGTCATCGATTTCAGCCGATTGAACAGCTCCTCGTCCCTTACGGGCAGTACACGTACCAGCGCCAGCAAGGAAAGCGCCGAAACCGGCAAATCCGCGCCGCTGGAGTCCGCGGCCGAACAGGCCGGTACCGTCAAAAGCGGGGAATCGGTACATCTCAGCAATGAGGCTCAGCAGTTGCAGAAGGTCACCGACAAGCTGCGCGATCAGCCCGCCGTCGACAACGCCCGCGTGGCCGAGTTGAAAGCAGCGATTGCCGATGGCAGCTATAAAGTCGACAGCAACCGCGTAGCCAGCAAACTGCTCAACTTCGAAGCCCAGCGCTAGGCCACCGCCGGCGCCAGGCTTTTGGACGCTTAAAACCCAAGGCCAGCCATGCACGACACTAATCTACTGCAACTGATCACCGACGACTTTGCTCCAGCGCAACACTTGCTGGAATTACTGCGCACCGAATCCCTCGCCTTGCATGGCCGCGACCTGCCATTGCTCGAGGACATCCTGGCGCAGAAACAGGCATTGATCGTCCTGCTCGAACAGCATGGCCGCAAGCGCAGTGAAATTCTCGCCAGCCTCAACCTGCCGACCAACCGCGGCGGTCTTGAGCAATTGGCCGGCCAGTCGAGCATTGGCGACCAGTTGCTGGCGCAAAGTGACGTGCTGACCGATCTCCTGGCCCAGTGCCAGGCCATCAACGCCAACAACGGTCAATCGATCCTCACTCAGCAGGCCGCTACGGCCACCCAGCTGAAAATCCTCAATGGCGGTGAAACCCCGGCGCTTTACGATGCCAGCGGAACATTCTCCAAGCTTGCTAAGCCGAGGCCGCTCAGTCAGGCTTAGGCCGCTCGATGAGCCCGCTCTATCCAAGACGCGAAAGATGCTGGCAAAATGCTGGCCAGTCGTAGTCAAATTTTGTCTGGAGATTGATTAACCGTGTCCAATGCCTTATCCGTGGATGATTCGCCGCAGCCACCCAAGGTGCTCTCCACGCCCTTGGAAATCTCCAGCAACCTGCGCCAGCTGCTCGAAAGCCATGACCCGCTGATCATCACGTTCCACGAGCGCAGCCAGCGCTTCCAGAGTTATCTGGTGGACCTGGACCGTGACAGCAACATGATTGCCCTGGACGAAATGATCCCCCGCGATGGCGAACGCTACCTGATGGCCGGCGAACCATTCAGGGTCGAAGGCTTCCACGAAGGCGTGCGCATCGCCTGGGAAAGCAACGGCCAATTGACCATCGACGAATCCGGTGGCAGCCGCTGCTATCGCGGCCCCCTGCCCGATGAAGTCTCGTACCACCAGCGCCGCAATGCGTTCCGCGCGGCGTTGAAGCTGGCACAACTGGTCAACGTCAACCTCGACGGCGAAAAGCTCAAGGCGCCCATCAGCGGCAAGCTGCTGGATATTTCCGCTACCGGGTGCAAATTGCGTTTCGACGGCGACATCACCGGCAGCCTGCAACTGGGCCAGGTTTACGATCGCTTCAACGCCGACCTGCCCTTTGGCAAGATGACCGCTCCAGTCGAGTTGCGTTACCTGCACTTCGAAGAAAGGATCTCCACTACGTTCGCCGGCGTTCGCTTCCACAACATGAGCGGACTGGTGCAGCGTCAGGTCGAACGCTTCGTCTACCAGTTGCAGCGCGAAGCACGTCGGTTCGACAAAGACGACATGTAACAGAGCGCCAACAAAAAACGGGCAGTCCCTTGCGGTGACTGCCCGTTTTTTTATGCCCTGGATTTAAGGCCTGGCCTCACTGAAGTTAGGGTCCCGCCCTGTATCAGGGTCTTGCGGTGGTTGATCGGTTTCAGCTTCGGTTACATCAGCCTCAGGTTCTGATTCAGGCTCTGGCCCGGCACTCACCGGGTTTTGCATCTGATCCTGCACCACCTGCTCATCAACACGCGGGTCGAGGCAAGCCACCAGTGGTGAACTCGTCATGTTGTCTGGCATGGCCACGTGATGCAGCGGCGCATCTTCCACCTGATGCAGGTTGGTCACCGCTTTCGGGCGAATCCGCCACACCAGCACCAACGCAAAGAAACTGAAGAAGGCATACAGCATCTGGCTGCCGAACAGCTTCATCAGCACACCAGCCACCAGCGGCCCGATACTCGCGCCAACACCGTAGGTCACCAGCAACATCGCCGTCAGGGACACCCGGCGATCGCCTTCGACGTGGTCGTTGGAGAACGCTACTGCCAACGGATACAGGCAGAACTGCACCAGCGAACAGATAAAACCGGCAATAAACAGAACCTCAAGCGGCACCTGCGGCATGATCGCCAGCGGCAGTGCAGCCAGGGCCAGGCTGAAAGCGAAACTGCGGATCAACACAGCCCGATCGTAACGGTCGGACAACCAGCCCAACGGCCACTGCACCAGCAACCCGGCAAAAATGCAGCTACCCATGAACAGACCGACCTGCTCCGTGGATAACCCTTGCTGCGAGGCATACAGCGGCGCCAGACCGTAGAACGAACCGACGATCAGGCCCGCCCCGAGCACCGTGCTCAATGACTGCGGCACGCGCTTGATAAAGAACCGTGGCTCCATGGGTGCCGGATGCAAGGGTGCCGGGTGAATCCGGCGGGTCAACGCCACGGGCACCAGGCACAGGGCGAAACACAGGGCGACCAGCATCAGCAGCTCCAGCCCCAGCGCCGGGTGCATGACCAGAATCAGTTGCCCCATGACCAGGCCCAGGTAAGAGGCAATCATGTAGCCGCTGAACACCAACCCGCGCTGCTTGGCCTCGGCCTGCTCGTTCAGCCAGCTCTCGATCACCATGTACTGGCACATCATGCCGAGGCCGACGATCACCCGCAGGAACAACCAGGCCGGCAGCCAATCGATCAGGCCATGCCCCAACACCGCCGCGCCGACGATCCCGGCACAGGCCGAATAGGCCCGGATATGCCCGACCCGGGCAATCAACCGGTGACCGATCTTGCCCCCCAGCACCAGGCCGAAGTAGTTGGCGGCCATCAGCGCACCAACCCACAGGCTGTCGACATGGTCGGCAGCCAGGCGCAGGCCCAGGTAGGTACTCAACAGGCCCGAGCCGATCAACATCATCAGCGAGGCGAAATACAGCGCTCGAAAGGATTTCCAGATTTGGCGCATCGGCGTTCCGAGCGGCTCCTTGCAGTGAGAATCGGCTATCGCTAAACGATAGCCGGATGTCGACGGATCGTCAGGCCTGGGCGGCTAAAACACGCCGTTCCCAGGGAGTAATTTCATCGTAGAAGCTGGTCAGTTCCAGGGTCTTCGAGGCGATGTAGCCTTCGATGAATTCCGTACCGAACAGTTCCTTGGCCAACTGGCTACGTTTCAGACGCTCCAGTGCCGCATGCAAGGTACACGGCAACGAAAGATTGTCCGGCACCTGGAACTCACCCTGGATCGGCGCGCTCGGTTCCAACGCGTTCTCGATGCCATGCAAACCCGCCGCCAGGCTGGCGGCAATCGCCAGATACGGATTGGCATCGGCCCCCGGCAAGCGGTTCTCGACCCGACGGGCCACCGGCAGGCTGGCCGGAATACGCAGGCCAGCCGCACGGTTGTCGTGGGACCAGCAGGCATTATTCGGTGAGGCGTATGGGTGGCACAAGCGCTGGTAGGAGTTCACGTTCGGCGCAAACAACGCAGTGAAGTCGGCCATGCAGGCCTGCTGACCGGCAATGAAGTGCCGGAAGATGGCCGTCTCCTGCCCCGCCTCATCACTGAATACGTTACGCCCCGAATCAATTTCGACGACGCTCTGGTGAATATGCATCGAACTGCCCGGCGTATGCGCCAACGGCTTGGCCATGCACACCACGCTCAGGCCGTGCTTGAGGGCAACTTCCTTGAGCAAGTGCTTGAACAGGAACGTCTGGTCAGCCAGCAGCAATGGATCGCCGTGCAGCAGATTGATCTCGAACTGGCTCACGCCCATCTCGTGCATGAAGGTATCGCGAGGCAAGCCCAGGGCCGCCATGCACGCGTAGACCTCATTGAAAAAGGGGCGCAGCCCATTGTTGGAGCTGACGCTGAACGCCGACTGACCGTCCTCGCGACGACCGTCCAGCCCCAGCGGCGGCTGGAACGCCTGAGTCGGATCGGTATTGGGGGCGAAGATAAAAAACTCGAGCTCGGTTGCCACCACTGGCGCCAGGCCGCGAGCGGCGTAACGGGCGATGACCGCCTTGAGCTGGCCACGGGTCGACAGATTGGAGCTGGTGGTCGTGCCCAGTTCATCCGCGTCGCAAATGGCGAAGGCCCGTGGTGGGTTGCTCCAGGGCAGGCGATGGATTTGTGCAGGGTCCGGGATCAGCGCCAGATCACCATCATCGCTGCCGTAAAACCGCGCTGGCGGGTATCCGCCCATGATGCATTGCAGCAGCACACCCCGCGCCAGCTGCAAACGTCGACCGTCGAGAAAACCCTCGCTGGTCATCACCTTGCCCCGTGGAACGCCATTCAAATCCGGCGTGACACATTCAACTTCATCAATGCCCGTCAATCGCTGCGCGAGTGAACTCAGGCCAACGGTCGTCATGACGCTATCCTTGTTATTGTGCGGGCCGCGAACGGCGACCGTACAAAATAGGCTCCGCGTGTTCGGAATTTCAAGCAGCGTCGATAAATATGCTACCTGTCAGGGCAGGTACAGGCGGAACACACCACCACCCAACGGTCCGCCATTGCTGATTTCGGTACGCCCGCCGACGCCGTTGCGTTGATGCAACGCGGCAATACGCCCGGCAAAGTACAGGCCCAACCCGGTGCTGCCGGTGGTTTGATTGATGCCCTGCACGTAATCGGCCTGACGCTCGATCATCTGCGCCGGATACCCCTGGCCATCGTCATTGATGGTCAACACCAACTGCCCGGCTTCGTCGCTGACGCTGATCAGAACGGCATGCCGTGCAAAGCGGATCGCGTTGTTGATGCAGTTGGCCAATACCGACGCGATCAACTCACGGTCGAAGAAACCCAGCGGGCTCAACGGGTCCACTTCAAAGGTAGCCATGATGCCGCGGCTGGCGAACACTTCCTGATGGCAAGCCAGTTGCGCTTCGATGAAGTCGTCCAGTTCATGGTAGGCCGGCTGCAACGGCAACCGGTTGACGCCAAGCTTATACAGCCCCAGCAACTGCACCAGCATGCCGTTGAGGTGGGCGAACTCGAAGTCGATCACGCCCTGCTCCGGCGTCTGTTGCGCCGACGCCGGCAACCGCGCCAGCCACTGGCTGTGGGCCTGCATCAGCATGGCCAGCGAGTTCTTCATGTCGTGCACGGTAGAAGCGATTACCGTGGAGAAATCCAGTGCCTGCTCATTGTCATTCATTGGCCAAACGCCTTGCTTTTAAGCTTCTGATAACGCGGATAGCGCGCGTCGGAGTCGGGCATCAGGCCGACCATTTTCAGGCAGGTCCGGCATTCTTCCAGCTCGGCCGAAGGAGCGCTGGTATCGGTGCCGTGCAACAACGACTGCGCCAGGTTCAGGGCAATACTGATGTTCTTCGGTTGCATCGCCAGGGCTTTGCGGAACACCTGCCGGGCCTCCACCAGATTGCCGGTCTTGTACACGCGCACACCTTGACGGTTGAGTTCCGCGGCGGCGTTGCCGGAATTGAGGATGTTCGGGTCGTCGGTCTGCTTGGCGATGTCCTTCATGACCGCCGGATCGTCGCCGTAGATTTCCACGCAGTTTTTCAGCATCGCGGTGCCGGCTTCGGTCTGCCCGAGCATTTTCAGCTGCTTGGCCACCAGCAACGCCGCTTCGGCGCTCATGAATTGCTCCATGCCATCGAGGCGCAACAGCGCCTGCTCGGTGAGCTTGTCAGCCGTTTCCGCATCATTGATCAGCATGCTGGTGGCCTTCATCAAGCGCGCACGAATTTGCAGGCCAGGGTCGCCAGGGTTGTCCTTGGCCACTGCGCTCAGCGTGGTATTGATTTCCAGTCGGGTGCGGGTGTCCAGCCCCCTGTCGCTGCCCTTGCTGATCAAGGCATGAGCCAGGCCGAGGTTGCTTTCAGGATCCTTGAAACGCGACTGCGCGCCTTGGGCTACAGCCTGACGATAGGCTTTGGAGGCGGTGTCAAAGTCCTCGTTGGTCATCGCCAGCTTGCCGAGCATCGCTTGCCGGCGCACCGCCAGCGGCGACAAGCGAATCGCCTCTTCCAGAACGCGCTGCGCACCCTTGGTGTCGCCTTCGGCGACCAGCACGTCAGCCATGCCGTCATACAGCGACGGCATCATCGGGAAGACTTTCAGGGCTTTCTCGTAAATGCCTTTGGCCTGCCCGACCTGGCCGCGTTTGAACAGCAACTTGCCCAACCCGGCAAACGCCCATGGCAAAGGACGGTCGGCAATGATGCCGTCGTACAGCCGCTCCAACGCTTCGTTCTGATTGAGGTCGCGCAGGGCATCGGCACGATAGCGCAGGCACAGGGGCGAATAGCGGATGTCTTGCTTGCACAGGGCGATGCAGGCGTTGAGCACCTCCATCGGTTTGCCCCGGTCGAGGGCCTGCAGGATCGGCTTGAGCAGGGTCTTGCGCTGCTCCAGGCGCTCCAGGCGCTGGGCCAGGCTGGAACGGTTGAACGGCTTGGTCAGGTAGGCATCGGGCTCATGCTCCAGCGCACTGAGCACCATGGCCTGGCTGGTTTCGGCGGTGACCATGACGAACACCGCTTCATGGCTGATCAGCTTTTCTTCCATCAGGTCTTCGAGCACCTGCTGGCCGTTCTTCTTGCCGTCGCCCAGATGAAAGTCCTGCAGGATGAAATCGTAGGCCTTCTGCGAACACATTTTCAGCGCCTGTTCGCCGGTATCGGCAGTGTCCACTTCCTTGACGCCCAGTTCGCGCAGCATCGACCTGACCGAACTGCGGAAGTCCGAGAAATCATCGACGATCAAAAAACGCTTTTGGTGATACGACAGCATCGAAGATTTCCAGGCAATTGTTAGAAGAAGAACCCAAAGGCAAATACACGGACGGACTCAGCTTCGCAGCCCCTGTTTTGGCGCGCAGATGATAACTGGTGGCACTAGGCTATCAAACACCTTCTCATAGAGATGAGCCCGCCCAAGCCAACCGCAAAAGACCAAGTGGCCCCTGACTGTCCGGGTTATCGGCCAACAATGGCGTTACCTTGAGAACCTTCCCCAACGCTTACCCTGAATAAGTAGAGGCGTTACTGAAAACGAGATATCGCGCACAAAAAAGCCCCGCCGGATGCAAATTTCCGACGGGGCTTTTCCGGACAGCAAAGTGCTGATGAATGATGGTGTCCCAGGGCAGGTTCGAACTGCCAACCTTCCCCTTAGGAGGGGGATGCTCTATCCAATTGAGCTACTGAGACACAAGTCGGCCGCGAAGAAACGCGACGCGATGGACGGCGTGCATGTTAACGGCCGGGCCTGCTTTTGTCATGTCGTCCGTAGGCTTTTTAAGTGTAGGCAGACGCCTCGGCCGGGCGCGGACTTGTTTACCGTGCAAATTGCATCACCTCAAAAAGCCATCATTGCAAAATGCAAGATCGAGCTTTCGCGTAAATATGTTAATTCATTGTTTTTAAAGAATTTAATTGCCGATAGACTCTGGCATGCGAGCTGCTTCTGCTGTTCTCCACAGAACAACGGAGGCCCGCCTCATGAACAGTGCCCTTTTACTCTCGAATGCAATCGCCCTGACGGTTTTGTTGGGTTTTCATTTTATCCCCGAGAGTGGTGCTACGCAGGTTGCCCAGCGGATGCCACATTACCTCCAACTGCAAAAAGCGCCGCAGTTGGCCGTGATGAGCGACCAGCACGGCTTTGTCAGCCAGGAGGTCAGCCAGGAAAACATCCCACTGCCGACTCCACCTGCCGAACGTTTGGTTTTTTGAATGACCCCCACCAGGAGCACAGCATGTCCAAATCAGCCGCGAGTTTCTTCATCCTCGCCTTGTCGAGTGGCATTTTTCATCTGTCATTGACCCAGGACATGGTCGTCACCCTCCCCCTGATCGCCTGTGGTGTATTCACTGCTTTGTTCGTGCTCGCATTGATTGCCGGGCGCAAGATCAAGTTTGATCCGGTGCTGCGTTAATCTTGGCTTGGCAGACCCGGTGCGAGGGCCTGCCATCCATCCCCAATTCAGCCCCTCTATACGACTCCCCCTAGTAAATCGGCCATTTGCCACTATTCTGTAGAGGTAAGGAACAGTGATCGAGTGCGCTGTTTCCTGCCCGCCGGACACCTTTCGTCGGGCGGAGAAAGCGCTAAGCGATACGGCCCGGTCGAACTTTTCAAACCAGTCCGCATTTCTGATAATTGGTGCTGGCATAACGCCTTTATCCAGTTCAATATTTGTCACAGAATTGACGCCAAGGATCTGGCTGGTTTGAGGCATGATGCGCGCCTCTATCAATTCAGGTTGAACATTTGGTCAGAGCGCTTGTCCTACCAGACATCCTGCGGCCAATCCCGAAAACCGCTCCCCTGAACTAACCGGTTAAATATATGCGCCCATTGAAACAGGCAATTTATTCCAGCCGTACGGCTGACAAGTTCGTCGTACGTCTGCCAGACGGAATGCGTGAACGCATTGCCGAGGTGGCTCGCAATCATCATCGCAGCATGAACTCCGAAATCATTGCGCGCCTTGAGCAGAGTCTTATTCAGGAAGGCGCACTGGGAGAAGAGTTGAGCATGCGCCTGGACAGCCCGGAGCTTTCCTTGCATGAGCGCGAGCTGCTGCAACGCTTCCGCCAACTCTCCCATCGACAGCAGAACGCCCTTGTTTCGCTGATCGCTCATGATGCTGAAATGGCCGCCGACGCGTCCTGATTCAGCCTGAAAGCTCAAGCCAGCCTGATCGCTGGCTTTTTTTTGGGCTTTTACTGGACGCAGCCTCCTGCAGGAGCTGGCTAGCCAGCGATGGTCGCCAACGATAATGCGTGCGAACCGGATAAACGCGGCGCACCTGGGTCCATCGCCGGCAAGCCGGCTCCTACAGTTCCCCAGCGCTCAAACGCAGTCACTTGTAGGAGCTGGCTTGCCAGCGATGGTCGTTAACGATAACGCGTGTGACCTGGATAAACGCGGCGCACCTGGGTCCATCGCCGGCAAGCCGGCTCCTACGGGGATTGCGTTATCGGTGCTTCCCGGGGTTGCCCGAAATCCGGGCACAAAAAACCCGCCAATTGGCGGGTTTTCAATGAGCAGGACTTCAGAGCAGGAAGATTGTCGCAAGCCCGAGGAAGATGAAAAAGCCGCCGCTGTCGGTCATGGCGGTAATCATCACACTCGCACCCATTGCCGGATCGCGCCCCATCTTCGCCAGGGTCATCGGGATCAAGACCCCCATCAACGCCGCCAGTAGCAGGTTGAGCGTCATCGCTGCGGTCATCACCACGCCCAATGACCAACTGCCATAAAGCAGGTAGGCAACCACACCAATCACCCCGCCCCAGATCACACCGTTGATCAGCGCGACCGCCAACTCCTTGCGCATCAGGCGCGAGGTGTTGCCGGTGCTCACCTGGTCCAGCGCCATGGCGCGAACAATCATGGTGATGGTCTGGTTACCCGAGTTGCCACCAATGCCCGCCACGATCGGCATCAACGCCGCCAGCGCCACGAGCTTCTCGATCGAACCCTCAAACAGACCGATGACCCGGGAGGCCACGAACGCGGTAATCAGGTTGATCGCCAGCCAGGCCCAACGGTTACGCAGGGATTTCCAGACCGAGGCAAAAATGTCTTCTTCTTCACGCAGACCCGCCATGTTGAGAACTTCGCTTTCGCTCTCTTCACGGATCAGGTCGACCATTTCATCGATGGTCAGACGGCCGATCAGCTTGCCGTTCTTGTCGACCACGGGCGCGGAGATCAAGTCGTAACGCTCGAACGCCTGGGCGGCATCGTAGGCGTCTTCGTCCGGATGAAAGCTCACCGGGTCGCTGGCCATCACCTCGGACACCTGTTTGTCCGGGTCGTTGACCAGCAAGCGCTTGATCGGCAACACACCCTTGAGGACGCCGTCGTAATCGACCACGAACAGCTTGTCGGTGTGGCCCGGCAACTCCTTGAGACGGCGCAGATAACGCAAGACCACTTCAAGGCTGACATCCTCGCGGATGGTCACCATCTCGAAGTCCATCAGCGCACCGACCTGCTCCTCGTCATAGGACAGAGCCGAACGCACGCGCTCGCGTTGTTGCTGGTCGAGGGTCTCCATGAGCTCATGAACGACGTCTCGCGGCAGCTCGGAGGCCAGGTCAGCGAGTTCGTCGGCATCCATGTCCTTGGCGGCAGCCAGGAGCTCGTGATCGTCCATGTCGGCGATCAGCGACTCACGAACCGAATCGGATACTTCAAGGAGGATGTCGCCGTCGCGATCGGCCTTGACCAGTTGCCAGAGCGTCAGACGATCATCCAGCGGCAAGGCTTCAAGGATGTAGGCAACGTCGGCGGAGTGCAGGTCATCGAGCTTGCGTTGCAACTCGACGAGATTCTGCCGGTGGACCAGGTTCTCGACCCGGTCATGATGCGGGCCTTCCTGGCGGTGAGTCAGGTCTTCTACTACTCGCTGGCGCTGCAGCAATTCAACCACCTGAGCCAGGCGATCCTGCAAGCTTTCCTGCGTTTTCTTTACTTCGATTTCAGACATAGGCGAACTCCACTCCCAGCAGCGGGGCACGCCGGAAGGATCAATCAGTCAATTCATGATTGGTAAAACGGGGTACTGAGTAACTACTGGGTAAGTCCATGGAGGTATTCCACAAGCCCCGGCGGGGCTGACGGGCGCAATGATACACCGCCTGACGGTTTTAAACGTTAAAAAATCTCGGCTGAAACAAGCGCTTGCACAACAAACTTGAGCATCGTCCTGATCCGTGAAAATGCGACGACGCATCCAGAAAAGAAAACACACCTCCTTTTCGAAAATTGTAGCCGCTACCCTTGATAAGGAACGTCATGGAGGACGCCTGATGCCATCAGTTGCACGATTCTTTTTGCTTTTCACCCTGCTCAACCCCCTGCCCCCGGCGCTCGCTACCACTGTTCAGCGCTGCGAGGCGGCCAATGGGCGCACTACCTTCACCACACTGGGTTGTGCCGCGGGAGAGAATGTTTCACTTCAGGACGCCCGCGCCTTTACGCCAGGCAGCACGAGGGCGCTTATGCCGCCAGCCGAACCCCGCGAAACATCAGGAATGAAAATCCAAAGGAAAGAGCCGACCGTGGTCGGTCAGGTGCAGGACAAGTGTGGAAACCTGATCAGTGCCAGGCAGCGCCGAGAGGCGATCATCAATCGACGAGTAATCGCCGGCATGAGCCAGCAAGACGTCGAAAGCGCGCTCGGCAAGCCGGACAAGATCAGTATTCGCAATTCAGCCACGAGCTACCGTTACGACACCCTGCGAGGCCGCAGCGCTCAGGTGGAGTTCGACGAGAGGGGATGCACGAAAGGAAAAGCCAAATCCCAGACGGCAAAAAGCCCGCATTAAATGCGGGCTTTTTGTTTGTATGGTGCACTCGACAGGATTCGAACCTGTGACCGCTCGGTTCGTAGCCGAGTACTCTATCCAGCTGAGCTACGAGTGCAATTTGTGTTTTTATACCAGATCACAACTGGTTGAAGCCAAGTTACTTACATCGCTGTAACTAACTCTTAAATGGTGCACTCGACAGGATTCGAACCTGTGACCGCTCGGTTCGTAGCCGAGTACTCTATCCAGCTGAGCTACGAGTGCATTTGTTGCCGCGCATTATAGGCCGTCTAATCTCTATGTCAAACACTTTTTCTAGTAATTTCAACAACTTACCGAAGAAGCCAGATTACAACGTACTACGCAAATAATGGCGGAGAACGGGGGATTCGAACCCCCGACACCCTTTTGAGGTGTACTCCCTTAGCAGGGGAGCGCCTTCGGCCACTCGGCCAGCTCTCCGCAACACGGGGCGTATATTAACCAGCTTCTTCCCCGTTTGCAAACATAAAAAACGATAAAAATTAATGGCTTGGTTCTTCGTCCTTCTCTTTCTTGATACGCAGGTAAATTTCTTCCCGGTGAACAGCCACCTCTTTGGGGGCATTAACACCGATGCGCACTTGATTTCCTTTGACGCCGAGCACGGTCACGGTGATTTCGCCATCACCGATAATCAGGCTTTCTGCGCACCGACGAGTCAGAATCAGCATACCTTTCTCCTCACGCATTTCATTTCAGGGACAACCGTCTGCAAAAAAAAGGCACTCGACCTACAACCAAAACGGTCGAAGTCCTACATGCCTGAGTATTGACTAGCGCGAGCAAAAGAACAGCCAACGGGTCGCGCCTTTCAAAAAACAAAGGGCGCGGTCAGACCGCGCCCTTTGGCAAACGCATCACTCGCCCTGGCGGGCCGGTGCATCCAGTTCGAAAGCCGTATGCAGGGCGCGCACAGCCAGTTCCAGGTACTTCTCTTCGATCACTACGGAGACTTTGATTTCCGAGGTCGAGATCATCTGGATGTTAATGCTTTCCTTAGCCAGGGATTCGAACATGCGGCTGGCCACGCCTGCGTGAGAGCGCATGCCAACGCCAACGATCGACACCTTGGCGATCTTGGTGTCGCCCACGACCTCACGGGCACCCAGCTCACCAGCGGTCTTTTCCAGCACGGCTTGCGCCGCCTGGTAGTCGTTGCGGTGCACGGTGAAGGTGAAGTCGGTGGTGTTATCGTGCGCGACGTTTTGCACGATCATGTCGACTTCGATGTTCGCGGCACTGATCGGGCCGAGAATCTTGAAGGCAACGCCCGGGATGTCTGGCACGCCACGGATGGTCAGCTTGGCTTCATCGCGGTTGAAAGCGATACCGGAAATGATCGGCTGTTCCATGGTTTCCTCTTCATCAATAGTAATGAGGGTGCCCGGACCCTCCTTGAAGCTGTGCAGTACGCGCAGCGGAACGTTGTACTTGCCGGCGAACTCGACCGCGCGGATCTGCAACACCTTGGAACCGAGGCTGGCCATTTCCAGCATCTCTTCAAAGGTGATCTTGTCCAGGCGCTGGGCCACGGACACCACACGCGGGTCGGTGGTGTAGACGCCGTCGACGTCGGTGTAGATCTGGCATTCGTCAGCCTTCAGGGCTGCCGCCAGCGCCACGCCGGTGGTGTCGGAACCGCCACGACCGAGGGTGGTGATGTTGCCGTGCTCGTCGACGCCCTGGAAACCGGCGACAACCACCACACGACCTGCCTTCAGATCACCACGAATCTTCTGGTCATCAATCTGCAAGATACGCGCTTTATTGTGCGCGCTATCCGTCAGAATCCGCACCTGGTTGCCGGTGTACGACACCGCTGGCACGCCACGCTTGATCAGCGCCATGGCCAACAGGGCAATCGTCACCTGCTCACCGGTGGAAACGATCACGTCCAGCTCGCGCGGAACCGGTTGGCCGTCACCACTGATTTGCTTGGCCAGATCGATCAGACGGTTGGTTTCGCCGCTCATTGCAGACAGCACAACCACCAGGTCATCGCCGGCATCGCGGAATTTCTTAACCTTGTCGGCGACCTGCTCGATTCTCTCGACAGTGCCGACCGAGGTGCCTCCAAATTTCTGTACGATCAAAGCCATTTCAAAGCCGCCTCTGCCCATGAAGGGCGCCCAAATAATCACTCAAACAGCGTTGCGGCCCGCCACTAGACTACGAGCCGCAAGAAACTGCCTTATAGACCCTGCTCTACAAACGGAACGGTCAGGGCCAGTGCCGCATCCAGTGCGCCAGCGTCGGTACCGCCGCCTTGCGCCATGTCTGGACGACCACCACCCTTCCCGCCCACTGCCGCAGCGGCTTGCTTCATCAAATCACCGGCTTTGAGTTGGCCAGTCAGGTCTTTGGTTACGCCTGCAACCAGAACGACCTTTTCCTCATGGACACTGCCGAGCAGGATCACTGCGCGGCCGAGTTTGTTTTTCAGTTGATCGACCAGCGCCAGCAGCGCCTTGCCATCCTGACCGTCCAGACGCACGGCCAGCACTTTCACGCCCTTGACGTCCAGCGCCTGGGCCGACAGATCGTCGCCCGCGGCACTGGCAGCCTTGGCTTGCAACTGCTCGAGTTGCTTCTCCAGCAGACGGTTGCGCTCCAGCACAGCCGACAGCTTGTCGATCAGGTTGTCGCGGCTGCCCTTGACCAGGTTGGCCGCTTCCTTGAGTTGTTCTTCCGCCGCGTTCAAGTAGGCCAGCGCTTGCGCACCGGTGACTGCCTCAATACGACGCACACCCGAAGCCACACCGCCTTCACTGATGATTTTCAGCAGGCCGATGTCGCCGGTACGGTTGGCGTGGATACCGCCGCACAGCTCGACGGAGAAATCGCCGCCCATGCTCAGTACGCGCACGTTGTCGCCGTACTTCTCGCCGAACAGCGCCATGGCGCCTTTTTGCTTGGCGGTTTCGATGTCGGTTTCTTCGGTTTCAACAGCGGAGTTCTTGCGAATCTCGGCGTTGACGATGTCTTCCAGCGCCTTGATCTGCTCAGGCTTGATCGCTTCGAAGTGGCTGAAGTCGAAGCGCAGGCGCTGGCTGTCGACCAACGAGCCTTTCTGTTGAACGTGATCGCCCAGCACTTTACGCAATGCTGCGTGCAGCAAGTGGGTGGCCGAGTGGTTCAGCGAAGTGGCGTGACGCACGTCGGCCTCGACGTGGGTCTCCACCGGTGCGCCAATGATCAGGCTGCCGGAGGCCAGCACGCCGTGGTGCAGGAACGCGCCGCCGGTCTTGGTGGTGTCACGCACGTCGAAACGCGAAGCGCCAGCCTGCAGGTAACCGCAGTCACCGACCTGGCCACCGGATTCGGCGTAGAACGGCGTCTTGTCGAGAACGATCACGCCCTCGTCGCCTTCGCTCAATACGTCGACCGACTGGCCGTTCTTGTACAGGGCAACGATTTTTGCCGAGCCACTGGTATCGGTGTAGCCGGTGAATTCGGTGGCCACATCAACCTTTACCAAGGTGTTGTAGTCCAGACCGAACGAGCTGGCCGAACGCGCACGAACACGCTGGGCTTCCATCTCACGCTCGAAGCCGACTTCGTCGATGGTCAGCTCGCGCTCACGGGCGATGTCGGCGGTCAGGTCCATCGGGAAACCATAGGTGTCATACAGTTTGAACACCACGTCGCCCGGCACCACGGTGCCTTTGAGTTCAGCCAGGTCCTGTTCGAGAATCTTCAGGCCGTGCTCCAAAGTCTTGGAGAACTGCTCTTCTTCGGCCTTGAGTACGCGCTCGATGTTGCTCTGCTGCTTCTTCAGTTCCGGGAAGGCTTCGCCCATCTCGGCGACCAGCGCGGCAACGATCTTGTAGAAGAAGCTGCCGGTGGCGCCCAGCTTGTTACCGTGACGGCAAGCACGACGAATGATCCGGCGCAGCACGTAGCCACGGCCTTCATTGGACGGCAGGACACCGTCGGCAATCAGGAAACCGCACGAACGGATATGGTCGGAAACAACTTTCAGCGAAGACTGATCGCCATTTTCACAGCCGATCGCCTCGGCCGACGCGCTCAGCAGGTTCTTGAACAGGTCGATTTCGTAGTTGGAATTGACGTGCTGCATCACCGCACTGATCCGCTCCAGGCCCATGCCGGTGTCGACCGACGGCGCTGGCAACGGATGCAACACGCCATCGGCGGTGCGGTTGAACTGCATGAAGACGTTGTTCCAGATCTCGATGTAGCGGTCGCCGTCTTCTTCAGGCGAACCCGGCGGGCCACCCCAGATGTGGTCGCCGTGATCGTAGAAAATCTCGGTGCATGGGCCGCACGGGCCAGTATCGCCCATGGTCCAGAAGTTGTCGGAAGCGTATGGCGCGCCCTTGTTGTCGCCGATGCGGATCATGCGCTCGACCGGCACGCCGATTTCTTTGGTCCAGATGTCATACGCTTCATCGTCCGAGGCGTAGACGGTGACCCAGAGTTTTTCCTTCGGCAGTTTCAGGACACCGGTCAGGAAGGTCCAGGCGAAGGTAATTGCGTCGTGCTTGAAATAGTCACCGAAGCTGAAGTTACCGAGCATTTCGAAGAAGGTGTGGTGACGAGCGGTATAACCGACGTTTTCCAGGTCACTGTTCTTGCCGCCGGCACGTACGCATTTCTGGCTGCTGGTGGCGCGGGTGTACGCGCGCTTTTCCTGGCCCAGGAAGCAGTCCTTGAACTGGTTCATCCCCGCGTTAGTGAACAGCAGGGTTGGGTCGTTGCCCGGAATCAAAGAGCTGGAGGCTACACGGGTGTGGCCTTGCTCTTCGAAGAAGCGAAGGAAGGCTTCACGGATTTCTGCGCTTTTCATTAGGTTCTTCCACGGAGGCTGCGGCCAAAGGCCTGTTCGAAACGTCAACAGACGAAGCGACGGCAAAGGGCCGCATTATATCGGCCCTGCGCGCGGGGTACAGCGTGTTTATACGATAGAAACGGTCAATTGGAGCGCTAACGCTATCACTTGCGCGAAAAGTCGACGAATGTCGCGACGACTTGCCCGATTTGCGCACGGCTGACGTCCATGTGCGTGACCATGCGCAGACGAGCGGCGGCACTGAGCCTGATCCCGCGCTCGGCGGCAAACGCCTTGAGCGCCTCGGCCTGGTCGCCCATCTGCACATATACCATATTGGTCTGCACCGGCTCGACCTCGAAACCAGCCGCACGCAGGCCTTCGGCCAGCAACTGCGCATTGGCATGGTCATCGGCCAGGCGCTGGACGTTGTTATCCAGCGCATACAGGCCCGCCGCCGCGAGGATACCGGCCTGACGCATGCCGCCACCGACCATCTTGCGCAGGCGTCGAGCCTTGCCGATCAACTCGACCGAGCCGCACAGCACCGAACCGACCGGTGCGCCCAGGCCTTTGGACAGGCACACCGAGACCGAATCGAAATACTGGGTGATTTCCCGGGCATCGACACCCAGCTTCACCGCCGCGTTGTACAAACGTGCGCCGTCCAGGTGCAACTGCAAACCCTGTTCGCGGGTAAAACTGCGCGCCCGGGCCAGGTATTCCAGCGGCAGGACCTTGCCCTGCATGGTGTTCTCCAGCGCCAGCAGTCGGGTGCGGGCGAAATGGAAGTCGTCCGGTTTGATCGCTGCGGCGACGTGGGCCAGGTCCAGCGAACCGTCAGCCTGCACTTCCAGCGGCTGCGGCTGGATCGAACCGAGCACCGCCGCGCCACCGCCTTCGTATTTATACGTGTGGGCCTGCTGGCCGACGATGTACTCGTCACCGCGCTCGCAATGGGCCATCAACCCCAGCAGATTGCTCATGGTCCCGGTCGGCACGAACAGCGCCGCGGCAAAACCCAGGCGCTTGGCCAGTTCGGCTTCCAGGTGATTGACCGTCGGGTCTTCGCCATACACGTCGTCGCCAGTGGCTGCTTTGGCCATCGCGTCGAGCATGCCGGCGGATGGTTGGGTGACGGTGTCGCTGCGAAGATCGATAACGCTCATGAATCTGGCCTCGGTAAGCAGGGGAAATCCCTTTCAGGAAGGAATTACTGCGGGCATGACGGTGAATATTCAACCCTTGGACCAGGATAATGCCCGCTAATACAGCGAAATACTCGATGACAATCATCCAAAAGGGGCCATGCGCACACCGCAAATATGTGATAAAAACGCTGCGCCGCCAAACATTCCGGCGGCAAAAACGTTCTCAGGGCGGGGTGCAACTCCCCACCGGCGGTAATTGCGCGCAATGCGCATAGCCCGCGAGCGCTTGGTGACAGCACGGCTTCGGCGGTGCCTGACGGCAAGGTCAGCAGACCCGGTGTGATCCCGGGGCCGACGGTCATAGTCCGGATGAAGAGAGAACGGGATTGGCACCAAAGGGCCGTCCGCCAGCATTCGTGTGAGCGTGCGCACCCTCAGATCCCCTTCGATTCATAACGCCCTGTTTTTTACACAAACAGGAGTCAGAACATGCAACCCACCGCAATCGACAGCAAAAGCAAAAACCATCACGGCGAGCGCGTTGCGTTCATCCAGGCCTGCTGGCACAAGGACATTGTCGATCAGAGCCGTAAAGGCTTTGTCGCCGAAATGATTGCCCAGGGTTATCAGGAGTCCGACATCGATTTCTTCGAAGTCGGCGGCGCCTTTGAAATGCCCCTGCACGCCAAACTGCTGGCCAAGACCGGTCGTTATGCCGGCATCGTCGCGGCCGCCCTGGTGGTGGATGGCGGGATCTACCGTCATGAGTTCGTCGCCCAGTCGGTGGTCAGCGGCCTGATGCAGGTACAGCTGGAAACTGAAGTGCCGGTGTTCTCGGTGTCCCTGACCCCGCACCACTTCCATGCCGGCGAAGAACTGCATCACAAGTTCTTCTTCGATCACTTCGTGCACAAAGGCCAGGAAGCGGCAAAGACCTGTGCCGATACGCTGCACAAGATTCGTACGTTGCGCCGCACTGAGCCACGCGCGGTGGCCGTCTAAACACTAAGTGAGGTCTATGGCCTCACTCAAAACCAAATGTGGGAGCGGGCTTGCTCGCGAAAGCGGTGTAACAGTCACATCAATGCTGGATGTGCCACCGTCTTCGCGAGCAAGCCCGCTCCCACATTGGTTCTATGCTGGTGTCAGGCCAGGTTTTCGTCGGTGGTCGGTACGACCAGAATGCCGGCACGCAAGCCGTTCTTCACCTTGGGATTCGGGAAGATGATCCGGGCGCCCTCCTCCTCGATGATCCAGCGGGTATTGGCGATGTCTTCCGCCAGCAGGTAACCCACTTCCAGCTCGGAGAAATTCTCGATGTCCGCCGGCAGGTTCAGGCGGAAACTGTCGCTGTGCTTGATGATTTCCCGTGCCACGCTGTACAGCTGCAACCCGTCCAGTGCATCTTCCGTCAGTTCCGGTTCAGTGCCTTCGATGATCTGCTTGAGGCGCGCCTCCAGCAGCGAGACATTGACCCCGGCGTTCTGCCCGAACGGCCGCGCCTTGCCCAATTCCAGCGTAAAGGCCTCGGCACCGAGCTTGTCGTAGGTGTAGGAGCTGAACACGATGGACGGCTTGTTCTGCAGCAACACCGCTTCCATGCCGGCGGCGCGCAGACGCGCCAGTTCCTGACGCGAATGCTGGCGGCCTTCTTTCCACGGATACAAGGCGAACTGCTCGATTTTCGAGCCACGAATTGCCGTGTGCAGGTCGTAGTGCAACCGCTGACGGTCCGGCAGGCTGAAGAAGCTGGCGGCCAGACGCTCCAGTTCACAGGCGCGCAGGGCTTCGCAACCGCTGCTTTGTTCGTGACGGCCATTGAACAGCCGATTGACGTCCTGCTCGATAAAACGCTCGCCCTTGCGAATCGCTTCAGGATTGCCAAACAGGAACAGAATACGTGCGCGCGGCTTCAAGTCGCCGCGGGCGATGTCGTGCAACAGGCGATCGAGCAATTCGATCGGCGCTGTTTCATTGCCATGGATCCCCGCCGACAGCAGCAGGTCCAGGCCATTGTCACGCGCTTCAGGTGGCCGGACTTCCAGCGCACCTTCGCTCAACCAGCGCATGCGCACGCCTTCGACAGTCAGTTGAGTCTTCTCCGCCGGTTCGCGGCCGGCGAGGGTCAGTTCAAGCAGTTTGCCGAGGGCGAGCATAGAGCGGTTTCCTTAGTGATCGTGGTTGCAATCCGGGCCGTGAACGTGTTCCTCGTCGGTGAGGTCGGCAGGTTCCATCTCCAGTTGCAGACTTACCAGATTAGTCGCCAATGGGCGCAGCAGCAGGTTGGCGTATTCGGCATCGCCTTCTTCGACGTCCACGCCGATCAGCAACTGACCACGGCCGTCCTGCTGGATCCACAGCTCTTTGCCTTGCCACATGACCGCGACACGGGTACAGGAAGTCTCCAGTTGCGTGCCGTCGGTGTCTTCAAGGATCAGCTGCAGGGTATCGCTCATGTCTTTACGCTCTCGTTTGAGATGAAGCGACGCGCTGCCATGCAAGGCAGCGCGCCGTCGATCAATTGATCTGGAATGGATAAACCGCGCCCAGTTTAAGGATTTGCGTCAGTTCATCCAGTGCCGTCCGGCACTCAAGCAGCAATTGCGGGTCCGCCAGATCGTTTTCGGTCATGCGGTCGCGGTAGTGCTTCTCGACCCATTCGGTCAGAGTGCCGTACAACGGTGCCGTCATGATAACCCCTGGGTTGACGGCCGCCAGTTCGGTTTCGTTGAGTGCGACGCGCAACCGCAGGCAAGCCGGGCCACCGCCGTTCTGCATGCTCTGCTTGAGATCGAAGACTTTCACTTCGCGGATCAGCCCGCCGGAGCTGGTCAAACCCTGCAGGTATTGCCAGACACGCTCGTTGCCACGGCATTCTTCCGGCACGATCAACAGCATGGAGCCGTCAGGACGCGACAGCAGTTGGCTATTGAACAGGTAGGAACGAACGGCGTCTTCCACGCTTACCGCGGAACGCGGTACGCAGACCGACTGAAATTTCCCACCGGCTTTGGCGAGTTTGCCCTGCAACTCGGCCAGCATCTTTTCGGTCTCGAGGAACGCGTCCTCGTGATAGAACAGCACTTCGCCGTTACCGACGGCGATCACGTCGTTGTGGAACACGCCCTGATCGATCACCGACGGGTTCTGCTGGGCGTAGACCACGCCGTCATCGCTCAAGCCGTGCAAACGGGCAACGGCCTGGGACGCTTCAAGGGTCTGGCGCGCAGGGTACTTCTGTGGTGCCGGGTAGCGGGTGTCGAACGCGCTGCGGCCGAACACGAAGAACTCGACGCCGGCTTCGCCATACTCACGGCAGAAACGCGTGTGGTTGGCCGCGCCTTCGTCACCGAACTGCGCCACGGCCGGCAAGGCGGCGTGGTGGGCGAAGTGTTGCTGGTCAGCGAACATCGCCCCCAGCACGCGGCTGGTAGTCGGGTGTTCGATGCTGCGGTGATATTTGCAGTTGAGGTTGGCGGCGGTGAAATGCACGCGACCGTCAGCCGTGTCAGCGCTCGGGCTGACGGTAGCGGCGTTGGCCACCCACATGCTCGAGGCCGAGCAACTGGCCACCAGCAGCGGCATCGCGTCTTTGGCAGCGCGCTCGATCACTTGCGCGTCGGTACCGCCAAAGCCCAGGCGACGCAGTGCGGCCACATCCGGGCGCTCTTGCGGTGCCAGCACGCCTTGCTGGAAACCCATTTCCATCAGCGCTTTCATCTTCGCCAGGCCTTGCAGCGCAGCTTCCTTGGGGTTGGAAGACTGCTGGCTGTTGCTCTGGGACGCGACGTTGCCGTAGGACAGGCCGCCGTAGTTATGGGTCGGCCCCACTAGACCGTCAAAATTGACTTCATAGGATTTCATCAGCGAGGCTCCACGAATCTGTTTTTTATAGGCATCAGTAACAAAGGATTGGCGGCCGCTTCGCGACCGATCGCTGGCAAGCCAGCTCCTACAGGTTCAGCAGTGTTCACATATTTTGTGTTCGACGCTGTCCTTGTGGGAGCGGGCTTGCCCGCGAATGGGCGTTACGCCATCTTCACGCCAGGCGTCAGGGCCGCAGGCATCACCAGGCTCGGCGTTTCCAGCGAAGCCACCGGGTACGCGCAGTAATCCGCCGCGTAGTAAGCGCTGGCGCGGTGGTTGCCCGAGGCGCCGACGCCGCCGAATGGCGCGCTGCTTGCCGCACCGGTCAGCTGCTTGTTCCAGTTGACGATGCCGGCCCGGCTTTCCAGCCAGAATTGCTGGTAACGCGCTTCGGAGTCCGATAGCAGACCTGCGGCCAGACCGTAGGCGGTGTCGTTGGCTTCAGCGATCGCCGCTGCAAAATCAGCGTAGCGGATCACTTGCAGCAACGGGCCGAACAGCTCTTCGTCTGGACGATCGGCAACGGCGCTCACGTCCAGGATGCCCGGGGTCAGCAAGGCCGATTGAGCCTGAGGCTGAGTCATTTCCAGCAGCGCCACGGCGCCGTTGGCCAGCAGTTGTTCTTGCGCATCCATCAACGCTTTCGCAGCGCCAAGGGAAACCACCGAGCCCATGAACGGCGCCGGTTGTTGATCGAAAGCACCGACTTCGATAGTCGCGGTGACCGCCACCAGGCGCGCCAGCAACGAATCGCCCCAGGCACCCTGCGGCACCAGCAAGCGGCGGGCACAGGTGCAGCGCTGGCCGGCGGAGATGAAGGCCGACTGAATGATGGTGTACACCGCGGCATCGAGATCGGCGACCTGATCGACCACCAGCGGGTTGTTACCGCCCATCTCCAGCGCGAGGATCTTGTCCGGACGACCGGCGAACTGCTGGTGCAGATGATTGCCAGTGCGGCTGGAACCGGTGAAGAACAGCCCGTCGATACCCGGGTTCGCCGCCAGGGCGATGCCGGTTTCGCGAGCGCCTTGCAGCAGGTTCAACACGCCCGCTGGCAGACCGGCTTCGATCCAGCACTTGACCGTCAGTTCGGCGACTTTCGGCGTCAGCTCGCTCGGTTTGAACAGCACGCTGTTACCCGCCAGCAGGGCCGGTACGATGTGGCCGTTCGGCAGGTGACCCGGGAAATTGTAAGGACCGAACACAGCAACCACGCCATGGGGTTTGTGACGCAATACGGCGGTGGCATCGCCCAGCGGGCCGCTCTTCTCGCCGGTACGTTCGCGGTAGCTCTGCACCGAGATGGCGATCTTGTTGACCATGCTGGTGACTTCGGTCGCCGCTTCCCACAGGGGTTTGCCGGTTTCTTCGCCGATGGTATGAGCCAGTTCGTCCGCATGATTCTTCAACGCGGCGGCAAAGGCTTCCAGCACCGAGATACGCTCTTCCAGGGTACGCCGCGCCCAGTCCGGGAACGCCTGACGTGCCGCTTGTACGGCCGACTCGACCTGAGCGGTGGTGGCGCCAGCGCCGGACCACAGCACTTGCTGGGTCACCGGGTTCAGCGACTCGAAGACTTCGCCCTGCCCGGCCAGCCATTCACCTGCGATGTAAAGCGACTTCATTATTTCGACTCCCGAGCTGCGGACAACGCCACGGCGCGCACTTGATCGCCAGCGTTGAGTTGAAGACGTTTGGCGGTCTGCGGATCGACCACCAGGGTGCCGGCGGCCAGACGTGCTGGTGCAGCAGTGATGCGGCAGTCTTCGCGCTTGCGGTTGTGGATGATGAATGGCGTGGCGTCGTCACCCGGAGTGCCGACGGCCAGCACCAGTGCCTGGCTGTCACGCACGGCGCGGATCTTGCCGGTTTCGCACTCGATCGCAGGACCTGCGTCGAAAATGTCGACGTAGCCCTGGTAGCTGAACCCTTCGCTCTTGAGCATGGCCAGTGCCGGCTCGGTGTCCGGGTGCACCTGGCCGATGACGTTGCGCGCATCCGGCGACAGGAAGCAGGTGTACAGCGGGAATTTCGGCATCAGTTCGGCGATGAACGCCTTGTTGCCCACACCGGTCAGGTAGTCGGCCTGGCTGAACTCCATCTTGAAGAAGTGCCGGCCCAGGCTTTCCCAGAACGGCGAGCGCCCGGCTTCGTCGGAAACGCCGCGCATTTCGGCAATGATCTTGTTACCGAACAACTGCGGGAATTCGGCGATGAACAGCATCCGCGCCTTGGACAGCATGCGGCCATTGAGGCCACTGCGATAATCGGCATGCAGGAACAGCGAGCACAGCTCGGAGTTGCCGGTCAGGTCGTTGGCCAGGAACAGCGTCGGGATTTCGCGATAGATGTTCAGCTCTTGCGAAGCGCTGACCGTCAGGCCGACCCGGAAGTTGTACCAGGGCTCACGCAGGCCGACGGCGCCGGCAATGGCGGAAATGCCCACCACGCGAGCGTCGTCATCTTCGAGCACGAACAGGTAGTCCGCATCGCCCCGCCCGGCTTCGCCGCGAAAGGTCTTCTCGGCCCAGCCGACCCGATGGGCCAGACGCTCTTCGTTGGCCGGCAAGGTAGTCAGGCCGGTGCCGGTGCTGCGGGCCAGGTCGATCAGAGCGGGTAAATCGCTGCTGCGTACGGGACGAACGATCATGCTATCTCCTCAAACGGGCCGCTTGCGCCACCCGTGAAACTTCGCTGCTTTCTAGGCATCAATTGCGACGTTAAACCGCCACCAGGCGCACGCTGGCACCCTCGCCGACGCCCAGGGCTTCGGCCGCTTCCAGGTCCAGGGTCACTGGTTTACCCGGTGCGTAATCGAGCTCGAGCATCACTGCGCGGTAATCCTGCAACTGGGCATTGGCCACCAGATACTGGCGACCGACACCTTTGACCGGCTCGCCGATCTTCACCGGCACCACACGGCTCTGGGCGATCGAACGGATCCCCGAGACGCGGGCATGCAGGGTCGGGCCGCCGTCGAAGATGTCGATGTAGTGATCGGTCTCGAAGCCTTCGCGCATCAGGATGTCGAAGGTGATCTGCGCCCGCGGGTGCACCTGGCCCATCGCTTCTTGCGCGGAGTCCGGCAGCAGGGGCACGTAGATCGGGTAATGCGGCATCAGTTCGGCGAGAAACGTCCGGCTCTTCAGGCCGCACAGACGCTCTGCTTCGGCGTAGTTGAGGTCGAAGAAGTTGCGACCGATGGCATCCCAGAATGGCGAGTCGCCGTTTTCATCGCTGTAACCGACGATCTCGGTCACCACGGAATCGGCAAAACGCTCCGGATGGCTGGCCACGAACAGCAAACGGCCACGGGAATTGAGTTCCGACCACGGCGAACCCACCAGGTCGCGCTGCACGTAGAAACTGGTCAGCAAGCTGTTGCCGGTCAGGTCGTGGCACTGCGAGAGCACGTGGATCTTGTTGTGAATCTTCAGCTCGCGCGAAGCGTGCACGAAGGTTTCGTTGCGAAAGCTGTAGAACGGTTCGGAGTAACCGGCCGACGCCACGATGGCCGAGCAACCGACCAGCTTGCCGGTGGTACTGTCCTCGAGGACGAAAAAGTAACTTTCCTCACCGTTGAAGCTCACTTCGGCGGCGAACGAGGCTTCGCTTGCCGCGATCTTGTCGCTCAGGCGCTCAACGTCATCCGGCAAGGAAGTGACACCAATCGGACTGTCCGCAGCCAGACGCTGTACCTCGCCCAGATCAGCCATTTGCGCGGGGCGCATCACCAGCATGGTGTCACTCCTTTCTCGTAAAACTCTTATAGGAAAAAACACCGGGTTCACCCTGAAACACCCCTTGTAGGAGCCGGCTTGCTGGCGATGGCGGCAGGTTGATCGCCGCAAGGCTTTCGGGCCTCATCGCCAGCAAGCCGGCTCCTACAGGTGTGGTGAGTCAGAGCGGATCCGGCATACAAAATTGGGTTCGACACCCGAAAAACTCGGGCGTCGAAGGGACTATCAAGCTTGCGTCAGTTTTGCTGCGGCACGTTCGAAGCGGTCCAGACCGGCATCGATATCGGCGTCTTCCACCACCAGGCTCGGGGCGAAACGCACCACGTCCGGGCCGGCTTGCAGGACCATCAGGCCTTCTTGCTCAGCGGCGTTGAAGATGTCCTTGGCCTTGCCTTTCCAGGCATCGCTCAACACACAACCGATCAACAGGCCCATGCCACGAACCTTGGTGAACAGGCCGTACTTCTCGCCGATCTGCTCAAGGCGCGCCTTGAACTTGTCGTGCTTGGCGTTGACGCCGGCCAGCACCTCAGGGGTGTTGATCACGTCGATCACGGCTTCCGCGACAGCACACGCCAGCGGGTTGCCGCCGTAAGTGGTGCCGTGGGTGCCGACGACCAGGTGCTTGGCCAGGTCTTCGGTGGTCAGCATCGCCGCGATCGGGAAACCACCGCCCAGGCTCTTGGCACTGGTCAGGATGTCCGGAGTCACGCCGTAATGCTGGTAGGCGAACAGGTGGCCGGTACGGCCCATGCCGGTTTGCACTTCGTCGAAGATCAGCAGCGCGTTGTGCGCGGTGCAGAGCTCGCGGGCACCTTGCAGGTATTCCAGCTCAGCCGGGATCACACCGCTTTCGCCCTGGATCGGTTCCAGCACCACGGCGCAAGTCTTGTCGGAAATGGCGGCTTTCAGCGCGGCCAGATCGTTGTACGGCACGTGGGTGATGCCGGTGATTTTCGGACCGAAGCCGTCGGAGTACTTCGACTGGCCACCGACGTTCACGGTGAACAGGGTACGGCCGTGGAAGCTGTTGAGCGCGGCGATGATCTCGTACTTCTCGCTGCCGAAACGGTCGAAACCGACACGACGGGCCAGCTTGAAGGCGGCCTCGTTGGCTTCGGCGCCGGAGTTGCAGAAGAAGGCGCGGTCGGCAAAGGTGGCGTCGACCAGCTTGTGCGCCAGGCGCAGGGCCGGCTCATTGGTGAACACGTTGGACACGTGCCACAGCTTGTTCGCCTGCTCGGTCAAGGCACCCACCAGCGCCGGATGTGCGTGGCCCAATACGTTAACGGCAATCCCGCCGGCGAAGTCGATCAGCTCGCGACCGGACTGGTCCCAAACGCGGGAGCCAGCGCCACGCACAGGAATGAATGCGGCAGGCGCATAGTTGGGAACCATTACCTGATCGAAATCGGCGCGTTGTACCGCAGCGTGCTCAACGGACATCGGAGTCTCCTGAAGAGAAAACACTCGCCTGAAACTGGCGAGCTTGGTGAGGATTGTAAGGACAGTTTTCAGCCCGGCCTTGCCGCCAAGCGACAACTTCTTATAGCGCAAACCCCGGATTTTCCCGGGTTTACGGCAATGCGACATATAGGGTCGCAAAGGCGCAGTTTAACTGGCGGCTGGCGTTTGCGGCAGGTCGCTGTGCTGTAACCGATGCCGATTCAATGAATGCGGTAGATATGTACCGCGTGTCGTCTGCGTTTACGGGTTTTCCTGACGGTCTCTCAACCGCGATGGTGGACCTATCCGCATGAACACCGAAAATCCCGACATCCCCGAGACCTTCAGGCCCGACGCGCATTATCAGCATCTGATGAACGTCATTCCCCCCTGGCTTCGTCAATCGACGCCACAACGGCGCGAAGCGCTGAGCAGCATCAAGCCAGGGTTGCCCACCCGCTTGAGGGATATATCTGAAGATCAGCGCGCCGAACTCGGCCAACTCATTAGCTTGCAGACGACAAGCCAGAACCAGGTTGATCTGGCACTGGCGAATCTGCTGAACCCCGCAGCCTTCGCCGAACCCATGCTCAAGGGCGCACTCAAGACACGTTTCGGCCTGGAAGCGGACGTCAGTAACATCTTTGTGCGTCTTTACATTCCCGCGCACATACCCTGGTTGCGCCTGAAGTCCGGGGCCGCACGCACCTGGACCGTATCGCTGCTGGATGCCGCGTTGCACAACTTCGAAAGCGCCGAAACCGAAGCCGACGCCTTTGAGTCCGCCTCGACTTACATCTCGGCGCCCTCTTCCACCGGACAGTTCAGTACCCTGCCCCTGATTCTGGAAAAGATGCCCATCGCGGCGTTCACCCGGCTTTGCCGCGAGCTCGACATTGGCGAGCGCTATAAAAGTTACCTGGAAGACAATCTGGGCATCAGCAACCCGGTGGCCGCGGCGATCCTGCAACCGAAAATTCGCGAAAGCCAAAAAACCGCGCTGACCGCTGCCCTGCATATGGCGCAGATGCAAAACCTGCTGGCCAGCGACGTACATCAGTTGCTCACCGCTGCGCACGGACAATCCTGGAAACCTCATGAACTGACCATCATGAATGCCCGCCTGACCGGCATCGTGCTGTTCGCCCCGGAACTGGAGCGCGCCCGCGAAGCGGTGCGGGTAGTGGCCTGGATTCCTGACGACCCCGAGCATCCAATCAAGGAATACCCCTCATCGGCGGCATTCGCCGAGGAACTGAGCCAGCGATTGCGGGAGCCCGACTACCAACAGTTTTTCAGTCGTTTTATCAATCATGAAGACCGCGGTTACTTCTTCGCCGAGCTGAACAACAGGCTCGACCCCATCACCTGGCAACCGGTCCCGCCTGGCGATCCACGGCCGACCTGGAGAGAAAGCCCCAACCAGCGCCCCGATCTGCAAATGGCAGTCATACCGATCGGAGGCGACCTGTGGGTTCATCTCTATCAACGCAAACTCGACAAGATCCTCAATGATGCCCGCGTCATCGCAGTGTCGACGGCCACGGTCGACCGCAAGGCCCGATGGGCTTTATGGGACTCCTTCACGGAAATCGCTTCGGCACTGCTGAACATCGCCGCCTTCATCGCTTTGCCGTTTGTACCCTTTCTTGGCGAGCTGATGCTGGCTTACATTGCCTATCAGCTGGTTGAGGAGACATTCGAAGGTGTTGTCGACTGGGCAGAAGGCCTGACCAGCGAAGCCTTCGAGCATTTCATGGGGATGGTTGAATCTGCAGTGCAACTGGGCACTTTTGCGGCAGGAGGCGCGATTGCCGCCAACGAGTTTCGCGCGGTCCTGCCCCGGGAAGTCGTGCAATTCATCGACCGCTTCAACTCGGTGAAACGCCCCGATGGCCAAACCCGCTATTGGAAACCCGATCTGACGTTTTACGAACAAAGCGTCGCGATTGCCAAAGACGCGAAACCCGACGCGACGGGACTGCACGCCCATCAAGGCAAAACCCTGCTGACGCTGGAAAACAGCCTTTACTCAGTGACCGAAGATCCACTGACCGGGCAGCATCGCATCCAGCACCCCACTCGTCCCGACGCTTACCAACCGGCCCTAAAGCATAACGGCAATGGGGCCTGGCAAACCGAGCTCGACCAGCCGCTGACCTGGGACCAGGCCACCCTGCTGCGACGCATCGGTCCGGACATGCAGCGTTTTTCGCCGACCGAGCGCGAGCGCATCCTCAGCATCAGCGGCTGCCACGAAAACGCTTTGCGCAAGATGCATGTCAACACTGAACAGGTACCGCCACTGCTGGCCGACACACTCAAACGCTTCAAGATCGATCAGGACCTGCAGATTTTCATCGAGAGAATCGGCAGCGAACGTCCAGAGCAATACCTGCAGGCCGATCCGGTCATGCAACTGGAGTTGCTGTGCGACTACGGTGACTGGCCAGCGGACAAGGGGCTGCGGCTGCTCGATGCAACGGGAAACACCGTCTGGGAGCGCGTCATTGATAACCCGGTCGTGGTGCAGATCAATCAAGCGCAACTGGACGATGGCGACCTGATCAAAACCCTGCTGCACCACCTCGACAAATCTGACGCAAGATCATTGCGCCGCAATCTGGCAACGCTCGCCGCAGAGAAACGGGAAATGCTCTTCAGTGAGCGCTACCGCAAAATCGAACAAGGTGCGCGCGCCTTGGTCCAGCGCATTATCGACAGCGAACCCGGCTTGCCAACCAGCCTCGCCGAAGCGCTGCTCGACAGCGCCAGCGCCGAGGAACGCCAGCTACTGGAGCGTGGAACTTTGTCCAAACGCCTCACTGAACTGGCACAGGAGGCCGGTTTGCAGGTGCGCGTCTCTCGCGCTTATGAAGGGTTCGACCTGCATTCGACGCGCAACAACCTCGACACCGATCGCCTGGCGCTGCACACGCTGGAACGCCTGCCTGGCTGGTCGGGGCAACTGCGCCTGGAAATCCGCCAATACACGCACACCGGACCGCTGATCGACAGCATTGGCGAGCCGGACGCGCCCTTGCGCAAGGTGCTGGTGTTGACCGATGAAGGGGCTTATCAGGCCTACGATGACGCCGGTGAACAGCTCAGCAGCACCGACTCGCTTTATGCCAGTCTGTTGCAAGCACTGCCCGACAGCGAGCGAATCGCCCTGAACATCAACATCGGCGAGGGCGAAAAGCTCAAGCAGATGATTCGCACCCACGCCCTCACTCGCGAAGCATTGCGTATGCTGCTGGCGCAGCAAACGACTCTCAAGCCAGCCTACGATCCGGCGGTGATGCGTTTGCTCGGCGGGCTCGATGGTTACCAACGGATGCCGACCAATATCCCTTCATTACAAAACCACATCCATCGGATGTTTCCCCATTTGAATGCAGAGGAACTCGAGGCCTTTGCCGCACGATTGCAACGAAGTCCCGGCGGACCGCGCGTAGAACTCCAGCGCCTGTTTAATCAACACACGCAATTGTTTGACGAATTGAGCGTCTGGCGCGATGAGATCCCGCTGTATGTTCCGGGCACGCAGACCCGGTTGACGGTCGAACAAATCGTCAGTCAACGGCATGCACGCCGGCAATTCATAGCCCGGTTGCTCGACTGCTGGCGGCGTCAGGCCACCTACGACAGCGCCCATGGCGAACCGGTTTCCTTTGAGTTTTCCCCGCCGATTTTTGGCGAGCTGCCAAGGCTGAACGTCGATTTCCCTCAGGTGCGCAGTGTGATGCTTGAAGGCCATCGTGCCACCCGCGGTGTGAATGATTTCCTGAGAGGGTTTTCCGGGCTCAACCGCCTGGCACTACGCAACTTCGAACTGGGTCAGTTACCGGAGGCCATTGCACAATGGCCACAACTCGAAGCACTTATCCTCAGCGACTGCGCCGTGACCCTCACAGAGCAGAGTCGCACCACCCTTTCGGCCCTGAGCCGATTGAGCGCGCTCGACCTGTACAAAAACCCGCTCGGCCTGTGCCCGTCCCTGGAGAACATGCCGTACCTCAACTACGTCGATCTTTCCGGCACCGAACTGTCCGAGCTGCCTCCCGGCCTGTTGACGCGACCACGCCTGCGGACCGCCCTGCTCAATAACAACCGGATCGAGGAACTACCCCCCGCGCTGTTCAAGTTGCCCGGCAAAACTCAAGAAGGTTTCGATCTGGGTGGCAATCCCGTTTCCTCCGCCGACCGCGAACGGATAAAGATCCATTTCAATCAGACCGGTCGCGACTTTGGCATCTTTGCCGAACAGGCCGACATCCAGCGTTTGCAAAGGCTCTACCCGCTACTGGATCAGGAAGAGGCCAGCGCATTCATCTATCGCCTGCCTGGAACCCTGGCCGAGGGTCGAATCGAAATAACGCGCCTGGAAACCGAGTACGACACCCTTCGTACCGTACTGGCCGCCTGGACCGCCGACATCCCCGCGCTGCACCCGGACACCGGTGAACCCTTTACCCCGCAGCAATTGTTGGTCGAACACGCCACCCGTGATGAATTCAAACAACTGGTGGAGCGCTGCTGGCGTCGAGAGACCGAGCTGGACGATCTCAATCAGCAACTTGACCCCAACTTCGAGCTAGCGCTGACCACCATCATCACCGGCGAACTGCCTGAACTGCATGCGGACTTCAGCCACGTCTCACTGCTGTACATGCACAGCGACGCCGGGCTGACCAGCGGTGTCGAGGGTTTTCTGCGGAGTTTTCCTCAGCTGAAGCACCTGACCATCCGCGAATACGCCTTGCACCAGATACCTGAGGCCGTATTCACCATGGGCAAGCTGACTTCACTGTCGCTGAGCGAGTGCGACATCACCCTGAACACACAATCGGTGCTGGCGCTGGCCCAACTGGATCGCCTCGACTACCTCGACCTGAGCAACAATCCGCTGGGGCTGACTCCCGATGTCAGTCAGATGCCGAACATGTCGTCACTGCATCTGTCTCGCACGGGAATCACTGAACTGCCGCCAGGCCTGCTGAAGCTGACGAGCCTGGATGTCGCTGACCTGAACAACAACGCTATCAGTCACATCCCCGACGACATTCTCGAACTGCCCCTGGAAATTGCAGAAAGCATCAACCTCAGGGGCAATCCGCTGGATGCGCAAAGCGTGCAGACACTGATCGCCTACTTCAAAAAAACCAGCACCGATTTTGGCGTCGAAGCCGTGATCGAACAGGCTGAATTGGAAGTATCGACCTCAGGGGATTCCGAACCGGACGAATAACCGGCAACTGACTCAGCCGCGTTCCGGCGGCACCGATGACAATTCGAACGGGCTACTGCTGCGCCGCTGGTTACGATCTTCCCGCGGCGTGGCACCGAAGAAGTTGCGATAGGCGCTGGAGAAATGCGGCCCCGAGGAGAAACCGCAGGACAAGCCGATCTGGATGATCGACTTGCTGGTTTGCATCAACATCTGCCGGGCCTTGTTCAGGCGCAGCTCCAGGTAGTACTGGCTCGGCACACGGTTGAGGTATTGCTTGAAGATGCGCTCCAGCTGCCGACGGGACACGCACACATGCTGGGCGATCTCGTCGGTGGTCAGCGGCTCTTCGATGTTGGCCTCCATCAGCAGCACGGCCTGGGTGAGCTTCGGATGGCTGGAGCCGAGGCGATTCTGCAACGGAATGCGCTGGCGCTCACCGCCCTCGCGGATACGCTCGACCACCAGTTCTTCGGATACCGCACCGGCCAGTTCGGCACCGTGGTCACGGGCCAGCACTGCCAGCAACAAGTCGAGCACCGACATGCCGCCGCACGCGGTCAGGCGATCGCGATCCCAGTCGAACAGATGACTGGTGGCGATCACCTTCGGAAAGCGCTCGGCGAAATCGTCCTGCCAACGCCAATGCACAGCCGCGCGATAACCATCGAGCAAACCCAGCTGTGCCAGCGGGTAAACACCGGCCGACAGTCCGCCGATCACGCAACCGGAACGCACCAGCTGTTTGAGCGCACTGCTGAGCGCCGGCGCCAGAGCGGTCGGTGGTTCGTCAGCGAGCAGGAACAGTTTCTGGAAGTTTTCGAGCTTGCCGGTCCACGCCTCACCCGGCAATTGCCAGGCGCTTTCGCTCGGTGGTTCTGCCTGCAGGAATGACAGCTCGTAAACCACGTCCGGATGCACACGCTGGGCAACACGCAAGGCCTCCTCAGCCAGCGCAAGCGTCAGTGCTTTAGTGCTGGGCCAAATCAGGAAACCAATTCGATGGGCAGTCATGGGCGAGCGATCCGAAGCGAAGAACAGTGATGAAGGCATGGGCCAATGCTAGCCCGTAAATGAACGCAAATCTCAAAACCGGCAGAGATCAAACCTGTAGGAGCCAGCTTGCTGGCGATAGCGATGGGTCAGTATGCATATCTTTCACAGACATACCGCCATCGCCAGCAAGCCGGCTCCTACAAGGAATCGGGGCCAGCCGTTAAGTTGCGAAGCATGCACTATCGCGGTGCACAACGGCAGTTCTGATTACTTCAGGCTACCCGAGAGGAATTGCTGCAGACGCTCGGATTGCGGGTTCACCAGCACTTCGCGCGGGTCGCCGCTTTCTTCAACCACACCTTTGTGCAGGAACACCAACTGGTTCGACACTTCACGGGCGAAGCCCATTTCGTGGGTCACCACCACCATGGTCCGGCCTTCCTGGGCCAGGGCCTGCATGACTTTCAACACGTCGCCAACCAGCTCCGGGTCGAGGGCCGAGGTCGGTTCGTCGAACAGCATCACTTCCGGTTCCATCGCCAGCGCACGGGCAATCGCCACGCGCTGCTGCTCGCCGCCGGACATGTGGCCAGGGTAAGCGTCCTTGCGATGGGCCACGCCGACCTTGTTCAGGTAGTGCTCGGCTTTTTCGCGCGCTTCGGCCTTGGATACGCCGAGCACATGCACCGGCGCCTCCATGATGTTTTCCAACGCGGTCATGTGCGACCACAGGTTGAAATGCTGGAACACCATCGACAGCCGCGAACGCATGCGTTGCAGCTGTTTCGGGTCGGCCGCCTTCAGCGCGCCGTCCTTGTTCGCCACCAGCTTCAACTCTTCGTTATTGAGCAGGATCTTGCCCGCGTGCGGCTGTTCCAGCAGGTTGATGCAGCGCAGGAAAGTACTTTTGCCGGAGCCACTGGAGCCGATGATGCTGATCACATCGCCGGCTGCCGCTTTCAGGGACACGCCCTTGAGCACTTCGTGACTGCCATAGCGTTTATGCAGGTCTTGGACTTCAAGTTTGTACATGCGGTCGGTTCTCACAAAAACAGTCAGTCAGTCGTTGAGCAAGCGCCCGTGACGCAGCGCTTCGCGCCCCGCCACCTTGGCCAGCCAGAAACCGGGTTGGGCATAACGCAGCCGTTCAATGGCAAACAGCACCCCGGACGTACCAGCACACACCGTGCTGACCCGATCCGCCAACGGATCGATCACTTCAAAAATCTCGTCGCCAGCTTCAACCCATTCACCGGGTCTGCGCAGGAAACTCACCACACCCGGGTGTGGTGCCAACAACAACTCGGTGCCTTCGAACGGCATGCCTTCGCAAGGATCTTGCGCAGGTTTTGGCCATTCACCGCCGATCAAGCCTTGCTCGGCGAGGAACGCCAGAATGCCTTCGGCGTGGGCGCACGCTTGCTCGCGACCGGTGTCGGCCTGACCACCCAGTTCAATGGTAGTCGCCAGGCAGGCCAGCGGAATCCGGGCATCCGGGAATAGACGCGACAGACGCAACCACGGCAACGAACAGGCTTCGTCGAACGAACTGCCGCCGGAATCTTCGGCCAGCAACCCCACCCGCACGTTCAGGTGCGCAGCCAGCGAACGCCACTGTGGCCAGTGTTGCGGCAAGGCGTACAGGTGCAGCGCCGCCTCGGCATCGCAATGCAGATCCAGCACCACATCGGCGGTGCAGGCGTGACTGAGCAGAACGCGCTGCATACCCTGCAACTGGCTGCTCGCCTCTGGCAAAGCGGCCAGGTGATCGGCCATCGCCTGACGGATCAGGCGAATGTTGGCGTGCGGATCATCACCAAGGCTTTCTGCCAATGCAGCCGCAACCGGTGCGCTCAGCTCGACGAAATCGCGGTTGAAGTTCTTGCCGCTGCCCGCCTCGAAACGCCCTTGATGATTGCCCTGCAGCAGTTGACCGAGGCCCAGTGGATTGGCCACCGGCACCAGTTCGATCACACCGTTGAGCAAGCCTTGGGCTTCGAGTTCGGCCAGGCGCTTTTTCAGCTCGAAGGCTGTGCGCATGCCCGGCAGCTCATCGGCGTGCAGGCTGGCCTGGATGTAGGCCTTGCGCCCGCCACTGCGCTCCCTATTGCCGAAACAGAACACCGAAATATGGCGCTCGCTGCCCAGGTGGCTCCACGGCAAAACATGATCGATACGTTCCATATCAGTGCTTCCGCGGGGCCAGGTAGCCCAGCCAGCGGCGTTCGGCCATCTTGAACAGCTTCACCAGGATGAAGGTCAGGCACAGGTAGAACACGCCGGCAGTGATGTACGCCTCGAACGGCAGGTAGAACTGGGCGTTGACCGTGCGCGCGGCACCGGTGATATCGATCAGGGTCACGATGGACGCCAGACTGGTGGTCTGCAGCATCATGATCACTTCGTTGCTGTACTGCGGCAGCGCACGGCGCAGGGCCGACGGCAGCAGGATGCGCTTGTACATCTTGTAGCGCGACATGCCCATGGCCTTGGCCGCTTCGATCTCACCGGCCGGCGTGGCCCGCAGGCTGCCGGCGATGATTTCGGCGGTGTAGGCGCTGGTGTTGATCGCGAACGCCAGGCACGCACAGAACGTTGCGCTGGACAGCCACGGCCAGAGGAAGCTTTCACGAACCGCCTCGAATTGCGCCAGACCGTAGTAGATCAGGAACAGCTGCACCAGCATCGGCGTACCGCGGATCACATAGGTGTAGAGCCACGCCGACATGTTGACGGCCGCGTTCTTCGAGACACGCATCAGCCCCAGGGGCAATGCACATAGCAGGCCGAAGAACAGCGACAGCGCGAGCAGTTTGAGGGTGGTCACCAGGCCGCCGAAGTACAGCGGCAAGGCCTCCCAAATGACGTTGTAGTCGAAGATCATAGATCAGCCGCCCTTACGCCTACCGAGTAGCGCTTCTCAAGGTGACGCAATGCCAGCAACGACACACTGGTGATCACCAGGTACATCGCCGCCACTGCGAGGAAGAAGGTGAAAGGTTCGCGGGTGGCATCGGCCGCCTGCTTGGCCTTGAACATCATGTCTTGCAGACCCACCACCGAAATCAGCGCGGTGGCCTTGGTCAGAACCAGCCAGTTGTTGGTAAAACCCGGAATCGCCAGACGAATCATCTGCGGCACCAACACCCGGAAGAACACCTGGAAACTGCTCATGCCGTAGGCCATGCCGGCTTCGGCCTGACCTTTGGGGATCGCCATGAAGGCGCCACGGAAGGTTTCCGACAGGTACGCACCGAAGATGAAGCCCAGGGTGCCGATACCGGCGGCCAACGGGTTCAGGTCGATGTAATCGTCAAAACCGAGCAGCGGTGCGACGCGATTGAGCAGGTCCTGGCCGCCGTAGAAAATCAGCAGGATCAGCACCAGGTCGGGAATACCGCGGATCACCGTGGAGTACAGATCGCCCAGCCAGGCCAGCCAGCGTACCGGCGACAGACGCAGTGCCACGCCGATCAGGCCCAGAACAATGGCCAGGGCCATGGACGACAAGGCGAGCTGAAGCGTCAACCAAGCGCCATCGAGGATGACAGCCCCGTAGCCTTTCAACATGATTCAGGTCCTCGAAAGTTGGGATGAAAAAATGGCGCAAACCTCAGAGATCCTGTTGCTTGCGCCATTTCGGACTTGTCGCTTGGACGTGTTACTTGCCGTAGATATCGAAGGCGAAGTATTTGTCCTGGATTTGCTTGTATTTGCCGTTCTCGCGAATGGCGGCGATGGCTGCGTTGAGCTTGTCCAGCTCAGCTTTGTCACCCTTGCGAACCGCGATGCCTACGCCGTCGCCGAAGTATTTGACGTCGGTGAACGCAGGGCCGACGAATGCGAAACCTTTACCGGCGTCGGTTTTCAGGAAACCGTCATCCAGAAGCGTAGCGTCTGCCACGGTACCGTCGAGGCGGCCGGCGGCCACGTCGAGGTAAATTTCGTTCTGCGAACCGTATGGCTTGATCTCGGCACCCAGCGGGGCCAGGACTTCGCGGGCGAAACGCTCGTGGATCGAACCACGTTGCACGCCGATGTTCTTGCCCTTGAGCTCGGTCAGGCCTTCGCTGACCTGGGTGCCGGCCTTCATGACCAGGCGAGCCGGGGTGTTGTAGTACTTGTTGGTGAAGTCCACGGACTTCTTGCGATCTTCAGTGATCGACATGGACGACAGGATCGCGTCGATCTTGCGCACTTTCAGTGCCGGGATCAGACCGTCGAACTCTTGCTCGACCCATACGCACTTGACCTTCATCTCTTCGCACAAAGCGTTGCCGATGTCGTAGTCGAAACCAACGATGCTGCCGTCCGGTGCCTTGGAAGCGAACGGAGGGTAAGCCGCCTCGATACCAATTTTCAGAGGTTTTTCATCGGCGAAGGTTGGCAGGGACAGCACGGACAGTGCCAGGGCGCCAAGCAGCACGAGTTTCTTCATCTTGGGACTCCATCGGTAAAGGGCAAAAACGGCAGAGTGAGCAACAGCCCAATATGCGAATGAGTGGAACCAGAAAGCAGTGCTGCGTCCTAGGAAGCGGGTGTTGAAATTCAACACGGGCAACGACGAGCGAGTGATCGGCATTCTAACGACAGGCCCGAGGCCGATATTTCTTCAATGCGACAACTAATTACAGAAGCACCGAGAAAGCCGTTTTAGCGCGTTGACAGCCCTGCAAAATCATGCAAGAGCAAAAGACATTGAACCGATCTATGTTGCAAATTGCGGGCCTATTATTGGCAAACCCTTCTAATCCGGCAAGCGTAGCGTGGAGTCTTATTTTTCAGCCGTGGTTTTCAGGGCCGGATACAGGGCCTGGCGTTTCCCAATACCCCGTATTGATACGATGCGGTTACACATTCAGTAACCTGAAAGATCGCGGGTAACAGTAGGAAAACACCGACAGCGGAACCCGATAATTATTGGTAGATGTTGCTTCGACGCATGGCAGATCGCCTTCGCGAGCAAGCCCGCTCCCACACTGATTTTGTGTGGACTACACAATGTGCATCCACTGGAGATCCCCTGTGGGAGCGGGCTTGCCCGCGAAGAGGCCAGCCCGGCCAACACAAAAACCCCAGGCACAAAAAAGCCCTGCCAGGCCCAACACCTGACAGGGCTTTCAGTGACTCACTCCCGCCGTTTAAGCGACATTCATGGTCTTGTGCGTATCAATCAAATGCTGCACCACACTCGGGTCAGCCAGGGTGGAGATATCACCCAACCCATCATATTCAGCCGTCGCAATCTTGCGCAGAATCCGCCGCATGATCTTGCCTGAACGGGTCTTCGGCAGCCCCGGTGCCCACTGGATGACATCCGGCGAAGCAATCGGACCGATCTCTTTACGCACCCAGTTTTTCAGTTCCAGGCGCAGTTGCTCGTTCGGCTCTTCACCATTTTTCAGGGTGACGTAGACATAAATGCCCTGCCCCTTGATGTCGTGCGGCACACCGACCACAGCGGCTTCGGCGACTTTCGGGTGCGCGACCATCGCGCTTTCGATCTCGGCGGTGCCCATGCGGTGGCCGGACACGTTGAGGACGTCGTCCACGCGACCGGTGATCCAGTAGTAACCATCGGCGTCGCGACGGGCGCCGTCACCGGTGAAGTACATGCCACGGAAGGTCTTGAAGTAAGTATCGACGAAGCGGTCATGGTCGCCAAACAGCGTACGCGCCTGGCCTGGCCACGAATCGAGAATCACCAGGTTGCCCTCGGCCTCGCCTTCGACGATGTTACCCAGGTTGTCCACCAGTGCCGGTACCACGCCGAAGAACGGACGCGCCGCAGAGCCTGGCTTGAGCGCATGCGCGCCCGGTAGCGGGCTCATCATGTTGCCGCCAGTTTCGGTCTGCCACCAGGTGTCGACGATCGGGCAGCGCGACTTGCCGACATTCTTGTAGTACCAGTCCCAGGCTTCCGGGTTGATCGGCTCGCCAACCGAACCGAGCAGGCGCAGGCTGCTGCCATCGGCACCTTCAACCGCAGCAGTACCCGAGGCCATCATGGCGCGGATCGCGGTCGGTGCGGTGTAGAGGATGTTGACCTTGTGCTTGTCGACGATCTTCGCCACCCGGGTGATGTCCGGGTAGTTCGGCACGCCTTCGAACAGCAGCGTGGTCGCGCCGTTGGCCAGCGGGCCGTAGACGATGTAACTGTGACCGGTGACCCAGCCGACGTCGGCGGTGCACCAGTAGATCTCACCCGGGCGGTAGTCGAACACGCGCTCGTGGGTCATGGCTGCATACAGCAGGTAGCCGCCAGTGGTGTGCTGCACGCCCTTCGGCTTGCCGGTGGAGCCGGAGGTGTAAAGGATGAACAGCGCTTCTTCGGCGCCCATCTCTTTCGGCGCGCAAACGGTGCCGGCCACTTTCATCAGGTCCTCGAACCAGATGTCGCGATGCTGGTTCCACTTGATGTCGCCACCGGTGCGCTGGCACACGATGACTTTCTGGATGCTGCTGGTTTCCGGGTTGGTCAGTGCGTCGTCGACGTTGGCCTTGAGCGGGATTTTCTTGCCGGCACGAATGCCTTCGTCGGCGGTGATCACCACTTTGGATTTGCAGTCGATGATGCGACCGGCCAGGGCTTCTGGCGAGAAGCCGCCGAACACCACGGAGTGAATCGCGCCGATCCGGGTACAGGCCAGCATGGCGACCACGGCTTCGGGGATCATCGGCATATAGATAGTCACCACGTCGCCGCGGTGCACATCCTGGCCACGCAGGGCGTTGGCGAACTTGCAGACTTGCTCGTGCAGTTCGCGGTAGGTGATGTTGCGGCTTTCGGCAGGGTCATCGCCCTCCCAGATGATCGCCACTTGATCGCCGCGCTCGGCCAGATGACGGTCGAGGCAGTTGTAGGAAACGTTCAAGGTGCCGTCGGCGAACCATTTGATGTCGACATGGTGATCGTCGAAGGAGGTCTGTTTCACCGTGGTGAAAGGCTTGATCCAGTCGAGGCGCTTGGCTTGCTCGCGCCAGAAGCCGTCCGGGTTGACGACCGACTGCTGGTACATGGCCTTGTAGGTCGCCTCGTCGGTCAGCGTATTGGCCAGAACCTCGGGACGAACGGGATACAGGGAAGCCGCACTCATCTTTCTTACCTCGGTGGAATAGTTGTTTTTGTATGGCCCAGTTGTAGCCGGGCCGGGCCTATAGAACCATTCGACGATGGTAGTAACAAGCCCCTACAAACTGTCGTGAAAATCCCTATGAAGCCAGTGCCGCCGCGGCTCCTGTGGGAGCGAGCCTGCTCGCGATGGTCGTCAACGATAACGCGCCCAAATCTGACACCCCGCGGTGCTCTCTGGCTCATCGCGAGCAAGCTCGCTCCTACAAAAGAACAGGCTATTCAGGGATTGTTACAGGATCTGTCAAAAGTGTTTATCAAATCCACGGCTATATGGACGAGGCGCACACACCTAAAATCAGCCACGCCGACAAGGCAACCTGATTAACCAAGTTGCAGCCCCCACGAAGGCAGTTAATCAAACACCCTGGTACTGAAGTTCCACACGCAATCCCAAAAGGATTGCGTGCCCCCTCCCGACCTCTAAAAGGTAAATCCGAATGAAAGCTTTATTAGTTCTGGCCCTCAGCAGCGTGTGCCTTACCGCCATGGCCGGCGAGGTCCCGACTGATGTCGCGAAGCAACAACCGGCAATAGAGGAATACACTTACTCCACCCATCTGGACATCGCCAAAGTTATCTCGATGAGCGAAGCGCCGAACGTTTGTGAAGTTGTGCCGATGACAATGGAATACGAAGACTCCCATGGCCAACGACATATCCTGCGCTACAGCATGATGGGCAATGGCTGCTCTAACGGCTGATCTCCTGCTTCACCCCCTCCCCCAAAAAGGTTCGACCCACCCGCCACATTCAGGCAGGTGAAACGCCGACGCAATATGATCTATTAAGTAGATCGTTTTAAGCATTTATTTGCGCTTTTTAATCGAATTTGTCGGCGTAGAATCAACTGCAACCCAAGACAAACAACGCCTGCGAAACTGGAGCAACGACCATGAAAACCCAACTGATCCTCGCCCTGACCCTTTCCGTCCTGGCTGCCAACACCTTCGCCGCCGATGGTTACGACCGCACCGGCTCGGCCGCTTACACCACTGAAGCTGCTGTCGCTTCCGACGGTTACGACCACACCGGCTCAGCATCCTTCGCGGCCGATGGTGCCGATCACGTCGGTGCTGGCAAACTGGCCTCCGACGGCTCTGACCACACCGGTGCCGCCCGCCTCGCCGCCGATGGTGCCGATCACGTCGGTGCCACTCGCCTGAGCTGATCCACGAGCGTGACTTCACAGCCCGACTTCGGTCGGGCTTAGTTGTGTCTGGAGCCTGAGAAAACCCCGCCGAAACACAAGATGTAGTGAAAAAAGCCTTTTTTGGTTATTTATTGAACAAAAATAATCAGGGGCAAAAATTTAAGAAAAAAAATCTTCTCCCGCCAACCTCGTCCAAAGCCCTGTAAACCCTCGCTCTGACCGAAAAACGGGCGCCGTCGACCGATCCGTGAGCCATTTCGCCGCACCACAGCACGCAAAACTTCCCTATAATGCGGCCTTAAACGGGCCTGCAATATCCCCTTACAGGGATGAAAAGCCAGTCTGAAGCCCCGCACAAGCGTTTGCCGCTTGCTGCGCCCATCAGTGGCTCTCGGAACCCCGTACAAAATTCTGTTTGATGCCTGCGTATAGCTGCTGCAAAAAACGATTCCTTTAGATCCACCGCGGCCAGTAAGGCCGTGTGAAAAACCAACCTATCCATTTTCACACGGGCACTCTGGCCCTCACGCAGGAGACGACACGTCATGCTGAGCTGGGACGAATTCGACAAAGAAGACACGGAAGTAGCAGTCAAGAGCGCCAACGCTGGCCACGCCACCGAAGCCAACATGGACCGTCTCGACAGCGCCGGCGGTGCCGCCGCCCTGGAAGCCCGTGCCGTGACCGCTGCTGACTCCGCCGCCGTTGCCCGTGCCAAAGCCGCCCTGGACTCCCTCGACGTCGCTGAAGGCCTCGCCGAACTCGAAGGCGCCTCCGCCCGTGTCGCCGTTGACGAAAAGCGCATGATCAACTGCCGCGCCGACCTCAACCAGCTCGTACCCTTCAAGTACGACTGGGCCTGGCAGAAGTACCTGGACGGCTGCGCAAACCACTGGATGCCGCAAGAAGTCAACATGACCGCCGACATCGCCCTCTGGAAAAACCCGGAAGGCCTGACCGACGACGAGCGCCGCATCGTGATGCGCAACCTCGGCTTCTTCTCCACCGCCGACTCCCTGGTTGCCAACAACCTGGTGCTGGCCGTGTACCGCCTGATCACCAACCCGGAATGCCGCCAGTACATCCTGCGCCAGGCCTTCGAAGAGGCGATCCACACCCACGCCTACCAGTACTGCATCGAATCGCTGGCCATGGATGAAGGCGAAATCTTCAACATGTACCACGAGATCCCTTCGGTCGCTAAAAAAGCCACCTGGGGCCTGAAGTACACCCGCTCGATCTCCGATCCGAAGTTCGAAACCGGCACAGTCGAAACCGACAAAGAACTGCTGCGCAACCTGATCGCCTACTACTGCGTTCTGGAAGGCATCTTCTTCTACTGCGGCTTCACCCAGATCCTCTCCATGGGCCGCCGCAACAAAATGACCGGCGTCGCCGAGCAGTTCCAATACATCCTGCGCGACGAATCCATGCACCTGAACTTCGGCATCGATGTGATCAACCAGATCAAAATCGAAAACCCGCACCTGTGGGATGCCGAGATGAAGGAAGAAGCTTCGCAGATGATCCTGCAAGGTACCCAACTGGAAATCGAATACGCTCGTGACACCATGCCTCGCGGCGTACTGGGCATGAACGCGGCGATGATGGAGGACTACCTCAAGTTCATCGCCAACCGTCGTCTGAGCCAGATCGGCTTGAAAGAAGAGTACCCAGGAACGACTAACCCGTTCCCTTGGATGAGCGAGATCATGGACTTGAAGAAAGAGAAGAACTTCTTTGAGACTCGGGTTATTGAGTACCAGACTGGTGGGGCGTTGAGCTGGGATTGATTCCCTGGCTCCTGATTTTCAGCCAGCGTTAGACTGTTTTCAGCAACGCTGGCCTGCTCCTAAGCAATAGATGTAAAAAGCCACCTAAGCCCAAAGGCAAAGGTGGCTTTTTTGTGGGCGCAATTTGAAGCGCACATTGAATCCAGTAAGCGCCCAGCAATCTCCCCCCACCTTGATCCTTAGGCAGCACAGCGCTGGCCTCTCAGCCCTGACGCAGCAGAAACAAAGCATCGGGCTGAATACCTACAAGAAGCTGCATCAGGCATATGGATCATGCTCATAATCGCCAACGCGTCCATTGCTGCCATCGGTGATACCAGCGCAACCCCGTCCAGGCGGTTGCCGTGAAGCACCGCTGAGGGACGTCGCGCCCGGCATAAAGGCTTACTTGGAGAATACTATTTCGATTGACCCTGTATTGCTCGCGAAGGTCGTCAATGATGACGCGGGTTGTCTGGGGTAACGCGGTGCCCTGAAGTTCTTCGCGAGCAGGCTCGCTCCTACAGGGAACAGCGTTCGAGGTGTACAGAGGCGCAAAAACAAAACCCCTACCTGCATACGCAGATAGGGGTTTCGGAATTTAATCTTGACGATGACCTACTCTCACATGGGGAAACCCCACACTACCATCGGCGATGCATCGTTTCACTGCTGAGTTCGGGATGGGATCAGGTGGTTCCAACGCTCTATGGTCGTCAAGAAATTCGGGTACTGAGTCGTGGCCAGTTGGCCTCGCTTCAGAAAATTGGGTATGTGATAGTTTGGTGTTTTGTGAGTATTTCGAACTTTCGGTTCTTTCGTCTTCACACACCGCAATCTGATGCTCTTTCGAGTAGTCAAATTGCTTGGGTGTTATATGGTCAAGCCTCACGGGCAATTAGTATTGGTTAGCTCAACGCCTCACAGCGCTTACACACCCAACCTATCAACGTCGTAGTCTTCGACGGCCCTTCAGGGGACTCAAGGTCCCAGTGAGATCTCATCTTGAGGCAAGTTTCCCGCTTAGATGCTTTCAGCGGTTATCTTTTCCGAACATAGCTACCCGGCAATGCCACTGGCGTGACAACCGGAACACCAGAGGTTCGTCCACTCCGGTCCTCTCGTACTAGGAGCAGCCCCTCTCAAATCTCAAACGTCCACGGCAGATAGGGACCGAACTGTCTCACGACGTTCTAAACCCAGCTCGCGTACCACTTTAAATGGCGAACAGCCATACCCTTGGGACCGGCTTCAGCCCCAGGATGTGATGAGCCGACATCGAGGTGCCAAACACCGCCGTCGATATGAACTCTTGGGCGGTATCAGCCTGTTATCCCCGGAGTACCTTTTATCCGTTGAGCGATGGCCCTTCCATACAGAACCACCGGATCACTAAGACCTACTTTCGTACCTGCTCGACGTGTCTGTCTCGCAGTCAAGCGCGCTTTTGCCTTTATACTCTACGACCGATTTCCGACCGGTCTGAGCGCACCTTCGTACTCCTCCGTTACTCTTTAGGAGGAGACCGCCCCAGTCAAACTACCCACCATACACTGTCCTCGATCCGGATAACGGACCTGAGTTAGAACCTCAAAGTTGCCAGGGTGGTATTTCAAGGTTGGCTCCACGCGAACTGGCGTCCACGCTTCAAAGCCTCCCACCTATCCTACACAAGCAAATTCAAAGTCCAGTGCAAAGCTATAGTAAAGGTTCACGGGGTCTTTCCGTCTAGCCGCGGATACACTGCATCTTCACAGCGATTTCAATTTCACTGAGTCTCGGGTGGAGACAGCGCCGCCATCGTTACGCCATTCGTGCAGGTCGGAACTTACCCGACAAGGAATTTCGCTACCTTAGGACCGTTATAGTTACGGCCGCCGTTTACCGGGGCTTCGATCAAGAGCTTCGCGTTAGCTAACCCCATCAATTAACCTTCCGGCACCGGGCAGGCGTCACACCCTATACGTCCACTTTCGTGTTTGCAGAGTGCTGTGTTTTTAATAAACAGTCGCAGCGGCCTGGTATCTTCGACCGGCGTGGGCTTACGCAGTAAATGCTTCACCCTCACCGGCGCACCTTCTCCCGAAGTTACGGTGCCATTTTGCCTAGTTCCTTCACCCGAGTTCTCTCAAGCGCCTTGGTATTCTCTACCCAACCACCTGTGTCGGTTTGGGGTACGGTTCCTGGTTACCTGAAGCTTAGAAGCTTTTCTTGGAAGCATGGCATCAACCACTTCGTGTTCTAAAAGAACACTCGTCATCAGCTCTCGGCCTTAAGATCCCGGATTTACCTAAGATCTCAGCCTACCACCTTAAACTTGGACAACCAACGCCAAGCTGGCCTAGCCTTCTCCGTCCCTCCATCGCAATAACCAGAAGTACAGGAATATTAACCTGTTTTCCATCGACTACGCTTTTCAGCCTCGCCTTAGGGACCGACTAACCCTGCGTCGATTAACGTTGCGCAGGAAACCTTGGTCTTTCGGCGTGGGTGTTTTTCACACCCATTGTCGTTACTCATGTCAGCATTCGCACTTCTGATACCTCCAGCAAGCTTCTCAACTCACCTTCACAGGCTTACAGAACGCTCCTCTACCGCATCACCTAAGTGATACCCGTAGCTTCGGTGTATGGTTTGAGCCCCGTTACATCTTCCGCGCAGGCCGACTCGACTAGTGAGCTATTACGCTTTCTTTAAAGGGTGGCTGCTTCTAAGCCAACCTCCTAGCTGTCTAAGCCTTCCCACATCGTTTCCCACTTAACCATAACTTTGGGACCTTAGCTGACGGTCTGGGTTGTTTCCCTTTTCACGACGGACGTTAGCACCCGCCGTGTGTCTCCCATGCTCGGCACTTGTAGGTATTCGGAGTTTGCATCGGTTTGGTAAGTCGGGATGACCCCCTAGCCGAAACAGTGCTCTACCCCCTACAGTGATACATGAGGCGCTACCTAAATAGCTTTCGAGGAGAACCAGCTATCTCCGAGCTTGATTAGCCTTTCACTCCGATCCACAGGTCATCCGCTAACTTTTCAACGGTAGTCGGTTCGGTCCTCCAGTCAGTGTTACCTAACCTTCAACCTGCCCATGGATAGATCGCCCGGTTTCGGGTCTATTCCCAGCGACTAGACGCCCTATTAAGACTCGCTTTCGCTACGCCTCCCCTATTCGGTTAAGCTCGCCACTGAAAATAAGTCGCTGACCCATTATACAAAAGGTACGCAGTCACCCAACAAAGTGGGCTCCCACTGCTTGTACGCATACGGTTTCAGGATCTATTTCACTCCCCTCTCCGGGGTTCTTTTCGCCTTTCCCTCACGGTACTAGTTCACTATCGGTCAGTCAGTAGTATTTAGCCTTGGAGGATGGTCCCCCCATATTCAGACAAAGTTTCTCGTGCTCCGTCCTACTCGATTTCATGACTAAGAGATTTTCGCGTACAGGGCTATCACCCACTATGGCCGCACTTTCCAGAGCGTTCCGCTAATCTCAAAGCCACTTAAGGGCTAGTCCCCGTTCGCTCGCCACTACTAAGGGAATCTCGGTTGATTTCTTTTCCTCAGGGTACTTAGATGTTTCAGTTCCCCTGGTTCGCCTCTTGCACCTATGTATTCAGTACAAGATAACCATCTTATGATGGCTGGGTTCCCCCATTCAGACATCTCCGGATCAAAGTCTGTTTGCCGACTCCCCGAAGCTTTTCGCAGGCTACCACGTCTTTCATCGCCTCTGACTGCCAAGGCATCCACCGTATGCGCTTCTTCACTTGACCATATAACCCCAAGCAATCTGGTTATACTGTGAAGACGACATTCGCCGAAAATTCGAATTTCTCAACTAAGAGAACTCACAAATTTTACCTTAGCCTGATCCGTTACCAGTGAAAGTAACGTTCAGTCTATCTTTCTATCACATACCCAAATTTTTAAAGAACGATCTAATCAAAAGACTAGAAATCAATATTCATTACCGAATATTCATTTCTAAACTCTTAAACTTCGAAGCAGTTTATGGTGGAGCCAAACGGGATCGAACCGTTGACCTCCTGCGTGCAAGGCAGGCGCTCTCCCAGCTGAGCTATGGCCCCATAACAAAATTGGTGGGTCTGGGCAGATTCGAACTGCCGACCTCACCCTTATCAGGGGTGCGCTCTAACCAACTGAGCTACAGACCCAATTTCGAGCTTGTAACTGTTAGCGTGAGCTATCAGCTTGGAGCTTAAAGCTGCTTCTATCGTCTTCTTCAATGAATCAAGCAATTCGTGTGGGAGCTCATGGAGCAGCTGAGTCGTCGATTAAGGAGGTGATCCAGCCGCAGGTTCCCCTACGGCTACCTTGTTACGACTTCACCCCAGTCATGAATCACACCGTGGTAACCGTCCTCCCGAAGGTTAGACTAGCTACTTCTGGTGCAACCCACTCCCATGGTGTGACGGGCGGTGTGTACAAGGCCCGGGAACGTATTCACCGCGACATTCTGATTCGCGATTACTAGCGATTCCGACTTCACGCAGTCGAGTTGCAGACTGCGATCCGGACTACGATCGGTTTTGTGGGATTAGCTCCACCTCGCGGCTTGGCAACCCTCTGTACCGACCATTGTAGCACGTGTGTAGCCCAGGCCGTAAGGGCCATGATGACTTGACGTCATCCCCACCTTCCTCCGGTTTGTCACCGGCAGTCTCCTTAGAGTGCCCACCATAACGTGCTGGTAACTAAGGACAAGGGTTGCGCTCGTTACGGGACTTAACCCAACATCTCACGACACGAGCTGACGACAGCCATGCAGCACCTGTCTCAATGTTCCCGAAGGCACCAATCCATCTCTGGAAAGTTCATTGGATGTCAAGGCCTGGTAAGGTTCTTCGCGTTGCTTCGAATTAAACCACATGCTCCACCGCTTGTGCGGGCCCCCGTCAATTCATTTGAGTTTTAACCTTGCGGCCGTACTCCCCAGGCGGTCAACTTAATGCGTTAGCTGCGCCACTAAGAGCTCAAGGCTCCCAACGGCTAGTTGACATCGTTTACGGCGTGGACTACCAGGGTATCTAATCCTGTTTGCTCCCCACGCTTTCGCACCTCAGTGTCAGTATCAGTCCAGGTGGTCGCCTTCGCCACTGGTGTTCCTTCCTATATCTACGCATTTCACCGCTACACAGGAAATTCCACCACCCTCTACCATACTCTAGCTTGTCAGTTTTGAATGCAGTTCCCAGGTTGAGCCCGGGGCTTTCACATCCAACTTAACAAACCACCTACGCGCTTTACGCCCAGTAATTCCGATTAACGCTTGCACCCTCTGTATTACCGCGGCTGCTGGCACAGAGTTAGCCGGTGCTTATTCTGTCGGTAACGTCAAAACACTAACGTATTAGGTTAATGCCCTTCCTCCCAACTTAAAGTGCTTTACAATCCGAAGACCTTCTTCACACACGCGGCATGGCTGGATCAGGCTTTCGCCCATTGTCCAATATTCCCCACTGCTGCCTCCCGTAGGAGTCTGGACCGTGTCTCAGTTCCAGTGTGACTGATCATCCTCTCAGACCAGTTACGGATCGTCGCCTTGGTGAGCCATTACCTCACCAACTAGCTAATCCGACCTAGGCTCATCTGATAGCGCAAGGCCCGAAGGTCCCCTGCTTTCTCCCGTAGGACGTATGCGGTATTAGCGTTCCTTTCGAAACGTTGTCCCCCACTACCAGGCAGATTCCTAGGCATTACTCACCCGTCCGCCGCTGAATTCAGGAGCAAGCTCCTGTCATCCGCTCGACTTGCATGTGTTAGGCCTGCCGCCAGCGTTCAATCTGAGCCATGATCAAACTCTTCAGTTCAAACATCTTTGGGTTTTGAGAAAACCCTAAACTTGGCTCAGCAATCGTTGGTTACATCTTTGATTTCTCGCGGAGTAACTTGTGATGCTGATAATCTGTTGACTAGCAGTCTGACTCCACAAGCACCCACACGAATTGCTTGATTCAGTTGTTAAAGAGCGGCTGGTTAAGATCTTTCATCTCAACCGAGGCGCGCATTCTACAGCAGCCTCATTTGCTGTCAAGTGGTATTTTTCAGAAGCTTTCAAAGTTTCCTTTGTAACTTCAACCACTTACCCCGTAACCAGCAGCAAACTGCTCGTTAGCGGGAGGCGAATAGTACAGCATTAAAATGCATGGTCAACCCCCGCCTGAAAATTCTTTTCCTTACTAAAGAGCCCAGGTTGCCACTGTGAATACTTCCAGCGTCTGTACAAAGCATCAGGGCAGCAGAGAGGCCAGACCACGTCTTCACCCTCTCGCTATGCCCTCCTCCTGGAAAACCAACCATGCTGCCTTACCTGTTGCTTGATCACACGCAACGGCGGATGCCCGTGGTTAAACCTTGGTGGCGGAAGGTTGCGCGGGTGTTTCTGTCGTCGAAGCATTCGATGGATCAGATGATGTACTTGTAGGATCGCCCGCGAGATTCGTCTCTGTTTTGTGTAGGATTTTTCGTGGACAGTCGTAGTGGCCACTCAGTATCGTCCAAGGGTTTTCTACCCTCGGCGAATGTATGGATACGGAAAAGAGCAACAGCGATTGGAGTGACTTAGAGATTCAGGCTGCGGTCGATGCCTATCTCAGCATGCTTGCGCGGGAGCAGAACGGCCAGGCGATCAACAAGGCTCACGAAAATCGCACCTTGCGCGAAGGTGCTTTGGCCGGACGGACCAAAGGTTCGGTTGAGTTTCGGATGCAGAACATTTCTACGGTTATGGTCGAACTGGATCGAAAACCTATCAAGGGATACAAACCCGCCAAGAATGTCGGCGCCAATGTTGCGAAGAGCATTCGTGACGCACTCAATGCTCCAGGTCCTGCAACTCCCGAAGACCTCGCCCCGACAGCCGACGAGGCCACACTGGAGCAGCGAGCTGCAAAGCTTGAGCGAAAGCCGATCAAAGATGAGCCGAAGGGGATTGAGAAACCAGAGCAAACTCAGTCCAGCGGAAAGTCTTATGTTCGCGATCCGGAAGTGAGAGCGTGGGTGCGCCAACAGGCTGAAGGCAAGTGCGAAGGGTGTGGCGAGCCTGCTCCATTTGAAAAGTCGGGCAGGCCGTTTCTTGAGGTTCATCACGTTAAGCATTTGGCACAGGAAGGTTCAGATCGTCCGAGCAATGCTGTAGCGCTGTGCCCGAACTGCCATCGTCGTTGTCACCATTCGAGTGACCGGGAGGAGTTCACCGCTTCGCTTTATATAAAGGTGAAACGGTTGAAACCCGAATAACCGAGCGGAACAAAACCTGTGGCGAGGGGGCTTGCCCCCGTTCGGCTGCACAGGAGTCGTAAATCCGCGCGACTCAGTTTGTCTGATACTCCCGACTTGCAGCATTAAGGGCCGCTTCGCAGCCCAACGGGGGCAAGCCCCCTCGCCACAAGGTTGGTGCCTGGCATGGTTGCTGTGTTGATGTTGGGAATCGCTAGCAGGCTCGCTCCCACAAGAGATCAGAGAAAGGCTTTAGAGTTTTGATGCTAATAAGGGTCGCTGGATCTTCCTGCGACCCTTTTCTTCGCCCGCAACAAAGCTAAAACCTCACCTCCCCAACCCACTAATCCGCCAAGGACAATCCGCCGCCCTCACCCCATTCGGTCCGACAATCTCCGGTGTCTGCCCCAGCGACCTGGCGCTCAACACACTCCCCACCCGCTCAATCAACTGATCAAACCCCAACGTCGCATTCTCCTGATGCAATTTGCGCAGTTGCTCAACCAGGGCGTAGGTGAAGGCGCCGTAGCTGTTGGAGCCCACCTCATACTCATTGGCCTTTTCGTTTTCCCGCGCGGCGTAAAGCATCAGGGGCATGTACGGGCCGTGGTGGCCGTAGAGTTTGCCTTGGCGCAGCAGTTGGGCTTTTTTCTCGGGGCGCAGGCCGGTGGCGGCGCCTTGGGTGGTGCGGGTGCGGGTGAGGCCGCGGGTTTTGTTGTCTTGTTCGCTGAAGTCGCGGCGGTCGCTGTCGACGGCGTAGACGCGGCGATCCCAGTCACCGGCGTAGGGGTCCCAGCGCAGCATGCGGTGGCGGATGTCGCTGGGTGGCGTGATGCCGCGCACGCGGCCGTTGCCGCGCGTCATGCCGCCGGCGTAGCAGCAGTCGAACATGACGGTGAGTTTGGCGCCGTGGCCGTCCGGGTCGAATGGCAGGTGACTATAGAACTGGCGGAACAGTTTGTCGGTGAAGTGGGTGCTCCCGTCGTCCCAGTCGAAGTCGTGGAGTACCAGGGTTTCATCCATGCAATCGGCTTCGCCGCTGCTGCTGTAGACCGGCAACTGGGTACCGTGACCGGAGTAGAACAGCACTCGCTCGTCCCCGGCGCGTGCGCCTTCCACCAGCCATTCGAGGCGCTCGACGAAGTTGGCCCGGGTTGCCCGGGCGTCGTGCAGCAAACGGATGTCGCCAGCGTCGTAGCCGCTTTCCTGGAGCATGCGGCTGATCAGGTAAGTGTCGTTGATGCAGCCATCGAGGCGTGCACTTGGGTCAGGATAGTCGTTGATGCCGACCACCAGGGCGCGACGTTTGCGCTGGCCGCTGCGGGACAGGAACGCCGGCACCTCCAGCGCCCGCGCCACCACCACATCGCGGGCCAGTTGCGGCCACAGGCCGGTCTGGCTGGTGGGTGACGACAAGTAGGCCTGGGCGGCGTGATTGAGGTCGAGCAGGTCATCACGCAGTGGCAGAGTGAATTCGGTTTGCAGGTCGACCCGCGCCGAGTCAGGTGAGGTGACAGGTCGGGTCAGCAAGCCGTCGTTGGGGTTGTAGAGGTGGAACCAGCGGCGGATGCCTCGGCCACTTTCGCTCAGGCGCAGGACCCGCCCGCCCCACACTTCGCGCATCACCAGCGGCAACGCGATCGGCGAGCCGAAACTGACGAACACCCGGCCATCGATGCGCTTGAGTGCCGAACCTTTTTTCGCTACCGAACGGCGCAACGCATCGTAGCCGATCAAGCTGCCCAGCCCTTGGGCGAAGATGATCTGTGGATCGAATGCCTCGATCTTCGCCAACAGGTGCTGGGTCAGTCGGCTACGTAAATCGGCGTCTTCGATCCACTGCACAATGGCGCCCACCGTAACGCGCAACATTTGATTGACTGGCAGGCCCCAGCTGCCGAAATTCTCGTCGGCCTTGCCCCTGGCGTCGGCGCTCAACATCGCCAGGCCTCGGGTGATCTGGGCGAAGTCCGGCCCACCTTCCAGTTGGTCGTCGAAGGACAGAAAGTCGATGTCCTGGTCATCAATGAGGCGACCGTTCTGCGCCAGTTGAGTGCGGATCAAGGTGCGCCATTGCTCCTGCCAGTTCGCATCGATGCTCCCCCGCCCGTCGATTGCCCGGCTGAATCCAACACCTGACAGGCACAGGACACGCAGCCGTGCTGGCGCGACATCCGATCCCGGCTCGACCAAGGCTTTACTGGCAGGCGCCGTAACCGCAGGCACTGTTTGACCTTGGGCGGTGACCATCAAATCCTGCAAGCGCCGCAGTTTCGCTTCCAGGCTGTCTGCACTGGGCGCGGCAGGCGTGCGAGCGTCCTGGCCGGGATCAGGCAATGTACGGTTGCGGTTGCCAAGAAATCCGTTGACCCATTGGGCGCTGTTCCTCCAGATCTGCTCTGGGTCGAGGCCGTCGAGGTAACCGGTGGCGCTGTCCACCACTTGCCGACTTTGGGTCGCCAGTTCGGACTCGATCAATGGCAGCCCGACTCGACTCGGCACCACGGTGGCCGCCAACTTTGGCGCGGCCGTTGCGTTCGGTGCAGCGCGCCAGATGGGCGCGTTACCAAAGTGCTGTGCCGCGATCACCCGAGGGCCGAGGGCACTGCGCGGCAATTTGAAATGATCGCAAAGAAAAGCCAGCAGGCTGGTGTGATCGTAGTGCTGTGCCTGGACGTTACCCGTCCAGGGAATCAAGCCTGGTTTGAGCCACGGCGAAGCCAGGATCGCCGGCACACGAACGCCGAGGCGGGTGAAGGGGTTCTTCCACTCGACATCGACCGTTGAACCGGTCGCCACGCAAGTCGGTGGCACCACATGGTCATGGAAACCGCCATGTTCGTCGTACAGCAGCACGAACAGGGTTTTGTTCCAGACAGCGGGTTTGGCCGACAAGGCGTTGAACACCTCACCGACAAACTGATCGCCAAAGCGCAGGTCTTCAGGTGGATGATGCGACACGTTTGGCCCGAGCTTGCCGTTAAGCAAGCCATAACTTGGCTCGATCCAGGACAGTTCGGGGAGTGTGTCAGCGGCGACGTCCGCCTTGAAGTCCTCGATGCCCAGGTGCTGTAGACCACCCTTGACCAGCGCCGCCAGCGGAACGGCACCGTCGGAGTAAATACGCGCGTCGTGGCCGTTGTTGCGCAGCAGCGAAAAAATGCTCTCGCCGCCGAACTGCGCGATCAGGCTTTTGATGCCGGCCAGTACCGTGCCAGTGGAGGGCATCAGTAAATGACCATTGCAACTGCCGAGCATGGCAAAAAAACGGTTCGGCCAGGTCGGGCCTGGCACTGAGGAAAACCAGCGATCGCACACGGTGAAGTTGCGCGCCAACCCCTGGATTGCCGGCAGCGTATCGTCCGCTGGCGTGGCGCCGAACGGGATGTAGTTCATCGCCCGTTGGGCCATGGATTGCGACCAGGTTTTGTACACCGTCAGGCCTTTGCGAGCTTTTTCGTAGGCGTCCTGGGCGAAACCATCGAGTTTGGGGATGGCCGGACTGGTCTTGAACGAGACGCCCAGTTGTTTCTCTACGTTGTCGAACTCGTGGCCAAGGTCGAATCCCTCACTATTGCTCGGCGGTAACGCCGGAGGTAGAGGTGGCGGTGGTGCCCACAGGCTGTAGTTTTCCGGGAACTCTGACGCTTGGGTAATCACCGTCGAATTGCCATTGGCCAGCTTCAGCGGGTTGGTGCTGGGCGCCTTGCGGTCGATACCGTTACACGCGGGGTTGATGCTTGTGTAATCCCCCAACAAATGGTCGAACGAACGGTTTTCCATCATCAACACGACAACGTGCTCAATCCCTGCGGGCCAGTTGTTCGCCATGGTGCGCTCCTTGATGTGAAGTCTCGGTTTCGATCTCGCGGGTTTCACGGCAATCAGTTCCCATCATCTTCCCGCTCCCTGTCATCCACCTGATAGTTCGCCACATAGCTGTCCACAGCCGTCCCTATCGTTGGGAAAAACGCTGTCTCCCCCAGCCGCGCAAACAAGCCGAACCGCTTGAGCTTGTCCTTGACCGGGTCTTTCATCTCGGCAATGCACAACTCGATTCCTGCCGCGTGCAGGGTGTCGTCCAGTTCGGCCAGCATGTCGGCGGAGGTCACGTCGACGCTGGTGACCGGTTCTGCGGCGACCACCAGCCAGCGCACCGGTGTGGGCGATGCCGCCACGGCGTCCAGCACGCGGTCGCTGAACAGCTCGGCGTTGGCGAAAAACAAGGGCGCATCCCAGCGAAACAGGACCAGCCCGGGTACCAGGCGCGCGTCGGGGTAGCGTTTGATGTCGTGGTAGCCCTTGACCCCATCGGCACGCCCCAGCACCGCGGAGTACGGGCGCCAGGCATCCCAGAGGAATTCAACGATCGCAATCACGATGGCCAGGCCGATGCCTTCGATCGCGCCGAACACGGCCACGCCGACCGTACAGACAATCGACAGCCAGCATTCCCAGCGCTGGATGCGATAGATCCGGCGCAGGTCGGTAATTTCGATCAGGCCGATAGCCGAGGCGATCACCACCGCCGCCAGGGCGCTGGACGGTAAATGTTGCAGCAGGTCCGGTGCCACCAACAGCAACAAGGCCACCGCCAGTGCGCCGACGACGCCGGTCAACTGGGTTTTGGCTCCGGCCGCTTCGGCCACGGGCGTACGTGACGAACTGCTGCTGATCGGGAAGCCCTGGAAAAATCCGGTTGCCAGGTTGGCGATACCCAGCCCCACCATTTCCTGGTTCGGGTTGACGTAGGTTCGGGTTCGCGCTGCATAGACACGGGAAAGCACGCTGGTGTCGGCGAACGAGACCAGAGCGACGGCGCAACCGCCGATCAACACCGGGACGATATCGGCGGTGGTGATCCAGGGGATCGCGAACCCGGGCAAACCTTGCGGTAGCGAACCCAGGACCTTCACACCGGCGCGTGTCGCAAGGTCGAGCATACCCACGGCGACTGTCGCGCCGACCACGGCGATCAGGATACCCGGCAGTCGCGGCCATCTTTTGAGCAGCAGAATCACCGCCAGGGTAAGCCCGCCCACCACGAAGGTGGTCCAGTTGACCTTTCCCTCCATCACCGCTGAGGTAATAGCCCACAGGTCTCTCAACGGACCGTTGGACTCAATCGAAAAACCGAACAGCTTAGGCAGTTGGCTGATCAATACGGTCAGTGCGATGCCGTTCATGTATCCGTAGCGGATCGGTTTGGACAGCAGCTCGGTAATAAACCCCAGGCGCGCGATACCGGCCAGGATACACACCGTTCCGGAGACGATCGCCATCATCCCCGCCAGGGCGACGGCACGCTGCGGGTCACCGCCGGAGAGTGACAGGATGACCGCAAGTATGACCGCCACTAGAGAGGAATCCGGGCCCATCACCAGAATCCGGCTGGGGCCGAACAAGGCATAGAACAGCAGCGGAACGATCGTCGCGTACAGGCCATAAATGCCGGGTACTCCCGATGCCACCGCATAGGCGATACCGACGGGCACCAGCATCGTGGTCAGCACCAGGCCAGCCATAATGTCGTATCGCAACCACGCCCATTGGTATTCGCGCAGCACGCCCAGCCCCGGCAGCCAGCGGCGCCAACCGGTCTGTTCGTCCCGGCGGGTTATCCGGCCCTGCTCCGGGAGCGGGGGCGAAGCATCTGAATGGCTCATAAACGTCCTACTTGCTGGACCATGCCGACGCGGCGATATCGAAGTGATCAGTGTAGCTATTGCTTCAAATGCGCCATCACTGGAAGCTGTTCACCTAAAGGACTTGGAACCCGACATGAAATTCGACCTCGCCTACTGCCTCGGCCTCAACGACAAGTTGTCGATCTACGACGTTCGGGATCTGAATTTCGACGAGACGATGGATTTCGACTCCGCCAGGGAACACTTCCAGTGCCCCAACGATGCCTGCCGCTTGGCATTCGATACGACCAATGAGCTGGGCACGTTCAACGCCAAGAATGTGAATTACGTGCGCACGCCGCACTTCAAGAACCTGCCGAGTACACGGCATGTCGAGGGCTGCCCTTATGTCAGCTTGAAGACCCCGGGGTCGGGTGTGGATGAGGCGGAAACGGATGACAGCCGCGAGGAAAACTTCCCGTCGGAATTGTTACTGACTCGGCGTGAGTATGTGCGTAAACCGCCCAGCCCGAAGGTTGCGGTGGACGAGGTGCGGGATGAGTCGCCAACGTCGTCGGTGACCAGCAACGTCGAGCAACCGGGCAAGGAATCGGCCCCGGACAAGACCAGCGTCTTTGCCCACCCGGTGGAATGCTTCGTTTCGAACTTCGACGACAAGGACTTGCTCAAGCGTGTGCCGCTGAAGATTGGCGAGCACACCGCGCCTTACGGCGCGTTTTTCAAGAAGATCGAGTATCTGCAGGACAACAAGGGGCTGATTTACTGGGGCAAGGTCAAGGAGATCAAGGACTACACCCAGAGCTTTCGCATCGATTTCGAGAAGAAGGTCTGGTTCGAGAAAAAGCCTTACTCGGTCAATGTCTACCTGAGCAAGAAGCTGATCGACAGCTACCGCAAGCGCAAGGCGTTCCTGGAGGAGATCAAGCACGCCATCGAGAGCGGGCGGGAGTTGTATTGCTTCTTTTATGGGGTGACGCCCGAGTTGAAGCAGGTGCCGAGCAAGAAAAACCCCGAGCAGACGTTCGGGGTGTTCAGCGCCAATATCGAGAATCTGGATCACTTTATCGTGCGGGAAGCGCCGGGGTTGCACGCTAAATAACGACGGGGACCGTCCGTCTGCCTGAAAGTACTATTCAAAAATTGCATTTGATCCGGGCTCAAAACAACTGTACAAAAACACAGTAGATTTTGACCAACACTCTCGAGCCCGGAGAATACCCATGGCCTCTCAAGCGATGAAAATCACCCTGGAACGTATCGCCCTCTTTCAATTCACCCCGGCCCACTGCGCCCAGGCCCGAGCGATGCTGGGCTGGAGCGTGGAAGAGCTGTCGCGGGAGTCCCGAGTCTCGGTGGATGCCATTCAACGCTTCGAGGCGCGCCAGGAGGTGCTGGATGTCACACGCCTGGCGTTGGCCTATCGCTTCGAATCGGAAGGGTTGGTGTTCTTCCCGGGGTTTGCGCCGGGTCGGGGGATGAATGTGAAGGGGTCGACGCCGAACCCGGTTGGACGGGCGGATTTTGCGATGGTGGAGTGAGGATCAACAGATGAACGAAATCGACGATGGCGAAAACTGCGTTTATCAGGCACTGGGCATTCCCGATGCTGGTGATATGCGGGCCAAATCTGAATGCGTTATGAAGATCGGCCTTCTGCTGGAAAGCGGTCGATTGAGTAAGACTGATGCTGCGCAGAAGCTCGGATTGTCTGCCGAAGAACTAAACGAAATACTTCGAGGGAAGTTTCGCGACCTGAGCGTGGAAAAGATCTCGGGGTTCCTTGAGCAGTTAAAGAACTAGCGTGGCTAACTGATTTAGTTGAGCTCCTAAGCCGGTCCGCAGACCGGCCGGGATCACAACTTTACGCGTTCTGCACCACCCGCTCACTCTCCCCTTCCACCGCCAGCCACCACGCCCCACCACGCTGCGGATGCATCAAGTTGAACGCCTCGCCCATCTGCGGTGTGGTGATCGATACGTTGCGCTCCCAGGCCAGGGCGAGGATGCGGTCGAAAGGTTCGTACCAGGCGTGCATCGACAGGTCGAAAGTGCCGTTGTGGATCGGCAGTAGCCAGCGGCCCTTGAGGTCAAGGTGAGCTTGCAGGGTTTGTTCGGGTTGCATGTGCACGTGTGGCCAGTCGACGTTGTAGGCGCCGGTTTCCATCAGGGTCAGGTCGAATGGGCCGTACTGTTCGCCGATGCGTTTGAAGCCGTCGAAGTAGCCGCTGTCGCCACTGAAGAAGACCCGTGTATCGCCGTCGATCATTACCCACGAGGCCCAGAGGGTGCTGTTGCTGTCAAACAGGCCACGACCGGAAAAGTGCTGCGACGGGGTGGCAATGAACTGGATGCCATCGACTTCCGTGCCTTGCCACCAATCCAGTTGGCGGACTTTGCTGGCGTCGATGCCCCACTTGATCAGGGTGTCACCTACACCTAGCGGGGTCAGGAAGTGTTTGGTCTTGTCCGCGAGCTTCAGCACCGCCTGATGATCCAGGTGGTCGTAGTGATCGTGGGACAGGATCACCGCTTCGATCGGTGGTAATTCTTCCAGGCTGATCGGTGGCTGGTGGAAACGCTTGGGGCCGGCCCATTGCACGGGTGAGGCGCGCTCGGCGAAGACCGGGTCGGTGATCCAGAACTTGTTGCGCAACTTCAGCAGCACCGTGGAGTGACCCAAGCGATAGACGCTGTGGTTGGGTGCTGCGATCAGCGCGGCTTGAGTCAGGGCTTGCACCGGGACGGGTGCGCTCGGGCGGGTGTTTTGCGGCTTGTGGAACAGCGCGCTCCACAGGATGCCCATGGTTTTGCCAAAGCTTAGACGTTGAACCGGCGTGAAGTTTTGATACTGCCCTTGAGCCTGTCGGGACGCTTCAGGTGTGGAGGCGGTGTCCGCCGGGGAGTTTGAATTGGCCATGACTGAATGACTCCAGAAAAACCGCGCATGACGCGACTTTCCGCTTTGGGACGATAAATGGCCAAGGCACGCACGCATCAGCCGGACTTTCTATTTTTACTGGGCAGGATTAACAAAACATTACACTGCACAGTGTAGTTTCTAGGTTGCATCAAAGTCGATGACAAGTAAACTACTGAGTGTAATTCCCCCCTTCTTCCTGCCGAAGCGTACTTATGACAGCTCCACAGCGCCTCACCGACCGAAAACGCCAAGCGATCATCCAGGCAGCGATCAACGAGTTCCGTGACAACGGTTTCGAGATCACCAGCATGGACAAGATTGCCGCCACTGCCGGCGTGTCGAAGCGCACGGTGTACAACCACTTTCCCAGCAAGGAAGAGTTGTTCGCCGAGATCCTCAATCAGTTATGGATCCGGGTGACGGCAGAACAGGAAACGTCCTACCGTCCCGACCAACCATTGCGCGACCAGTTGCGCTCGCTGCTGATGGCCAAACTGCAGATGTTGGGCGACGACAATCTGCTCGACCTGGCCCGGGTCGCCATTGCGGCGACGATTCATTCCCCGGAGCGAGCGCAAGACATGGTGGCCCGAATGGGCGAGCGCGAAGAGGGGCTGACGGTGTGGATTCGGGCCGCTCAGGCTGATGGCCGGTTGAAGGCCGTGGCTCCCGAATTCGCCGCTCAACAGATCCATGGCCTGCTCAAGTCATTTGCATTCTGGCCGCAGATTTCCATGGGGCAGCCCAGCTTGTCCGCCGAGGAGCAAAATACGGTGGCGGATTCCGCGCTGGACATGTTCCTGGCGTACTACCAGCTCTAAATCAGTTGTTTGCAGCACAGGCTGGAATTAAATGGCTTCGAAGGACACTGATTATTCCGGCTGGAATAAATGACAATGTGCGCCACTATTACCGATGAACGGTAATTCTAAACCCCATGCAGTAAAGTGTTTCAGAATGAATCTGGCGCAGGGAATTATGGATAAACAACACGGCAAGGGTTTGTCATTTGCCAGACGCATCTACATGCCTCGAACCATTGGCTTGGGCATCGGCAGTTTCAGCGTGGCCGCGGCACTGTATCCGTTGCACCTGCCGGTCTGGGTCTGGGTTTTGTTGGCACTGAATGGTTTTGTCTGGCCGCATCTCGCTTATCAACTTTCGAGTCGCTCGGTTTTTCCCTACAAGGCCGAACGCCGCAATCTACTTTACGATTCGCTGTGCGGTGGTTTTTGGGTCGCGACGTTCCAGTTCAATCCGCTTTGCACCGTGACCATTCTGGCGATGATGGCGATGAACAATGTCGCCGCCGGCGGCCAACGGATGTTCCTGTTGGGCAGTCTGAGTCAAGTGGCGGGCGTGATGATTGCCTGGTCGCTGTTCGGCGCGGCATACACCCTGTCGACCACGCAACTGCAGATTTGGGCGTGCTTGCCGATGTTGACGCTCTACCCGTTGGCGTTGGGCATGGTCTGCTACCAGTTGGCGATCAAGTTGTCGGAGCATAAACGTACACTGAGCGCTTTGAGCCGCACCGACAGTTTGACGGGGCTCCTCAACCACGGCGCCTGGAAGGACTTGCTGCAAATGAAGTTTCGCGAGTGCAGCCAGCGTCAGCAGCAGGCCGCCATCGCACTGATCGACATCGACCATTTCAAGGCCATCAATGACACCTACGGTCATATCATTGGCGACTCGGTGTTGCGCCAGTTAAGCATCGAGCTCAAATGCAACCTGCGCGAAAGCGATCTGGCCGGCCGCTATGGGGGTGACGAGTTTTGCGTGATCCTGCCCAACATGCCGCTGAATCAGGCCATGGACGTTATGGAGCGATTGCGCAAAGTGTTGCAAGACTATCGACATCGGGAAGTGCCGAAGCTGCGGGTCAGCCTGAGTATCGGCCTGGCGGCTTACCAACCGTCGTTTACCGATGCAATGGCCTGGCTCGATGACGCTGACAAAGCCCTCTACACCGCGAAAAACACCGGGCGCAACAAGGTCAGTGTCAACCCAAGCAACATCGGCCTGGAAACGTCGGCCGTATGATGGCAATAGCTTGGCGATTGCGCTGCTCGAATGACGCTGAGGCTATAGTGAGCCTCAGTCCCAGCGCCAGACAGAGAGCATCATGACCACCACCCGCCACGAAACCACCGCCCCCGTCGATCACCTGCGTTTCCATCGCAAGCATGCCCACTTGGCGCCGACCTTCGGCAATGACAAGTTTGCCCTGCGCGCCGAAGCCTTTGCCCGGTTCTTTGGCACCCCGACCTTTCTCGGCGCACAAACGCTGATCGTTGTGGTCTGGGTGTGCCTCAACCTGTCCGGCTTCACCCACTTCGATGCGTACCCATTCATCCTGCTCAACCTGGCTTTCAGCCTGCAATCGGCCTATGCCGCGCCATTGATTCTGTTGGCCCAGACTCGTCAGGCTGCGCGGGACAAAGCCCAATCCGATGCCGATGCGCAGCACCGCGAAGCGCTGGCGATCGCCAACAGTGAGCGGCAGGCAGAAGCCGCAAAAAACACCGCGCAACTACTCGAACTGCTGGAGCAGAACACCCGCCTCACGGAGATGACCAAGTCCCTCACCGAGCGCATCGAAAACCTGACCACAGAAATGCATCAACATTTCGTGCGAAAGGACGTGCCAAAGACCTGAACGGTTTCACGGCAGTTTCAATGCCCGCCCCAGCTCATCGAACAGCGTGACCACCGAGCGCAAGGCGCGGCAGTCGGGACGAGTCAGCAGCCACAGCGCGGTGTCGTATCCGTGCAGCGGCTCGCCCAGTGGCCGTAATCCGTCACCGATCAAGAAATCCGGCAGTGCCGCGACACCCAGCCCCGCCCTGACCAGCTGGGTAACCGAAAGCATGCTGTTGCAGCGATAGCCTGGCGTTACACCCGGCAAGGCTTGGCGACGCCAGGTAACGGTCGGGTGATCGGGCAGGAAGTCATCCGGGGCGATCCAGGTCAATGAGGCCAGGTCTGTGGTGTTGACCGTTTGCAGATAGCGTTCGCTGGCGCATACGCGGTAGGAAATATCCGCCAATCGCCGTCCTACCAAATGCTCCGGTGGCGTGCGGGTCAGGCGCAGGGCGATATCGGCATCCCGACGGCTGAGATTGGCAAAATCATTGGACGTGCTCAGTTCGAGCATCAGCGCCGGATAGTTCGGCATGAACTGCGCCAGCGCCGGCAACAGCAAACCTTGCAGGACCGAGTCGGTGCAGGTCAGGCGCACAATGCCGCTGATCACTTCACCGCCCTGCTCCACACCGATGCGCGCCGCCTCCAGAGCCTGCTCGGCACGTTCGGCCTGTTCAGCCAGGGACTGCGCCAGGGTGGTCGACAGGTAACCGGCGCGGCTTTTTTCGAACAGTTGCTGACCCAGCGCAGCCTCCAGCCGGCGCACCGCTCGAAACACCGTCGAGACATCCACCTTGAGCAGTTGCGATGCCCGGACCAGAGACCCGCCGCGTACCAGCGCGAGGATCAGGGCCAGGTCCGGGTAGTCCAGTCGATAGTGCGTCGCTGCATTGATCACTTGGGGAAACGCCAATATTGAATGCGTGAACGCCAATCTATAGTGGGCACCAGGAATCAACAAGTGCAGAGGCCTCTCATGGAAACCCGCCCGATTCGCATCGCCTTGATCGGCGATTACGACCCGCAAGTCACCGCCCACCAGGCCATTCCCATCGCCCTCGAAAGAATCGCCGCACACACTGGCCTGAACCTGCAATGGCACTGGCTCGCCACCGATGAAATCCACGCCGGGACACCACTGCGCACATTTGATGGCTTCTGGTGTGTACCGGCCAGCCCCTACCGCAACATGGACGGTGCATTGCTGGCGATTCGTTTTGCCCGCGAACAGCAGCGACCTTTCCTCGGCACCTGCGGCGGATTTCAACACGCGGTGCTGGAATATGCGCGCAATGTGCTGGGCTGGTCGGACGCCGAACACGGCGAAACGGCGCCCGATGCAACTCGGGCGCTGCTGACACCGCTGACGTGCGCGCTGGTGGAGGCGGTCGATACCATTCATTTAGATGAAGGCTCGTTGATCGCCCAGGCGTACGAAAGTACCGAGATACGTGAAGGCTATCGCTGTCGCTATGGGGTGAATCCACAATTCGAAGGGGAGCTGCTCAAGCGCGAATTGCACGCCGTCGGCCACGATGCGGAACACGGACTGCGCGTGGTCGAACTCAGCGGTCATCCGTTCTTTGTCGCGACCTTGTTCCAACCCGAGCGAACGGCGCTCAAGGGCGTCTTGCCGCCGTTGGTTGGCGCCTTTGTCGAAGCCTGTGCGGGGCGCTCAGCATGATCGCCGATACGCCAGCTGCGCCTTATTACGCGGTGATTTTTACCTCTCTGCGCACCGAGGGTGACCAGGGTTACGCCGCAGCGGCCGCACGGATGCTGGAGCTGGCCCGTGAACAGCCGGGGTTTCTCGGGGTGGAATCGGCTCGGGGCGAGGATGGGTTGGGAATAACCGTGTCGTACTGGGCCAGTGAAGCGGCGATTCTGGCGTGGAAGCATCATCCGGAACACACGGCGATTCGCGAGCGTGGGCGCTCGACCTGGTATGCGCGGTGTAAAACGCGGGTGTGCCGGGTTGAGCGGGCCTATGGGTTCAGCTTGTAAATGATGCGGTGTGCTTGAGGCCGTCTTCGCGGGCAAGCCCGCACAGTGTCTTGTGTCACACCCAAGATCCCTGTGGGAGCGGGCTTGCCCAGGAAGAGGCCAGAACGGTCAACGCAAAACGATCAACCCTGCACCAGACTGCGAACCGCCGCAATCTCCGGCACCTCCACCCGACTCATGTACACCCGCAATGGCTCGGTGATGTTGATCCGGTCATCGATGTTCTGGTCCAACAACAACCGAATCAATTCGCGCTTGAGCGTCATGGTCTGCCCGGGCCCCGCGACCCAGACGAATTCGCTGGTCGGGATGATGCCGTCGTCCGCCACGTCCATGCCGAATGAATCTTCGCTGAAGCGCACAATGTAGTGGCCGGTCTTGCGATTGAGGCCGACGAAGCCTTTGAGTTGGTCGGCAGCCTGGCAGATGAGCTGGGAAGTGATGCGCATGTTAAACCCCGCAATGGTGATCATTGGTTTGCACGCAGGGCCTGCGTCTCCCTCTGCCGGGGAAATTGCAGCGCCCCAGCGTACTGCAAACGGGCGCACAAAAGCGCTGACGAACATCAGCTTTAGACAACTTTATGTCGGTCTCGCGATAGCGCCTGCAAAGATGAATTGTTAAAAGGGACCGCTCACTCATAACGAAAGGAACTCGAGCATGCCGGCAACCTTTACTAAAAGTGCCTTGTTACTGAGCCTGTTGCTGGGCCTCGGCCAGGCACAGGCCGCCAGCGAACCCACTCCCACGGCGTTGGCGACCCGTTTGGGTATTCCACATCCAGCGGTGATCGCCCACCGTGGCGCGTCTTTCGATGCACCGGAATCCACCGCCGCCGCCTACAAGACTGCCCTCGACCTGGGCGCCGACTACCTGGAAATGGATCTGCAGCGCAGCAAGGATGGCGTGCTGTTCGCCTTGCACGACAACAACCTGCAACGCACCACCGACGTCGCCAGCAAATTCCCCGAGCGCAAGGACAGCCCCGCCAATGCGTTCACCATGGCCGAACTGAAAACCCTGGATGCGGGCAGCTGGTTCAATGCCGCGTACCCGGATCGCGCACGTCCTGCCTTCGCCGGCCTGAAGATTCTGACCCTTGATGAAATCATCGACATCGCCGAGGGCAACGCCCTGCACAAGCCCGGCCTGTACATCGAGACCAAGGAGCCTAAGCAGTTTCCCGGCATCGAACACGACCTCAAGGAAAAACTCCACGACCGTGGCTGGCTGAGCCCGAGCGCTTCGAAACAGGCGAATGGCGAGCTGGCGGTCGGCCTGGGCAAAGGCAAGGTGGTCCTGCAGACCTTCGAGAAGAACAGCCTCGAACTGCTGCAAAAGGAAATGCCGACGGTGCCCAAGATCCTGCTGTTGTGGGTCGGTGAAGGCAGTATCGAACCCAAGTCCAAGGTGACCTTTGCCGAGTCCGGCGAAAAGGATAAAGCCGCCTACTACGCCAAGCAGGAACCGAAGGATAAAGCCGAATTCCAGCGCTGGATCGACTACGCCAAGGCCCAGGGTGCCATCGGTACCGGCCCGTCCGCCGCACTGACCCAGGGTGGCGACCAGAGTTACTCAGACCTGGTGCAACCGTGGATGAACCAGTACACCCACGATCAAGGCCTGCTCGTGCACGTCTACACCATCGACGATGCGGTGGACTACCAGAAAGTCATGGACGCCGGTGTCGACGGTATTTTCACCAATCGCGCCAGTGAGTTGTTGAAGTTTTATAAACGTCCAGCGCCGGCGAGTGTGGCGCAGGTGCTACAGAACAACGGCTACTGATCCAGAGACGCGCAAAACCCTGTGGGAGCGGGCTTGCTCGCGAAGACGGAGTGTCAGTCACCACCATTGCTGAATGACAAACCGCTTTCGCGAGCAAGCCCGCTCCCACAGGTTATGTATTTGTGTTTGTGTGTCCGAACACAGTCCCACAGGAGTTGATGCAGGACATGTAGAGGGATTTAAGGGTGGATTAAGTTACACAAGCTAACCTGATCTCACTTAAACGGATCACCCAAGGAAAGAAGCCCATGAAGACCCTGACTGCTTTGTTTACCGCTGCAACCCTGACGCTCACCGCGGGCCTGGCCCAGGCCGATGTCCGGGTCGATGAGATCCCGCAACTGGTCAAGGACGGCAAGATCAAGCCGCTGGAAGACCTGAACAAGATCGCGCTGGATCTGCACCCGGGTGCAACGATCACCAAAACCGAACTGGACAACCACTTCAACGGTTACGAGTACGAGATCGAGCTGCGTGACGCCAAGAACGTCGAGTGGGATGTGGACATCGATGCCTCCAATGGCAAGGTCCTGAAAAACAAACAGGACAAGTAATCCTGAAACACACAAAAGCCGCACGACTCAAAACTCGTGCGGCTTTTGTGCATTCTGGATTCAAGCGCTCAGGCGCGCCGTCACCTCGTTCAACTGACCCGACAAGCCATGCAGGTTGTTGCTGGCCGCTTCGGTGCGCTGCACGTTGTCCAGGTTGGTGCTGGCGATGCTGGTGATCTCGGTAAGATTGCGCGAGATGTCTTCGGCCACCGAAGTTTGCTCTTCAGCGGCAGTGGCGATCTGGCGGTTCATGTCGCGGATGGCTTCCACGGCCAGGGTGATGCGTTCGAGCATGGCGCCAGCCTCGGTCACTTGCTGCACGCTTTGTTCGCTGCGCGACTGACCGCTTTCAATGGCCTGGGCCGCTTCGATTGCACCGGTCTGCACGGTCTGGATGATCTGGTTGATCTCGATGATCGACGCCGCCGTGCGCTGGGCCAGGCTGCGCACTTCATCGGCCACCACCGCGAATCCGCGTCCGGCCTCACCGGCGCGGGCCGCTTCGATGGCCGCGTTGAGCGCCAGCAGGTTGGTCTGTTCGGCGATGCCGCGAATCACTTCCAGGACCTTGCCGATGCGCCCGCTGTCGGTTTCCAGTTGGCGGATGACCGTGGCGGTGTTGGCGATTTCGCCGCGCATCTGGGTGATGGTGTGGATAGTGCCCTGCATGACTTTTTCGCCCTGCTGGGCGGACTGGTCGGCATCATCGGCGGCCCGCGCCGCTTCGGCGGCATGACGGGCGACTTCCTGTGCCGTCGCGGACATTTCGTTCATCGCCGTGGCCACCTGATCGGTGCGGTTGAACTGCTCGTTGGTGCCGCCGGCCATCACGGTGGCTATCGAATTCAGCTCGCCGCTGGCACTGTCCAGGTCCGACGCGCTGCGTTGTAAACGGCTGAAGGTTTCGGCGAGGAAATCGCGCAGGGTATTGGCGGCCATTGCCAGTTTGCCCAACTCGTCCTGGCGGGTGCTGGCCACGCGCTCGGCAATACGTCCTTGGCTGAGTTGCGCCACGTATTCGATCAGTTTGCGGATCGGTTCGACCAGATTGCGGTTGACCAGCCACAGGCTCAGCAGGCCGATCAGCCCCCCCGAAACCAGCATCACGACCAGCCCCAGCAACACCGTGCGATCGGCGCTGGCACTGATCAATGTCGATTGCTCGGCGCCCTGCTTGCGCAACTCGCTGACCAGTTCGCTCATTTGATCGCTGGTGGCGCGGTCCACGCCCTTGACCGCCGTGTCGCCCGCCGTCGGATCACCACCGGCGGCCACGAACGCGTCCCGACCCTTCTGATAGGCCGCACCCAACTGGCGATGTTCGTCACGCAAGCGCTCGATGCGGTTCTTGAGTTGCGGCTCGATGCCCTTCTGCGCGGCCAGTTCGCCGAGAATGTTTTGCACATCGCGCTGACGGTCTTCGAATTGCCCCCAGTACTTGCTCAAATCCGCCGGTTGCTTGCCGCGCAACAAGACGTTTTTCCACTCCTGTACCTGCACCTTGAATTGCAGGTTGGCTTCATCGATCAATTGCGAGGTATGCAGCGGGCCTTCGATCAGATTGGCGTAGTTCTGCACGCCGCTGGACAGGAAGTGAAAGCACGCCAGGGCGATCAACAGCATCGCCAGCAGGCTGCCGCTCAGCAGGGCGAGAATTTGCGCTCTCAGGGACTTTTGCAAAAGCATCGGAGGGTACTCATGACAGGAATGAGGCACGCCCGGTAAGGCGTGAAAGGTGTCCGGACATCCCTGTCTGCGGTCCCGGCTGATCGCCGGCGGCGCGCAACTTAACCCAAGCGTGATCGGCGTGCCAGAGCGGTTCTTGAGAAAATCCCGACCGCCGGTAGAGCAATCGTTTTGGTTTTTTTCCCGTCACAAAAACGTCATCTCGCCTTGCGATCATGCCGCTCAAGTGAACCTGTAAAACACGCGACAGGCGCCTCCCCTTGCGAGTCCTCATGAACCACAGCATCGATCAAAGCCATCGCGACACGGATCTGTTCGGCCTGCTCTACGGTTTCAGCTTTCGCCCCGGTGAACCCGGTCGGGAAATCAACTCGGCCGAGGCCTTGCACTATCTGCGACAACCAGAGAGCGACGAGCAATTTCTCTGGCTACATCTGAACCTCGCACATGCCGCGTGCGAACGCTGGATGAAAAGTCATCTGGAATTGCCCGAGGAGTTTTTCGAGGCACTGCACGAAGGCTCGCGTTCGACGCGCATCGAGCATGTCGATTCGGCGCTGCTGGCGGTGGTCAACGACGTGGTGTTCAACCTCAGCAACATGGTCTCGTCGGATGTTTCGACGCTGTGGGTGTGCGCCCGCAGTCGGCTGATCATCAGTGCCCGTCTGCAACCGCTGCACTCGGTGGACAAATTGCGCTCCTCGGTGAAGGCCCGGGAATGCTTTCGCTCCCCGCTGGAGCTGCTGGTGCATTTGCTGCGCGACCAGGGTGAAGTGCTGACCCAGATCGTGCGCAAGACCAGCCAGAGCGTGGACCTGATCGAAGACCAACTGCTGTCCTCGCGGCTGTCGACCAACCGCGCCGAACTGGGCGCCAATCGCCGGGTGCTGGTGCGTTTGCAACGGTTGCTGGCACTGGAGCCCGGCTCATTGCTGCGCCTGCTCAACCGGCCGCCACAATGGCTGCAAAAGGAAGACGTCAAGGAGCTGCGCAAATCCACCGAAGAGTTTGCGCTGATCATCAACGACCTCACGGCACTGGGTGAGCGGATCAAGCTGTTGCAGGAAGAGATCGCCGCCAACATCAACGAACAGACCAACCGCACGCTGTTCACCCTGACGGTGGTGACGGTGCTGGCGCTGCCGATCAACATCATTGCCGGCTTCTTCGGCATGAACGTCGGCGGCATTCCGCTGGCCGGTGATCCGGAGGGTTTCTGGATCCTGGTGGCGCTGGTCGCGACCTTTACCGTGATTGCCGGGCGCTGGGCATTTCGCAAGCAGCGGGATTATTGAGCCCCCGTCCTCACCTGACACTAATCAACTGTGGTGAGGGGGCTTGCCCCCGTTCGACTGCGCAGCAGGCGTAAATCTGATGACTGTGGTGACTGGTTTTGGGGTCGCTTCGCAACCCGACGAGGGCAAGCCCCCTCGCCACAAGGTTTTGCATGCCCCCCAGGCAATGTGTGGCGATTCAGATCAGCGGCCCTGCAAAAAACCCAAACACTGACCCAGAGCACTCTCCCTGTAACAATTGGCAACGATTATCACTGATACACCTCCCTCCTCAGGAATGTCCGTGATGGCTACGCCCTCCTTCACCGCCGCCCCGGCACCGGCCAGTAGCGCCAAACCGCAATTCGACAAGAAACCCGGCCTGATCACCATCGTGGTGTTTGTTGCAGTGCTGGCCATCGGCTTGTTGTTTACCGCCTACAGCCTGATGCACGACATGAACGAACTCGGCACGGTGGTCACCACCTGGACGCCATTCCTGTTGCTGGGCGTGGCGCTTTTGATTGCCCTGGGCTTCGAGTTCGTCAACGGCTTCCATGACACCGCCAACGCGGTGGCCACGGTGATTTACACCCACTCGCTGCCGCCGAATGTTGCGGTGGTCTGGTCGGGCTTTTTCAACTTCCTCGGGGTGCTGCTGTCCAGCGGCGCGGTGGCGTTCGGCATCATCGCCCTGCTGCCGGTGGAGCTGATCCTGCAAGTCGGCTCGTCCGCCGGTTTTGCGATGATCTTCGCCCTGCTGATCGCCGCGATCCTGTGGAACCTCGGCACCTGGTGGCTGGGCCTGCCGGCCTCGTCATCGCACACCCTGATCGGCTCGATCATCGGCGTCGGCGTGGCCAACGCCCTGATGCACGGCCGCGACGGCACCAGCGGCGTGGACTGGGCGCAAGCCACCAAGATCGGCTACGCACTGCTGCTCTCGCCCCTGGTCGGCTTTGGCTGTGCCGCGCTGCTGTTGCTGGCCCTGCGCGCGTTCGTCAAGAATCGTGCGCTGTACAAGGAGCCCAAGGGCGAGACCCCGCCGCCATGGTGGATTCGCGGCCTGCTGATCCTGACTTGCACCGGTGTGTCGTTTGCCCACGGTTCAAACGACGGCCAGAAAGGCATGGGCCTGATCATGCTGATTCTGGTGGGTACCCTGCCAATGGCGTACGCATTGAACCGCACCATGCCGGCCGATCAGGCCTTGCAGTTCGCGGCGGTGGCCGAAGTCACGCAGCAAGCGTTGGTCAAGGCCGCGCCGCTGCCAGCGCCAGCCGACCCGCGCCCGGTGCTGTCCGAATACGTGCGCAGCAAGGAAGCGACCCCGCAACTGGTGCCGGCGCTGGCCGCACTGACCGGCAGCATCGGCGCCGAGGTCAAGGGTTACGGTTCGCTGTCGAAAGTCCCGGCCGAGGCCGTGGGCAACGTGCGTAACGACATGTACCTGACCAGCGAAACCATTCGCCTGATGGACAAGAACAAGGTCGGCAACTTCGATGCCGACACCAGCGGCAAGCTGCAACTGTTCAAGCAACAGATCGACAACTCCTCGCGCTTCATTCCACTGTGGGTGAAGATCGCCGTGGCCATCGCCCTGGGCCTTGGCACCATGGTCGGCTGGAAGCGCATCGTGGTGACCGTCGGCGAGAAAATCGGCAAGACCCACCTCACCTACGCCCAGGGCGCCTCGGCAGAAACCGTGGCGATGCTGACCATCGGCGCCGCCGACATGTTCGGCCTGCCAGTGTCGACCACCCACGTGCTGTCTTCGGGCGTGGCCGGGACCATGGTCGCCAACGGTGGCGGCCTGCAGATGAAGACCATCCGCAACCTGTTGATGGCCTGGGTATTGACCTTGCCGGCGGCGATCCTGCTGTCGGGCAGTTTGTACTGGTTGTTCACGCAGTTGTTCTAAATGTGGGAGCGGGCTTGCTCGCGAAAGCGCTTTATCATTCAGCATTGATGTTGACTGACACTCCGTCTTCGCGAGCAAGCCCGCTCCCACATAAAGCCTGGCCTCAGACTTCTGAACGAATCACCTCCCCCAACCAATCCATGAACACCCTCACCCGCAACGGCAAATGCCGTTGCCGGGCATAGAGCAGCGACGCCTCCATGGACGGCGCGTTGAACGCCGGCAACACCTCGACCAATTCACCGCTTTGCAGGTATTGCTGCATACCCATCCTCGGCGCCTGGATCAGGCCGAAACCACCCAGGCAGGCGGCCTCGTAGGCATCGGTGCTGTTGACCGTGACACTGCCGGCCATCGGTAGTCGCTGCACCTGCCCCTTGTCGACATACACAAACCCTTCCGAACGCCCGCCCAGCACGCCGACGTAGTGCACCAGTCGATGCTGTGCCAGATCGTCCAGCCGCTCCGGCACGCCGTATCGCTGCAAATACGCCGGGCTGGCACAGTTGACCATGGTGAAGTCACACAGGTGTCGCGCTACCACCGATTGATCGGGTTGGGCGCCGATGCGCAGCACGCAATCAAAGCCTTCGGCGAGTAGATCGACCCGGCGGTCGGTGCTGCTGATTTCCAGTTCAAGCAAGGGGTGTTGCGTCATGAACTGCGGCAAACGTGGCATCACCACGCGACGAGCAAGAATGTTCGGCAGGTCGATGCGAATCCGCCCGACCAGCGACGCCTCGTCCTGGCGAAACAAACCCTCGATTTCGTCCATGTGCGACAGCAGGTCCTTGCTGCGCTCGTACAACACCAGGCCATCCTGGGTCGCCTGTACTTTGCGCGTGGTGCGTTGCAATAGCCGGGTGCCGAGCAATGCCTCCAGAGCCTGCACATGCTCGGAGACCGTTGAACGAGGCAGGCCCAGGCTCTCTCCGGCCAGGGTGAAACTGGACATCTCGCTGACTCGGACAAAGGTGCGCAACAGTTCCAGTTTGTTCATCAGCTTGCTCTTTATTGTTCGGTTTATCCGACCAGTGATTCCGCTTTCACTCTGTTTATCACCACCAAGCGGATAAATAAACTTCCTCACATCAACCGCTCACTGCACCTGAGGAAGTCCCATGAACCGTAAAATCGCACTGATCACCGGCGCCAGCCGCGGCCTCGGCAAAAACGCAGCCCTGCATCTGGTCGCCCAAGGCATCGACATCATCGGCACCTACAACAGCCGCGCCGATGAGGCGCAGGCACTGGTGGCCGAGATCGAAAGCCTGGGCGGTCGCGCCGTCATGCTGCAACTGGACGTTGCCCGGAGTGACAGCTTCAGCGCCTTCGCCAGCGAAGTGACAAAGGTCTTGCAGAGCCACTTCCAGCGCGAGCACTTCGATTTTCTGGTCAACAACGCCGGGATCGGCCTGCACGCCAACTTCGTCGACACCACCGTCGAACAGTTTGACCTGTTGGTGAACATCCAATTCAAGGGACCGTTCTTCCTCACGCAGGCGCTGCTGCCATTGCTTAATGACGGCGGGCGCATCGTCAACATTTCCAGCGGCCTGGCCCGCTTCAGCCTGCCGGGTCACAGCGCCTACGCGGCGATGAAAGGTGCGATGGAAGTGCTGACCCGCTACCAGGCCAAGGAACTCGGCGCGCGCAACATCACAGTGAACATCCTGGCACCGGGCGCGATCGAAACCGATTTCGGCGGCGGCGCCGTGCGCGACAACCCCGACCTGAACACGCTGGTGGCGAACAACACCGCCCTGGGTCGCGCCGGATTGCCGGATGACATCGGCGCCGCGATTGCACTGCTGCTGGCGCCGGGCAGCCAGTGGATCACTGGCCAGCGCATCGAGGCTTCGGGGGGGATGTTTCTGTAAGGCTTAATGCTGAACAACTGGCAGGACACAATACTTGTGGCGAGGGGGCTTGCCCCCGTTGGAGTGCGAAGCGCTCCCCAGCTTTGCGGCTGCTTCGCAGCCGAACGGGGGCAAGCCCCCTCGCCACAAAAACACGACTCAGCAAACCTGGCGCACGACCATCCGCTCGCGAACCACGTCATACACCCAGTGGTAGATATAGGTGTACGGCAGGAAGAACAGCAGCACGCCGATATCCAGCACAAACGCCTGCCACAGGCTGATGTTCAGCCACCAGGCGATCAGCGGCACGCCCAGCGCGACCAGCCCGCCTTCGAACAACAGCGCATGCACCACGCGGACCCAGGCGTTGTGTGCAATGGCGAGGCGCTTGAGCGCCCGGTCGAACAGACCGTTGAAGACCACGTTCCAGGCCAGGGCCAGGCCGGCGATGAGGACGGTGACCATGCCCATTTCCAGCATCGGTTTCTTCATGATCCAGGCCAGCAACGGGGTACAGATCAGGATGGCCAGCAGTTCGAAACCGATGGCCTGGAAAATACGTTCAATAATGGATTTGTTGGCGCTCATGGCCGAGCTCCCTTGAGTGACTGTGGTTGCCATGATCTGTCATCACACCGATACTTCATAACCAATAACCATCGATCAAGGCGATAGTTCATGGCTTCTCACGAAGTGTTGCTGGCGTTTGTCGAAGCGGCAACCCAAGGCTCGTTTTCCGCCGCGGCGCGCAAGCTGGGCCGCAGCCAGTCGACCATCAGCGCGGCGGTGGCCAGCCTGGAAATCGATCTCAACCTGACCCTATTCGACCGCAGCAGCCGCAAGCCCGGGCTGACCCCGGCCGGGCGCGTCATGCTGCAACGGGCCGAAGAAATCCTGGCCGCCACCAGTCGCCTGGAGATGACCGCCAGCCAACTGTCCCAAGGGGTGGAAGCGAAGCTGACGGTGGCGCTGTCCGATACCTATCAGTCGGACCGCTTCGAAGCCGCCCTCGGTGCCTTCGAGCAACGTTATCCCGACCTGGAACTCGAATGCCTGATCGCCGAATGCGATGACCTGGTGTCCCTGGTGCAAAGCGGCCGGGCGCAGATTGCCTTCGCCGAAATGCAGGACAGTTACCCACCGGACCTGGTCAGTTCGACAGTGGACGAGCGCACCGAAATTGCCTTGTTCGTGTCCCCGGCACATCCGTTGGCGACGCTGGACTACGTCGATCAGGACGTGCTGCAACAGCACCGCGAACTGCGCCTGGCCACCATCATCAATCCCTATGAAAGTCGCGCGAAAGGCCGCGTCTGGTCGGCGCCGAGTTATCTGATGCTGCTGGAAATGGCCCAGGGCGGATTCGGCTGGGCGCCGTTGCCGCGCTGGCTGGTCGAACGGTTTGGGCCTGGCACGTTGCAGGAGCTGGTGGTGCGTGGCTGGCCGAAAACGGTGTCGGTGGATGCGTTGTGGTCGCGGCTCAATCCGCCGGGGCCGGCGGGGAGTTGGTTGCTGGGCAAGATGCTGGAATAGCGGCGCGGCCATTCGCGAGCAAGCCCGCTCCCACAGGTTCAATGTGATCCCTGTGGGAGCGGGCTTGCTCGCGAAGAGGCCAGTGAAATCACATCAATCCAGTGCCTTGAGTCGCTCCTCGATAAAGCGCCGCTCCGGCTCTTGCCGGGTCAGCTCCAGTGCCCGCTCCCACGCCGTCCGCGCCTCTTGCTTGCGGCCCAGTTGTCGACAAAACTCCGCCCGCGCCGAATACGCCAGGTGGTAGTCGAGCAGTTCTCCCCGCTGCAGAATGGCATCGACCAATGTCAGGCCCGCCAGTGGACCATCGCGTTGCGAAATCGCCGCCGCGCGGTTCAACTCGATCACTGGCGACGGCACCGCCCGCAGCAGCACGTCATACAGACCGACAATCTGCGGCCAATCGGTTTCCCCCGCCGTCGGGGCTTCGGCGTGCACCGCCGCGATGGCCGCTTGCAGGCAATAGGGTCCGAAGCGCCCCATGGTCAGCGCCTGTTCGATCAGCGCGCAGCCTTCAGTGATCAACCCGGCGTCCCACAGCGAGCGGTCCTGTTCGTCCAGCACAATCAGCTCGCCACTCGCCGAGGTCCTGGCCGGGCGTCGTGACTCGTGCAGCAGCATCAACGCCAGCAAACCCTTCACCTCTGGCTCCGGCAGCAGTTCCACCAGCAACCGGCCGAGACGGATCGCTTCGCGGGTCAAATCCTCGCGGATCAGTTCGGCGCCGATGGACGCCGAATACCCCTCGTTGAACACCAGGTAAATCACCCGCAATACGCTGTCCAGACGCTCGGGCAACTCTGCCAGCGTCGGCACTTGATAAGGGATTTTCGCGTCGCGGATCTTCGCCTTGGCGCGCACGATACGCTGGGCGATGGTGGCCGGGGCCGAGAGGAAGGCCCGGGCGATTTCTTCCGTGGTCAGGTCGCAGACTTCGCGCAGCGTCAGCGGCACTTGCGCGTCCGCCGCCAGGGCCGGGTGGCAGCAAGTGAAGATCAGCCGCAGGCGATCGTCTTCCACGTCTTCATCACTCCAGTCTGCATGTTCCAGCTCCTCCAGTTGCGCGATCAGCAAGGGCTGCGACGCGGCAAAACGTGCGCGCCGACGCAAGGCATCGATGGCCTTGAAACGCCCGGTGGACACCAGCCAGGCCCGAGGATTGCCGGGCACGCCGTCACGCTGCCAGCGTTCGACCGCGACGAAAAACGCCTCGTGCAAGGCCTCTTCGGCGAGGTCGAAATCCCCCAGCAAGCGAATCAGGGTCGCGAGAATCCGCCGCGAGTCTTCGCGATAGACCCGCTCGACCTGCGCCTGAACCGGCAGCCCCGGCATCTTAAGGATTCAACTGCCGAACGGGGCGCACTTCGACACTGCCGACCCGGGCCGCCGGAATGTTCCCGGCGACCTGGATGGCTTCGTTGAGGTCCTTGGCATCGATCAGATAAAAACCGGCCAACTGCTCCTTGGTTTCGGCGAATGGCCCGTCAGTGATCGACATCTTGCCGTTGCGCATGCGCACCGTGGTGGCGGTCTGCACCGACTCCAGCGCCTCGGCGGCGACCATCCGGCCACTGCCCTGGATCGACTCGGCATAGGCCATGCACTCTTCGTCCTTCGGGCTTTCCGGCAGCGAGTGCAGCAGGCGCTCATCGCTGTAGACCAGGCATAAATACTTCATGAACGTCTCCTGACTCGAACGGATCAACTATGGCCGTGGAATGATCATTTGGCGCGGCGCCCCGACAAATAACATCGATCAGGGCTTCAGATCGAACAGGACGGTGCCACTCATCATGTCAAACGGCGCCGACCAGTGCTCATGGACGATCCGCCACAACCCGTCTTCCTGGCGATAGCATGCGCTGCCGCGCATCCAGCAGGCCTGGGTCTCGCCCTTGTCGTTGGTGCCGCCGCAACGGGCCAGCCAGTGGGCGAAGGCGATCTCCTGGGACGCTTCGATGCGGATGTCCTGGAAGTCGAAAATGTGCGGGCCGGGGCACATTTTCATGCAATCTTCCCAATGCGCGCGGTACGCCTCCTTGCCCTTGAATTGCAAGGCCTTGACCGCGTCGAAGGAGACGATGTCGTCCGCATACAGGGTCATGATTTTATCCACGTCCTTGGCCATCATGGCCTGACGGTAGGTTTCGATCAGGTTCTGGATCTGGGTTTGCGAGCTCATGGTGGTTCTCCGTGGTTTTTATTGGAAGACACCCTTAGTCGTCTGGCGATCCGGCGAATCGACAGGTGAAATAAAAATAATCCAAACAGGCAAACTCGCTAGAATCCGAGGCTCATTTGTGATGGAAAAAGGACACTCCCGTGACAGCCCGACTCGTGCCTTATGAAAGCCTGAATGCGCTGCAGCGCCAGCAGGTCGAGGCCATTGAAGTACATCCGGAACAGGTCAGGTTCTCCGGCGACATTCATGGTGCATTGCATTCTCTGCTGTCCAAGCCAGGCCCGGGGGTCAAAGGATTTGCCCTGTTGGTCGAGGACACTCCCGTGGCGTTCCTGCTGCTCAAGCGCCCGCCCGTTCTGCCCGCCTGGGCCGATGAACACAGCGCAACGCTGCATGCGCTGCAAGTCGATCAACGGTCCCAGGGCAAAGGTTACGGCAAGGCGTGCCTGCAAGCGCTGCCCGAGGCGGCGCGTTTGGCCTGGCCGGAGATCAAGGGGCTGGAGTTGTCGGTGGATGCGGACAACGAATCGGCGATCGGTTTGTATGCCCGGTATGGCTTTGTCGACAGCGGCGAGGCGTACAGGGGCCGGATCGGTTATGAGCGGCGGATGGGGTTGAGATTCTGAAGCCACCACAACCCAACTGTGGGAGCGGGCTTGCTCGCGAAGAGGCCGGTACATTCAACATCTCTGTTGCCTGACACACCGCTTTCGCGAGCAAGCCCGCTCCCACAGGGGATTTGCGGTGTGCTTAGAGCTCGAGCACCATCTCATGCCACGCCATGCCACCATGGTCGGACGCCGAAGGCTTGATATAGGCAAAGCCAAAACGGGCATACAACGGAATATGCCGTTCCTTGCACATCAGGTTGATGCTGACCTTGCCCATCGCACGCATGCGCTCGATGAACTCGCCCATCAGGAGCTTGGCCAGGCCCTGCCCCTGATAATCCGGGTGCACCACCACCGACATGATCACCACGTGCGGTCCGGCCGGGTCGTGGCCGATCAGCTCCTTGAACGCCTCGTCCGACATTTCCACCTGAAACGCCGCACCGGAATTGATGAAACCGGCTACAACCCCGTCCACTTCAGCGACGATGAACCCCTCGGGCCAGGTGGCGATGCGGGTGGCGATTTTCTCGCGGGTCGCGGCTTCGTCACCTTCGTAGGCAATGGTTTCGATGGCGTAGCAGCGGTCCAGGTCAGCAGGCGTGACATTGCGGATGACGGTGTTCATGGCGACTCGGAATAAGCGGGGGAAAGGCTGGGGATGATAAATCAGCACTGACGCGACATCGAGAGACGAATCGGCTGAGCCGCCTCTCGATGCCGGTGTCACGCCTTGATCGGCAGCCAGATTTCCAGCTTGCCGGTGTTGAGCTTCGGGTTGAAGTCTTCGCTATAGCGTTCGAACTCCGGGGCGTCCGCCGCCTCTTTACCGGACTGCGGTAGCCAAGTGCTATGGATGTACTGGAAGGTTTGCGGCAGCGATTCCAGCGACCCTTTGTGTTCAAACACCACGTATTGCTGGGGCTGGACTTCTACCCAGCGGTACGTGTCCGGCAAATCGTCGAGCTTGCTGATCTCGACCCCGGCGATGTAATCGAAGCCGCCCTTGCCGTCGAAATTGCAGCAGACACCGTAGGTGACTTCGCCTTTTTGGCCGGGAATGTTCCCGATGTGGGGCTCGAATTTTTCCCAGAGTGCAGGAATGCCCTGGGTGGTTTGCTGGGTGAATTGACCGCCCAGCCCTGCAATCAGCAGGAAGTGTCCGTGCTCAAAACGTGGCTCGGACACTTCGACGCGTGTTTGCTCATCCATGACTCGACTCCTGCGCTTAAAAGTGGGTTCGGCTGGGAGTATAGAGGCCAAACCCGATTCGCCCAATTACAGTGCGTGCAACTGCTCGACGGCCGCGGCACCGAAGAACTCGTTGTAACCCGATAGGATCACGTAGACCGCGAAATAGCAGAAGATCGCCGCCGATGCCATGTAGGAATAGCGCAGCAGCTTGTCCCCCAGCAACTTGCCGCCGTGGCTTGCGGCGAAGCACAAGCCTGCCGACCAGAGCAGCCCGGCACACAGGAAACCGCCGAGGAACAGCGCCGAACTGAGCGGGCCACCGCCACCGGAACGGGCGATCAGGGTGCCGCCCACTGCAGCGAACCAGAGAATGGCGCTGGGCGAAGACATGGCGAGAAAGATCCCGCGGAAAAATTCCTTGCGGTGGGAGTTGTTCCCGACCTCTGCCGTCTCGGCCAGCAGCGCCTCGTGGTGAATCGCCGAATAGACCATCTTCGCCGCGAAGTACACCAGCAACGCCGAGCCACCGATCCACAACACCCAGCGCACGGTTTCGTATTGCAGCAACACGGTGATGCCGGCCAGCGCCAGCACCGCGTAGATCAGGTCGCCGACGCAGGTACCCAGGCCCAGCGCAAAGCCTTGAAAGTAGCCGCGCTGCATCGCAAGGGTGATCATCGCGATGTTCGCCACGCCAATGTCCAGGCACAGCGAAAGGCTCAGCAGGAAGCCACTGGTAAATTCCATCGACCCAATTCCTTCGGAAAAATTTGTTCACATTGAGGCTGGACAGTCTGCCACAGCTGCCCGTACATTCCGCCACAGGTCACCGCTGACCTGCGTCGCTCGGACGGTTCCGGGCGCTTACGTTATCCGAGGCAACAATGGCCGAACAAGGTTCGCCGCGCCGCTTTGCGCGCATAGATCGACTCCCCCCTTACGTTTTCAACATCACTGCCGAGCTGAAGATGGCCGCCCGTCGTCGTGGCGAAGACATCATCGACTTGAGCATGGGCAACCCCGACGGCGCCACGCCGCCGCACATTGTCGAAAAACTCGTACAAGTTGCTCAACGCGAAGACACCCACGGTTACTCGACTTCCAAAGGCATTCCGCGCCTGCGCCGGGCGATTTCCAACTGGTACAAGGAGCGCTACGAGGTCGACATCGACCCGGAAAGCGAAGCCATCGTCACCATCGGCTCCAAGGAAGGCCTGGCACACCTGATGCTGGCCACCCTGGACCAGGGCGACACCGTGCTGGTACCGAACCCGAGCTACCCGATTCATATCTACGGTGCCGTGATTGCCGGCGCCCAGGTGCGTTCGGTGCCGCTGGTGCCGGGCGTGGACTTCTTCGCTGAACTGGAGCGGGCCATTCGTGGTTCGATTCCGAAGCCGAAGATGATGATCCTCGGTTTCCCGTCCAACCCTACCGCCCAGTGCGTGGAGCTGGATTTCTTCGAGCGCGTCATCGCCCTCGCCAAGCAGTACGATGTGCTGGTGGTGCACGACCTGGCTTACGCCGACATCGTCTACGACGGCTGGAAAGCCCCATCGATCATGCAAGTGCCCGGCGCCAAGGACATTGCGGTGGAGTTCTTCACCTTGTCCAAAAGCTACAACATGGCCGGCTGGCGCATCGGCTTCATGGTCGGCAACCCGGAACTGGTCAACGCCCTGGCGCGGATCAAGAGCTACCACGACTACGGCACCTTCACCCCGCTGCAAGTGGCGGCGATTGCCGCGCTGGAAGGCGATCAGCAATGCGTGCGCGACATCGCCGAGCAGTATCGGCAGCGCCGCAACGTGCTGGTCAAGGGCCTGCATGAACTGGGCTGGATGGTGGAAAACCCGAAAGCGTCGATGTACGTCTGGGCGAAAATTCCCGAAGCTTATGCGCACCTGGGTTCGCTGGAGTTCGCCAAGAAGCTGCTGGCTGAAGCCAAGGTGTGCGTTTCGCCGGGCGTCGGCTTTGGCGAATACGGCGACGACCATGTGCGCTTCGCCCTGATCGAAAACCAGGACCGGATTCGCCAGGCCGTGCGCGGGATTCGCGGGATGTTCAGGGCGGATGGACTAGTCAGCAAATCCAACACCTGACACAAAACCTGTGGCAACAACTTCCTGTGGCGAGGGGGCTTGCCCCCGTTCGGCGGCGAAGCCGTCGTAAAACCAGTTAACGCATTCCGCCTGAAAAACCGCAGTGACTGCTTTTGGGATTGCTGCGCAATCCAACGGGGGCAAGCCCCCTCGCCACAATGAACTGGGTTATCCTTGGGGCACAAAAAAACCGCATCGCTGCGGTTTTTTTGTGCCTGTCGAATCGCTTAAACGAACAGCGACAACAACAGAATGAAGCCCAGGCCGACCACGGAGAGGATCGTTTCCATCGCAGTCCAGGTCTTGAAAGTTTCGGCCACGGTCATGTTGAAGTACTGCTTCACCAGCCAGAAACCGGCGTCGTTGACGTGGGACAGGATCAACGAACCTGCACCGGTGGCCAGCACCAGCAGCTCACGGTTCACACCTGGAATCATCCCCACCACCGGCACCACGATGCCAGCACCGGTAATGGTCGCCACGGTTGCCGAACCGGTCGCGATACGAATCACCGCCGCCACCAGCCAGGCCAGCAGGATCGGCGAGATCTGTGCGTTGACCGCCATATGGCCGATCACGTCGCCCACGCCGCTGGTCACCAGCATCTGCTTGAAGCCACCACCGGCACCGATGATCAGGATGATCGCGGCGGTCGGCGCCAGGCTCGCATCCAGCCATTTCATCATTTGGCTGGAACCGATGCCCTGCTTGTAGCCGAAGGTATACAGCGACAGCAGCAACGCCAGCAGCAACGCCGAAATCGGGTGACCGATCAGGTCCATGAAGGCGCGGAAGATATTGCCATCCGGCAGCACCACGTCAGCAAAGGTCTTGAGCAGCATCAGGAACACCGGCAGCAGCACGGTCACCAGGGTGATGCCGAAGCTCGGCAGTTCGGCCGAATCGGTTTCGCGCGCCAGTTGATCCACCAGCTCCTGATTCGGATGACCGGGAATGTGCTTGGCAATGAACGTACCGTAGATCGGGCCAGCGATGATGGCGGTTGGCAGCGCAACGATCAGGCCATACAGAATGGTTTTACCGATATCGGCACCGAACACGCCGATAGCCAATAGCGGACCCGGGTGCGGCGGCACCAGGCCGTGCACGGCGGACAGGCCAGCCAGCAACGGGATACCGATCTTGATGATCGACACGCCAGTGCGGCGGGCAACGATGAACACCAGCGGGATCAGCAGCACGAAGCCGATTTCGAAGAACAGCGGAATACCGACCAGGAACGCGGCGAACATCATCGCCCACTGCACCTTGTCCTTGCCGAACGCGCGGATCAACGTCTGCGCAATCTGATCCGCACCGCCCGACTCGGCCATCATTTTGCCGAGCATGGTGCCCAGCGCGAGGATGATGCCGACAAAGCCGAGCACGCCACCGAAGCCGTCCTGGAACGCCTTGATGATGGTGCCGATCGGCATGCCGGAGGTCAGCCCGAGGAAAGCTGCGGCGATGATCAGGGCAAGGAAGGGGTGCAACTTGAACTTGGTGATCAGGAAGATAAGCCCGATCACCGTGACCACTGCATCGAGCAGCAGGAACGTCTCGTGGGACATGCCAAACATTAGGGGTGTCTCCTGGTTGTTGTTGTTATTAAAGCGGGTTGATCAGAAGTCGTGAGGACAGCGCTGTCTTTGCAAACACAGTCATACCGCCTGTTTCAGGCCGTTCGCCTGCCACCAGACATGAGCCTGCGCTGCCAGTTGCTCGACGCTATGGGTCGAAGCGTCCAGCGCCAGGGTCAGCGGCTCGCCCACGGGCGATTCAAGGGTGGCGAACTGGCTGTCGATCAGGGTCGACGGCATGAAATGGCCCGGCCGATGGGAGACGCGGTCCGCGGCCACTTCGGGGGTCAGTTCAAGGAACACGAAGCCCAGGCCCGGCAAGGCACTGCGCAGACGTTCGCGATAGATGTGTTTGAGTGCCGAGCAGGTCAGCACCGGGCGCTGGCCCATGGCGTCGACACGGCGCAGTTCATCGCACAGGCTGTCGAGCCAGCCGGCGCGGTCTTCATCGTTCAGGGGGATCCCCGCGCTCATCTTTTCGATATTGGCGGCAGGGTGGAAAGAGTCGCCTTCAATGGCAGTGGCGCCGCTCAATTGGCACAGGGCCTCGCTGACGCACGTCTTGCCGCAACCGGCAACGCCCATGATGACCAGGGCGGTGATGGGATGATTCATGTAACACCTCAGCGCGCAGACAGCGCTACCTTTGCCAGTTATGACACTAGACCAAAAGCAGAAGTTGCCGACGCCTTTCTTGTCATTTTATGGGTTGCAGCAGGTTAGGTCCCAACGCCAAAAAGCAAGGATCAGGCGAACCCTCGCTCACGCATTTGCAGCTGCATCGAGACAGCGCTACCTTAGTGCCTTGAATTTTGTTTGGCAAGCCATCGATGAACCCAACCAAGAACGATAAAAATACCCGCACCACTGGCCGCCCTACCCTGAACGAAGTAGCCCGACTGGCCGGCGTCAGCCCGATCACCGCTTCCCGCGCCTTGCGTGGCGTCAGCACTGTTGCCACTGAACTGGTGGAAAAGGTGCAGAAAGCGGCGCTGGAACTCAACTATGTGGTCAACCCTGCCGCCCGTGCCCTGGCCTCGGCCCAGAGCCATTCCGTCGTGGTGCTGGTGCCGTCACTGTCCAACCTGCTGTTCATCGACACCCTGGAAGCCATTCATCAGGTTTTGCGGCCCAAGGGCTTCGAAGTGCTGATCGGCAACTTCCACTACTCGCGCGATGAAGAAGAAAACCTGCTGCGCAACTACATGGCCTATCAGCCGCGCGGCTTGCTGCTGACGGGTTTCGACCGCACCGAAAGTTCGCGGCGGATGATCGAAGCCAGCAACATTCCTTGCGTGTACATGATGGAGCTGGACAGCGCCGCCGGGCTCAATTGCGTGGGTTTCTCGCAACTGGCCGCCGGCGAAACGGCAGCCGAACACTTGCTGTCTCGCGGCCGCAAACGCCTGGCCTACATCGGCGCGCAACTGGACCAGCGCACCTTGCTGCGCGGCGAAGGCTTCCGCAAATCCCTGCAAAAGGCCGGTTTGTATGACCCGGCGCTGGAAGTGCTGACGCCCCGCCCGTCATCGGTCGGGCTGGGCGGTGAATTGTTCCTGCAGATGCTCGCCAGTCACCCGGATGTCGATGCGATCTTCTTCGGCAACGACGACCTGGCCCAGGGCGCGCTGCTAGAAGCGCTGCGACACGGGATCAAGATCCCCGAGCAAGTGGCGATCCTCGGCTTCAACGACCTGCCCATGTCCGAACACATGGTCCCGCGCCTGAGCAGCATCAACACCCCACGCGAAGCCATCGGCCGCCGTGCGGCAGAGCAGATGCTGACGCTGATGGCCGGCAATACCGTGGCCAGGCCGGTGCAGGACATGGGGTTTGAGTTGAAGGTGCGCGAGAGTACGTAGCCGCGACATAGACCACTGTGGCGAGGGGGCTTGCCCCCGTTCGGCTGCGAAGCAGTCGTAATCCAGTTCACGGGGTATACCTGTATGACTGCGGCGTCTGTTTTTTGGGGGTTGCTTCGCAACCCAACGGGGGCAAGCCCCCTCGCCACAGGGAAAGCCTCTCACCCCCGCTCCGTGTTTAATCCTGCGGATCAAGGTTATCCAGCACCCGGTTCACCGCCAGCTCGGCCAGCATGATGATCTGTGCGATCGCCAGTGCCGTATTGCGCTGGCTGCCTTCCAGAAACGTAGCAAAGTCATTGGTCATCACACTCGCCGAGGCCAGTGATTCGCAGGCGTGCGCCAGCAGCGTTTCGTTATTGATGCCAGGTGAGATGGAGAACATTGGGCTGGGATTGCGTGGGGGGTTCGGCGTGGGTTTGAACATGGCAATGCTCCTAGAGTGGTGGAGCTGCCACGATTCGCTGCTAGACGAAAATAAGGTGGCAGCCGTGCGCGGGCTAGCAGACCAGGACTCTAGAACCCGGTAGACCCGAAGGTCTTCCCACGCACAGCCGCCATAACATGAACTGATCACGAATGGTGGACGCTATGCGCCTAAAGTATCCGGGCTGCTAGACCCGATCGCTGAATTTACAGCGACACGGAACGATAGAGTCCGGATACCAGGCGCACAAGTCGGCGGATTCTGGCGTAGTTGTAGGCAAGGGTGCAAGAAATCGTAGCCCGCGGAACGCCCCTGAAGCCGATTGCCTCAGACCATTCCTACACAGCATTTCGAAACATCTTTTACCCTCCGCGACCCGAGCGTCGAGTGCAGAATCCGCAAACTTTTTTCTCGCGGATATTCCTGTGCGCAAAGCGATTTTCCTGACCTTCTTGCTCGGCCAAACGATTCAGGCGCAAGCTTCGCAGCCGAACGACTGGACGCAGTTTCTAAGTGATCCGCGTTTCATGCCGGCAATCAAAAGTTGCCTCGCCTTGCACCCGAAAGCCGAGGGGCCAGCCGTTGTCATGAATGTTTGGCATGCGAACCTGGAAGAAGCCGGGATCATGACAACCGACCTGAGCGGACGCAGGAACAACTGTTTCGCCCGCAAGGACACGGGGGTTTTAAGCCATTCCCAGACGGTGTTTGATCTGCCCGGCCCACTGTTTGTATCTGTGGATCAAGCCAAGGTTGCCCCCAAAGGCGAGTGTATCGAGCCAACCCCGGTATACATCGACCAACAGCTTCAGGGCTGGATCCTCAAGCAACCTGCCCTCCATCCATACATTCCCAGTGCCTGTTCGACCCCGATCTGGACCCACCTGGTGCCGGGCAACCAGGTTCGGCCGAGCGCCTGAAGTCCAATCAAGAGCCGAACGCGGCGAGCGGATTTCAACTAACCTTTTAGAGCAACGAATGTCGCCCTCTGGTGGGCACGCTGTTAGATTCCCGTAGCGCACCAATTCGCTAACGGAGTAGCTCAATGGAACACACACTGAAGATCCTGGGTAAAGCCTCGTCGATCAACGTCCGCAAGGTTCTGTGGACCTGCGAGGAACTGGGCCTGTCCTTTGAACGCGAGGACTGGGGCAGTGGCTTTGCCTCGACCCACAGCCCCGAGTTTCTCAGGCTCAACCCCAACGCCCAAGTGCCCGTAATCATCGATGAAGCCGGAGTGTTGTGGGAGTCCAATACCATCTGCCGCTACCTGGTCGGCAAACACCATCACCATCATGCCGATTTGCTGCCAACCGACCCGGCCACCCGCGCCCGGGTGGAGCAGTGGATGGATTGGCAAGCCACCGAGCTCAATCCGTCCTGGAGATACCCGTTCATGGCACTGGTGCGCAAGGACCCGGAGTTCCAGGACGCGCATAGCCTCGAGGTCGGTACCCGTGGCTGGAACCAGAAGATGGGCATTCTCGAACATCAACTCGCAACCACCAAGGCGTATGTCGCCGGGCCACGATTTACCCTGGCCGATGTGGTCATCGGTTTGTCGGTCAATCGCTGGCTGATGACCCCGATCGAGCGCCCGGACTACCCCGCCGTCGATGAGTATTTCCAGCGCCTGGCGCAGCGTCCGGGTTTCCTCAAGCACGGCTGCAACGGCTTGCCTTGAATGGCCGCAGGTTGCCGCCCAGCGGCAACCGGTGACCGAAACCTCTCTGCCACCATTAACTCAACTATTTGATTTTGTTGATTTTAATCGACGAGGCACGCTATTTGCTCAGACCAGGTATCGCCATTACCCACAAGGTCTCTTCATCATGTTGGTCAGTGCAAAACAATCCTTGGTGACCCCACTCCCCAAGCGTCCCGGTGACGAGCCATCCGCCGATGCCGCCGCCGGTCTTCAGGGCGGCATGCAGGCGGTCATCGCCCAGGCCATGCAAAACAATGTGCAGGCGCAAACCACAGCCACCAAACAGGTGCAGGACTCCGCCACCCAGATCGCCACGCAGCAGGTCGGCGAGGCGAGCAAGATCAGCGACAACGTCGACGAAGCGTTCGCCAAGACCCGCGTGAACCTGCAAGCGACAGACTCCACCAAGCTCAACGAAGGCTCGGCCACCGCCGAGTTCAAGGACTACATGAGCAAAACGCCTGAACAGCGCCTGCGTGACAGTATTCTGAAAGAGATGGGCATTACCGAAGAAGACTTGAAAGCCATGCCGCCGGAGAAACAACAGGCGGTCGCTCAAGAGATTGCCGATCGCATGAAAGACAAAATGCAATTGGCGCAAGCCGATAAAGACAGCAGCAGCGAAAAAGGCAGTCCCCAGGTGGTCGACAAGTTCCTCGCCTCGCTCTAACCATTGCGCAATAAAAAAAGGTCCCTCTACCGGGACCCTTTCTCATTTGCTCATTTCATGTAGGAGCGAGCTTGCTCGCGATGGATACAAGAGCGCTGCGTTTAGCCAGAAAACACGCGTTATCGTTATCGACCATCGCGAGCAAGCTCGCTCCTACAAGTTGCCCTGCTTAGTTCAGTTGCAACGTCGAGTTGAACTGGCTGATCGCGTCCACCACGTGGCGCGAGCCCTGCTGGATCTCCAGGATCACCTCCCCTGCCTCGTTCGCCAGTTCCACGCCGAGGCCGGTCCGGCTCAGACTCGATTGCATGCTCGACACCGCACTCAGCGACAAGTCGTGGTTCTTGCGCACCACCTCGACAATTTCCAGCGTCGCCTGACTGGTGCGTGCCGCTAGGCTGCGCACTTCATCGGCCACTACCGCGAATCCGCGCCCGTGCTCGCCAGCGCGGGCCGCCTCGATCGCGGCGTTGAGCGCCAGCAGGTTGGTCTGATCGGCAATGCCACGGATGGTCTGCACGATGGTGCCGATGATGTCGGACTGCTTGCTCACGGCATCGATGCTCAGCGCCGCTTCGTTCAGGTCTTTGGAAATGTCCTGGATGATCTGCACCGTCTGCTGCACCACCTCGGAACCCTTGCGTGCACAGACGTCGTTTTGCACCGAGGTGCTGTGGGCCGATTCAGCGGCGGTTTGCAGGGTGGTCATCTGGTGAGTGATGTCGCTGGCAAACTTGACCACTTTGTACAATCGGCCCTTGGCGTCGAACAACGGGTTGTAGGACGCTTCAAGGAATATGGTCTGTCCCTGTTTGTTTCTGCGCTCGAAACGATGGGAGTGATATTCGCCGCGGTTGAGCGACGCCCAGAAATTCCGGTAATTCTGGGACTCGGCTTCGACACGGTGGCAGAACAGGCTGTGATGCTGCCCCACCACTTCGTTGAGCGAGTACTGCATGGTTTTCAGGAAGTTTTCGTTGGCGCTGATGACCTTGCCGTCCGGGGTGAATTCAATCACGGCCATGGAGCGGCCGATCGCGGCGAGCCGGCTTTCGTTTTCGTGCTCCTTGTTGACCCGGGCGGTGATGTCGGTGGCGACCTTGATCACGCTTTTAACTTGTCGGTCGGGACCTAGCACCGGCATGTAGCTGGCTTCGAGCCAGATCTCCCGGCCGCTTTTATGCAAGCGCAAAAAGGTCCCGCTCACCGGCTCGCCCCGCGCCAGGTCGCGCCACAACTTGGTGTAGTCATCGCTGCGGTAATACTGCTCTTCACAAAAGACCCGGTGATGCTTGCCGCGCACTTCGTCGGCGCTATAACCCATGGCACTGCAAAAGTTTTCGTTGGCATCGATGACGATGCCGTCCGGGGTGAATTCAATCATCGCCATTGAACGACTGACCGCCGCCAACTTGGCGTTGGCCTCTGTCAGCGCACAGCTGAAGCGTTCGATTTCCAGCAGGTCAGCCTTGTGATGTAGGTTGAACATTGTTGTATCACCTTCAGCGCGGTTTTTTGATTGATGAAAGTTGCAGGTCTTTCACATCCACCACTACGTTCCGTGGAACAGGCACACGCATCCCTCCAAAAAGAAGGACTAGTCAGGTGATAAATGATGATCAATCGGAGGGTCCTTATAGCGACACGCTCATCAAGACATCCTTCTCTTGATAGCCCGCATGCGGGCCAGCCCTAACAGATTCACAACAAACTCCATTTAGCGCAAAGCTCCTTGTCATCAACTGTGGGTGCCTTCGATTGCGCACTCTTTCGCCAAGACATCGACCGCCTCATCACGGCCGACATGGTTAGTTACATCTGATCATAGACAGCAACCTTGGGCTTGCAAGGCCACTAGTCGGCCAGCATTGAGGACAAAAACGGTTCAGCAGCTGGTTGGGGGGTTACCGTTCGTCGAGCATGTCCAGCAGCGCCTGCACTGCCGCCGACGTTGGTTTGTTCGCCGCGACCACCAAGGCAAACTCGCGCTCGATCCTCGGCAACACCGGCACCACACGCAAACCCTGGCGATTACCCGGCAATGTCATTTCCGGCACCAGGCTCACGCCGATGTTTTCCCGCACCAGGGTGAACGCACTGCTCCATTCACGGACCTCGACGCGCACATCCTGCAGTTGCAGGCCCGCATCGGCAGCCAGGCTTCGTGCATTGGTCGAACAACCGCCCGTGGCCAATACAAAGGGTTGCGCCGCCAACTCGGCGAGGGACACGCCTTCTTCATGGGAGCGCCGCGCCAGCGGGTGGCCGCCGGGCAATACCGCCATCCACGCATCGCGTCCCAATGGACTGGCCTTGCGCTCGGCGGATGGATTGAGCACCACGCCGACATCCACCAACCCTGCGCCGAGCAGGGTTTCCACTTCGTCATCGCTGACTTCCAGGGCGACCACCTCGATGCCGGGGTAGAGCCTGTTGAACTGACGCAGCAACGGCGGCAGAAAGGTCGCCAGTACCATGGGAAAACTGGCCAGGCGAATCGTCCCGCGTTGAATACCTTTTGCGGCCTCGACGGTGCTGCGAATGGCTTCCAGCGCACCGAGCATGGTCCGTGCCTGCTCGATGACCGGCAGGCCGATGGCTGTCGGCAACGTCTGGCGATTCTCCCGGCTGAACAACTGCACGCCCAGGGTTTCCTCGATCAAGGCCAGGGCCTGGCTGGCGCCTGACTGGGTCATGCCGACCCGTTCGGCGGCGCGGGTGATGTTGCCGGTGTCCGCCACGGCCACCACCATTCGCCAGTGCATCAGGTTCATCATGGCAGTAGCTTTCCTTATGGCAGTTTTCTGAAAGATTAATTTTACCGAGGGTGCCGAGCACTATGACACTGGCGTAAACCCACAACCAGAGCCCGCCCCATGAAGCTGTATTACGCCCCCCAAGCATGCTCGCTCGCAGCGCATATCGTATTGCGCGAACTGGAACTGCCCTTCCAATTGATCCGCGTCGACAACATCACCAAAACCACCGCCGACGGCGACGACTTTCTCGCCATCAACCCCAAGGGTTACGTCGCTGCCTTGCAACTGGAGAACGGCGAGCTGCTGACCGAAGGCCCGGCGATCCTGCAATACCTGGCGGATCTGCAGCCGCAAGCGAAACTGGCCGCAGCCCAGGGGACCTTCGAGCGGGTACGGTTGCAGGAGTGTTTGAATTTCATTTCAACGGAGATTCATGGCGGGCTCGGGTGGCTGTTCAACAGCCGCTTCCCGGATGAAGTGAAAACGTTGATCAAGGAGAAGCTGTTCAAGCGTTTTGCGGTGTTGAACCAGACGTTGGAGCGGCAGGATTTTTTGATGGTGGGCGGGTTCAGTGTTGCGGATGCGTACTTGTTTACGGTGTTGCGTTGGGCGAGGTTGTTTGAGATTGATTTGAATGGGTGGCCGGCGTTGGCAGGGTTTCAAGCGAGGGTGGATCAGCGGCCGGCGGTGAAGGCGGCGTTGGCCGCCGAATTGGCGTAAGACTGAAGATTATTCGCGAGCAAGCCCGCTCCCACAGGACGGTAAAGAACTCATGTGGGAGCGGGCTTGCTCGCGAAGACGGCAGTTCAAGCACCACAGAAACGTCAGAAAGTACTACAAGCTTGCACTCACCCTGGTAGCCACCTCCCCCGGCACCCAGCCCTTCCACACCTGCGGTTGCTCACGCAAAAAGGCTTCGGCGACTTCCCGGGGTTTCTGGCGCTTTTCACTCATCTGGCCCAAGGTCTGGTTCAACAGATCAATCGGCAAATCGACCTTTTCAAAGAACGTCACCAGGTCAGGATATTGCGCCTTGAACGGTGCCGATACACCGATGGCCAGGCTCGCCGGCATCGAGCGCGTGCCCTTGGGGTTCGGGTTGTTGGCATCGGCCAGGGTTTTCCAGGCTTCGGCGTCGAACGGCGGCTCGTCGAGTTTCACCAGTTTGAACCGCCCCAGCAGCGGTGTCGGCGACCAGTAGTAGAACAGCACCGGCTTGCCACGGCGAATCGACGACGCCACCTCGGCATCCAGCGCGGCACCGGAGCCGGTGCGGAAGTTGACGTAGCTGGCGGTCAGGTCATAGGCCTTGAGTTTCTGGCTGTTGACGATTTCCGAGGTCCAGCCGGTCGGGCTGTTGAGGAAGCGTCCGCGGCTCGGGTCTTCGGGGTCACGGAACACGTCCTTGTACTTCGCCAGATCGGCAACGGATTTCAACTCCGGGGCCAACGGCTTGATGCCGCGCTCCGGATCGCCCTTGATCACGTACTCCGGCACCCACCAGCCTTCGGTGGCGCCTTTGACCGTATCGCCGAGGCCAAACACCTTGCCCTCCGCCGCTGCCTTGACCCAGGCTGGGCTGCGTCCGGCCCACTCTTCACCGATGACCTGGATATCGTTTTTCGCCAGCGCCGCTTCCAGGCTGACGGTGCTGCCCGGCAGCGTGTCGGTCGGGTAGCCGTAACCCTTCTCAACGATCAGGCGCAGGATTTCGGTGATCAAACTGCCGCTTTCCCAAGTGATGTCGCCGAAGTGAATGGGGGCGGCTTTTTCCGTGGCCGATGCCGGGTGGGACAACAGGCTCAGGGCCAGCAACGAACTGCCGAGCAGGGTTTTGATCGATCTCATGCGGACCTCTTGTTCTGGAGTGGACGGTTCAGGGATTGATTGGCGCTGTGCCGGTCGCACAGGGCCTGGGAACGGGTCATGTAGTCGCTGACTGAACGCAGCGAGATGCCCAGCGCAGCGGCAATTTGCGCATAGGTCAGGCCGTCGATCCGCGACAGCAGGAAGGTCGAGCGGACTTTCCCGGGCAGGCGCTGAAGGCTGCGATCGACACGGGTCAGGATCTGGGACAACTGCGCCAGCTGCTCCGGCGAATCGGCGTGGATCGGCTCGGCCTGTTGCAGTTGCTGAAGATACCGGCGCTCCAGATCAGCTCGACGCCAGCGCTGATAGAGCAGGCGTTGGGCGATGGTGGTGAGCAAGGCACGGGGTTCGCGGATGGCCGTCAGCCCAGGGGCTTCGAGCAGTTGCACGAAGGTTTCGCAGGCAATGTCTTCGACACCGGCGGCATCGTTCAAGGACTGGCGCAGGCGCGTGCAGAGCCAGTGGTAGTGGGCGCGGAACAGTCCGTCCACGTGTTTGCGATGAAGAATATCGGCGCCGGACATAGGGGCTCCTGGGTTAGGGGTCGCTGAATGTCCGGTGGTCCGGTGAGGCGGATCCTAGCAAGGAGCCTTATTCATTAATAATACTTAAAACTTATTTTTATATTCCAATTGGATAGTTTAGCTATACCTGTAGGAGCGGGCTTGCCCGCGAAAAATGGACCTGTCGACCCAACATTTGCGCCCTATCGCAAATGCCCATACCCCAACACCTCGGCTTCACGCTGATAATCGAGCACCACCTGATAGTCGCTTTCGCTAGCCGGCAGCACCTCTGGCAGACCGAGGGTTTCGGCGACGTCAGGCAATTCGCGCAACGCCTGATTCATCACCTGCAATAGCGCTTCAGCCTGCTGATCGCTGACGGTGGCTGCCGTGATGTAAGGCAAGGTCGGGCTCAAGGCACTGCGCTCAATCACCCGCAAACCAGCCACTTCCTCTGCGACGTGGCGCGCCAGATAGGCAAAGGTCACGCTGTCGATGGCCGCCAGATCGGTAAGGCGTTGGCGCAACCAACGCAGGCTTTCGCGATGACTGCCGCTGATGCCGACCTCAGCAAAAAATCGCCCGTCACGCTGCAACGACGCCAACCGGTGGCGCAGCAAATTCATGCCGCTGTTGGAGTCCTCGCCATTGATCACGCCCCGGCTGCCTCGAAAATCCGCCAGGGTTCGGCGCGAATCGTCGGTCCGTCCCAGAATCAGGCTGCAATGATTGCCGCCACTGCTGTCCGGCAGCTCATACCGAGGGCGCCCCAGTACCCGGACCTTGCCGCGCAATGCCGTCATCAGCGGATAACCGCAGGTTTGTGTGAGCAGCAAGTGCGGCGACAGCCACTGGTCCGGCAGTGACAGGCCTGCGGCATCACGGCGGGTTTCGCCCAGATGTTCGAGGATTCGCGCCAGCCAACGTTCGTTGGCCTGGTGAATCAGCTCGGGGGCGACGTACATCTGTAGTTCGGCGATGTGTTGGGTCATAAAAATGTTCCAAAGCAGCGTAGATCCAATGTGGGAGCGGGCTTGCTCGCGAATGCGGTGTGTGATCCTAGGTTGATGCTGGCAGAGACGACGCCTTCGCGAGCAAGCCCGCTCCCACAGGGATTGTTTTGTTAGCAAATCAGTGAAACGGATGCCTCGGGCTGTCGATGGCTTTGACGCCATGTTCACGCCACAACTGTCCATAACCCTGCACCAAAAACCCGCCACTGCGCGCCAGCCATTGCTCGCGGCGGGCCCGGTAAGCGCGGGGCAAGTCGTACCAGGGCAAGCCCGGCAACTCGTGATGCACCAGGTGGAAATTGAGGTTCAGGAACAGCCAGCGCCACGGCCAGGCGGCTTCATTGAGCACGGTTCGTTGCTCCGGCGCGGCATGGGGTCGATGTTCATAGTAGGAGCGGATCATGGCGATCGACAGCGCTGGCACGCTGATCAAAAACAGGTAATGCCAGACTGCAAACACGCTGAAGTGCGCGATGAACAGCAGCATCAACAGCGTCAGCGAACCGTGGCTCAGCCACATCAGCCAGGCCTGGCGATTACCTGCTTTCAATCGTTGCAACTCTTCACCGGCCAGCGCCAGCAAGGCCAGCGGTGCACCCAGGGCAAAGCGGCCGAGCACGGTCTTGTTCAGCCAGTGCAGGCTGCGCACCCACAGTGAACTGCCCTGCCATTGCCCGGCGCTCAGATAGCGGCTCTCCGGATCGCGACCGGGGACAGTCAGGTCTTCGTCACGGTGATGCAGCAAATGGCTATCGCGATACAGGGTGTACGGATACCAGACGGCAAACGGCGCGTAACCAAGGATCTTGTTCAGGGTTGTCCGGCGCGTGGGATGACCGTGCAGCAGTTCGTGTTGCACGGACAACCACAGCACCAGCAATGGAATCAGCAACAGCGTGCTCCACCACAAACCTAGCCGATGGCTGCTCAACACGATGCCAAACCAGCCGCCATACACACCGATCAACAGCAACCAGGTCGGCCATTCGGTACGGGCGGTGAAGCGTCGGCGCAGGGTTTCGATTTCTTCTTGGTGGGCGCTATCGAAATAAAGGGGCATGGCGTTGCTCAGATTGGGACCAGTCCCCTTCTGTGCAATGGCCTTGGGAAATCCTGCAGATTATTTTCGGGAGGATCGCTCCCATGTTGCATGGGAGCGATCAATCAACGCGGGATCAGTGACCGAACACACCAACCTTCTTGGCCTTCTTGTCCGCGCGTTTTTCAATGGCGGTTTTCACCGGTTTTTTTTTCGCCGATTTCTTTGAATCCATACCTTTGGACATGATGCGTACTCCACTCGAGGGGATGTGAGATCAGGTATACACCTATCCCGCAGCGCGTGTTCTTTTATAATCGCCCGTTTTGCACACCGACAGCCCAAGACCATGTCCGACACCCGATACGCCCTGCTCGACGAGCCGTTATGGCCCTTGATGAACAAGTTCTACCGCGCTCACCAATCATCGATGAAAGCCGTGCGCGACGCGCAGTTGTGGGTGGCCCGGCGTGACCGGATTGTTGCCGCGCTGTGTTTGCGTCCGGTCTCCGGCGGGCATTGGCTGACCGGGTTGTTTGTCGATCCCGAGTGTCGCGAACAAGGGATTGCCGCCGGGTTGATTGCGGCCGCGGTGAAGGATTGCGAACAGCCGGTGTGGTTGTTCTGTCATCCGGACTTGCGCGGGTTTTATGAGCGTCGCGGGTTTACGGTCGATCCGCCGATGCCTTACGCGATGGTTGAACGCTTGAGTCGATATGCGCGCAGCAAGCCGATGATTGCGATGGGGTTGGAGCCGAAGTAACCGGGATCAAACATGTGGGAGCGGGCTTGCTCGCGAGGACGGTGTATCAGTCGCCAGCAATATTGACTGACCGGGCCTCTTCGCGAGCAAGCCCGCTCCCACAGCTTTAGCGGCGATTTAATCGTCCGCGTTGGGGTCCAGGTCCGGGAACATCACCTCGGTGAAGCCAAACTTGCTGAAGTCGGTGATGCGCGACGGGTACAGGCGGCCGATCAGGTGATCACACTCATGCTGCACCACCCGTGCGTGGAACCCCGAGGCAATGCGTACGATGGGATCACCCTTGGGGTCGACGCCTTCGTAGCGAATCTGCTGGTAACGCTGCACCGCGCCGCGCAGGCCGGGTACGGACAAACAGCCTTCAAAACCCTCTTCCAGGGTCGGGCTCAACGGTGTGATCAACGGATTGATCAGGATCGTCTGCGGTACGGCTTCGGCATCCGGATAACGCTCGCTGTGCTCGAAACCGAAGATCACCAGTTGCAGGTCGACGCCGATCTGCGGTGCAGCCAGGCCAACGCCCCCCACACTTTCCATGGTCTGGAACATGTCATCGATCAGTTGCCACAGTTCGGGGCTGTCGAACATTTCGGCCGGCACCGGCGGGGCAATGCGCAGCAGGCGCTCATCGCCCATTTTCAGAATTTCACGAATCATGATCAGGTTTCATCAATGGTTGGTTTGGGTTGTGAATGATCACGGCCCAGTCCCGAAACGTGGTGTTTTTCCTCATGGACGGGACCATGCTCGCCGGCAACTTTTTCGCCCGGGTCCTTGCCCTCTCGCGACATGTGTTCGATCACCGCGTTCATCTCCGCGCCCAGCAGCAGCACCGCGGCGGAAATGTAGAAGTACAGCAACAGCACGATGATCGCACCGATACTGCCATACATGGCGTTGTAGTTGGCGAACTCCTTGACGTACAGACCGAAGCCCAGGGAGGCAATGATCCACACCACCACCGCCAGCACCGAACCGGGGGTAATGAAGCGAAACTCCTGTTTGACGTCGGGCATGACGTAGTAGATCAACGCCACCGCGACCATCAACAGAATCACGATCACCGGCCAGCGCACGATGGTCCATAAGGTGACGATGAAATCCTCAAGCCCGACCTGCGAGGCGATCCAGCCCATCACTTGCGGACCGAGCACCATCAGCGCCGCCGCAATCAGCAGCATGCCGGCAATGCCGACGGTGTAGATAATCGACAACGGAAAGCGTTTCCACAGCGGGCGCCCTTCAACCACGTCGTAGGCCGCGTTCATCGCGCTCATCATCAGCCGCACACCCGCCGAGGCGGTGTACAGCGCAATCACGATACCCACCGAGAGCAAGCCACCCTTGGACTGCTGCAACTGGTCGATCACCGGGTTGACCTGCTCCAACGCCTGGGGCGGCAATACGAGTTCCGATTGCAGGCGCAGCCAGGAGAAGAAATCCGGCAGGTGCAGGAAGCCGATCAGGGCAATCAGGAACAGAATGAAAGGAAACAGCGAAAACAGCATTTGATAGGCCAGCGCCGAGGCATAGGTCGACATCTCGTCGTCGATGAACTCGGTGACCGTGCGCATCATCACACGGTGCAGGGGCAAGCCTCTCATGTCCGGAAAAATCATTCGCGTCTCCATTCGCCGCATACGGATTTGGGTTGAAGTCGTGGCGACTCAGGGGCCGTTTTCTTTCATCAAGGTAGCCCAGTTGGCGACTTTGAAACAATTTCAATGCGCAAGTTCAGGCTGACACAAAAACGGCCATCTGAAGATGGCCGCTTGCTGTTTTCATTAAAGGCCGGATCACGCCTTGTCGATACCTTTCTTGAGCGCATCCTTGGCCTTGCCGACCGCTTGCTGGGCCTCGCCTTTGCGTTCCTGCATCACGCCTTCGGCACGCAGTTTATCGTTGCCGGTGGCTTTGCCGACGCCCTGTTTGACGTTGCCGGCGGCTTCATTGGCCATGCCTTTGACTTTATCGCTTGTGCTGCCCATGGTGATTCTCCGGTGAACATTTCAATGGGAAGAAAAGTCGTTACACAAGGTTGACCGGGGGCTTTTGCAGGGAGTTTCATTTATTTTCACCGCGACATTTCATCGCTCAGTGCAGGTTGCGCTTTATGTTTGCGGGCCAACCCCTGAGAATGCGCAACACATTCAGGCCATGGCGCTGAAGATCCAATCCCGTAGGAATGTTATGAAACTCGATAAAAAGCAGGCCATTGCCCGCAGAAACCAGGAACTCGGCGGTGCTGTGCTTGGCGTCAACAACTGCCACTTCGCCGAACTGAACCGCAACCGCAACATCTGGTGGTTCGACCTCCCGGTGACGCGCCTGGCCATCGGTCAGTACGAGTGGATTCACCTGCTGATGCACTCGCCGGCCACCGACGAGTTGCTGCACCTGAAAGTGCCGACCGTGTTCCTGCGCGAGAAGCTCGAAGGCCTGGTGGTGCGCAATGAAGGCAAGCGCAAGGCGGCATTGAGCCTGGAACTGAGCGCTGACAAGGACTCCTTCCTGCAGGACATGCGCCCGGCGGGCACCAACGTCAACTTCGCGCCGTTTCGCTTGTAATACACAGAACCCTTGTGGCGAGGGGGCTTGCCTCCGTTGGGCTGCGAAGCGGCCCCAAAACCTGCAACCGAGATTTGTCAGACACACCGCGCTCATCTGATTTGCGACGGCTACGCCGCCGAACGGGGGCAAGCCCCCTCGCCACAAAAGCCCCTTCGCCAAAAGTCTGCACCAACAAAAAGCCCCGCATCTGCGGGGCTTTTTGTTGATTACGCGGTGGCTTTCTTCGCGTTGATCTTCTTCAGCTCTTCATCGCGCAGTTCACGACGCAGGATCTTGCCAACGTTAGTGGTCGGCAAAGCGTCGCGGAACTCCACGGAGCGCGGAACCTTGTAGCCGGTGACGTTGGCGCGCATGTGCTCCATCACCTGTTCCTTGGTCAGGGTCACACCCGGCTTGGCAACGATGAAAATCTTGATCGCCTCGCCCGACTTCTCGTCTGGTATGCCGATGGCCGCGCATTGCAGCACGCCAGGCAGGGTGGCCAGCACGTCTTCGAGTTCGTTCGGGTACACGTTGAATCCGGAAACCAGGATCATGTCTTTCTTGCGATCGACAATGCGCATGAAGCCATCGGGCTGGATCAGCGCGATGTCACCGGTCTTCAACCAGCCTTCGCTGTCGAGGATTTCATCGGTGGCTTCCTGACGCTGCCAGTAACCCTTCATGACTTGCGGGCCCTTCACGCACAGCTCGCCGATTTCACCCAACGGCTGCTCGACACCGGCATCGTTGATGACTTTGCACAGGGTCGACGGCACCGGAATGCCGATGGTGCCGACCTGGATGTGCTGGATCGGGTTCACCGTCGCCACCGGGCTGGTTTCGGTCATGCCGTAGCCTTCGCAGATGGCGCAACCGGTCACCGCTTTCCAGCGTTCGGCCGCAGCCAGTTGCAGGGCCATGCCGCCCGACAAGGTGACTTTCAGCGCCGAGAAGTCCAGCTTGCGGAAGCCTTCGTTGTTGCACAGGGCCACAAACAGGGTATTAAGGCCGACAAAGCCGCTGAACTTCCACTTCGACAGTTCCTTGACCATCGCCGGCAGGTCGCGCGGGTTGCTGATCAGGATGTTGTGGTTGCCCGCCAGCATCATCGCCATGCAATGAAAGGTGAATGCATAGATGTGGTACAGCGGCAGCGGCGTGATCAGGATCTCGCAACCTTCATTGAGGTTCGAACCCATCAGCGCCTTGCACTGCAGCATGTTCGCCACCAGGTTGCGGTGGGTCAGCATCGCACCCTTGGCCACGCCGGTGGTGCCGCCGGTATATTGCAGCACCGCAACATCGCTGCTGGCAGGGTTGGCTTCCGCCACTGGCTGGCCCAGGCCTTTGCTCAGCACGTCATTGAACTTGACGGCTTTTGGCAAGTGATAGGCCGGCACCATTTTCTTCACGTACTTGATGACGCTATTGATCAGCAAGCGCTTGAGCGGCGGCAGCAGGTCAGCGACTTCGGTGACGATCACGTGCTTGACGCCGGTTTTCGGCACCACGGTTTCCGCCAGGTGCGCCATGTTGGCCAGGCAGACCAGGGCCTTGGCACCGGAGTCGTTGAATTGGTGCTCCATTTCCCGCGCGGTGTACAGCGGGTTGGTGTTGACCACGATCAGCCCGGCGCGGATGGCGCCGAAGACGGCAACCGGGTACTGCAACACGTTGGGCAGTTGCACGGCGATTCGATCGCCGGGCTGCAAATCGGTATGCTGTTGTAGATAAGCGGCAAACGCACCGGACAATTCATACAGTTCACCGTAGGTGAGTGTCTTGCCCAGGTTGCTGAATGCCGGCTTGTTGGCGAAGCGTTGGCAGGATTGCTTCAACACTGCCTGAATATTCGGATACTCGTCTGGATTGATTTCTGCAGCAATCCCAGCTGGGTACTTATCCTTCCAAAAGTCTTCGATCATGGAAGCCCACTCCTCAGCAACGCGAATTCAGCACCGCATTTGATGCGATTATTATTGGTGTTTGGTCATTGGTGAATCTGGGCTTTTACACAGGCCAAGAAGCACAAAGCGCGCCGAGAGTAGCAGCTTTGCCAAGGGTCGACTAGAGCCAAAAACGGCCTCTACGGTCACATTTGTGACTCAAGAACCTAAAGCAGTCATTTTAGAGCAAAAAATCTATTTATGCCTGGAGCCCACGAAAACCGGGGCTTTAGCGCTAAAACTGTAGGAGCGAGCTTGCTCGCGAAAAACGTCCGGACAACGCGATCATTCAAACAGGGCGCGTTATCGTTGACGTCCATCGCGAGCGAGCTCGCTCCTACAGGGATCCGCGCAAAGCGCGGCCATTCACCAATCAGGCGATATCACGCAACTCCCGCCGCAAAATCTTGCCCACCGGCGTCATTGGCAACGACTCACGCAGCACGATGTGCTTGGGTACTTTGTACGCCGTGAAGTTCTCCTTGCAGTAAGCCTTCAGCTCTTCAAGGCTGACGCCCGCCTCTCGGGCCACCACGAACAACTTCACCGCCTCTCCCGACCGTTCATCTGGCACACCGATGACCGCACAGTTGGCGACGTTCGGGTGAGCCATCACCACGTCTTCGATCTCGTTCGGGTACACGTTGAAACCCGAGACAATGATCATGTCCTTCTTGCGATCGACGATGCGCACGAAACCGTCCGGGTCGATCACTGCAATGTCACCGGACTTGAACCAACCCTCGGCATCCAGCACCTCGGCCGTGGCATCGGGTTTCTGCCAGTAGCCCTTCATGATCTGCGGGCCTTTGATGCACAGCTCGCCACGCTCACCCAAAGGTTGTTCGACGCCATCATCGCTGATGACTTTCAGGGTGGTGCCCGGCACCGGCATGCCGACCGTACCGATCCGCGACTTGTCGCCATACGGGTTGGTACAGGCCACCGGCGAAGTTTCGGTCAGGCCGTAACCTTCGGTGATGCGGCAACCGGTCAGTTGCTCCCAACGCTCGGCGGTGGCCTTGACCAGCGCAGTGCCGCCGGAGTTGGTGAGCTTGAGGCTGGAGAAGTCCAGGGTCTTGAAGTCCGGGTGATCCATCAGCGCGACGAACAGCGTGTTGAGCCCCAGCAACGCCGAGAACCGCCAGTTCTTCAGCTCCTTGATGAAACCGCCGATGTCCCGTGGGTTGGTGATCAGCACGTTGTGGTTGCCGGTCACCATCATGCACATGCAGTTCGCCGTGAAGGCATAGATATGGTACAGCGGCAGCGGCGCGATCATGACCTCCTGGCCTTCGCGCAACAACGGTTGACCGTCGCGGGACGACTGGCTGAGGCAGGCCCGTGCCTGTTGCATGTTCGCCACCAGGTTGCCATGGGTCAGCATCGCGCCCTTGGCCAGGCCGGTGGTGCCGCCGGTGTATTGCAGCACGGCGATGTCGTCGAGGCCGACGTTCAGCGGCTTGATACCCAGCCCCCGGCCCATGCGTAGCGCGCTCTTGAAGGAAACAGCCTGGGGCAAGGAATAGTCCGGGACCATCTTCTTGACCTTGCTCACCACAGTGTTGACCAGCCAACCCTTGGCGGTGGGCATCAGGTCGCCCATCTTCGCTTCGATCAGGTACTGGATATCGGTGTCGGGGAGCACTTCCTGGACTTTCTGGCCGAACATGTTCAGGTACACCAGCGCCCGGGCACCGGAATCCTTGAACTGATGGCGCATTTCCCGTGCGGTGTACAAGGGGTTGGTGTTGACCACGATCAGCCCGGCGCGCAAGGCACCGAACACGGCAATCGGGTAATGCAGGACGTTGGGCATCTGCACTGCGATGCGGTCACCCGGTACCAGGTCGGTGTGGGCTTGCAGGTAGCCTGCGAAAGCAGCGCTCTGGCGTTCCAGTTCGGCGTAGGTCAGGGTGACGCCCATGTTGCTGAACGCGGGGCGGTCAGCAAACTTCTTGCAGGAACGCTCGAACACCTCGATCACCGATTTGAAGGCCCCCAGATCGATATCCAGGGGGACGCCGGCCGGGCGTTTGTCATTCCAGAAATCAGGTTGCATTGTTCTTGTCCTCTTTACCTGAATCTATCCGGGGCCACTGTTCTGTCATTTCTCAAGAAAAATGCAAAAAGCGGAGCTTCACGGACACTAGCAGTTATGACGTAGCAGGCAAATATGCCAACCGCCGTCATTGATCGTATGAATCTTTCTGCCGTGGCGTAGCCTGATCAGACGCCCGTTCAAGGATGCGCTATAAACTGCAACGAGCTGTTTCCAACCAGGCAGCCCCATGCAAAGGAACCGCCATGATCCATGACACTTTCTGGCTGACCACGAGCGACCACAGTCGCCTCTTCGTCAACCAGTGGCTTCCCGACGGCAGCCTCAAGGCAATTATTCTGCTGGCCCACGGCATGGCCGAGCACAGCGCTCGCTATGGCCCGCTGGCGGAAAAACTCTGTGATCAGGGCTATGGCGTGTGTGCACCGGACCTGCGTGGACATGGCAAAACTGCCGAAAACGGGACGCTCGGACATTTCGCCGATGACGATGGCTGGTGCAAGGTCGTGAGCGACCTGGCCAGCCTCAACCAGCACATCGGCCAGCAGCACCCTGGCATACCGATCGTGCTGCTCGGCCACAGCATGGGCAGTTACATTGCCCAGGCTTATCTGCTGCACCACAGTGCCAGCCTGCACGGGGCAATCCTCAGCGGCTCGAATTTCCAACCCGTAGCGCTTTATCGCGCGGCACGGCAGATCGCCCGTCTCGAACGCCTGCGCCAGGGCGGCAAAGGACGCAGCGCCTTGATCGAATGGCTGTCCTTCGGCTCGTTCAACAACAAATTCAAACCGGCACGCACGCCGTTCGACTGGCTCAGCCGTGATCCGGCGCAGGTCGATCTGTACGTCAACGACCCGCTTTGCGGTTTCCGCTGCACCAATCAACTGTGGATCGACTTGCTCGGTGGCTTGCAGCAAATCAGCAAAGCGTCCAATCTCGCCCAGATCGATCCGGGCCTGCCGCTGCTGGTGATTGGCGGTGAATGTGATCCGGTGAGTGAGGGCAAACGTCTCAAGGATCTGGCCGACGCGCTGCGGGCGGCCGGCAGCCAGCACCTGCAACTGACCGTTTACCCGCAGGCACGGCACGAACTGTTCAACGAGAGCAACCGCGATGAAATCATCGCCGATGTGCTGAACTGGATCGCACAGGCCTTGAGCACTCCTCGGCCACACCGATCCGAATAGTTTTTTTGTGAATTTTTTAATTCGTCACAGGAATTGAGACAGATGACCCAGGTTACCAACACCCCTTACGAAGCCCTCGAAGTCGGCCAGACCGCCAGTTTCAGCAAGACCGTCGAAGAGCGCGACATCCAGTTGTTCGCTGCAATGTCCGGCGACCACAACCCAGTGCACCTGGATGCCGAATACGCCGCCAGCACCATGTTCAAGGAACGCATCGCCCACGGCATGTTCAGCGGTGCACTGATCAGCGCGGCGGTCGCTTGCGAATTGCCTGGGCCGGGGACTATCTACATCGGCCAGACAATGAGCTTTCAGAAACCGGTGAAAATTGGCGACACCCTGACAGTGCGCCTGGAAATCCTCGAAAAATTGCCGAAGTTTCGCGTGCGCATTGCCACGCGCGTGTTCAACCAGCGCGATGAACTGGTGGTGGACGGCGAGGCGGAAATCCTCGCGCCACGCAAGCAACAGAGCGTGACGTTGACTGAACTGCCGGCGATCAGCATCGGCTGATTGACGGGTCAAAAACAAACAATGTGGGAGCGGGCTTGCTCGCGAAGGGGGCGTGTCAGTCACTGATAATGGTGACAGGCGGATCGCCTTCGCGAGCAAGCCCGCTCCCACAGTTGTTTCAGGCTGGCTTACGAACGGGCACGCGCCTGGTTACGCAGGGCTTTGACCTGGTCGTGGTTACGCTGTACGCCGTGGTACTGACGCTCAACCAGGTCACGAATGCCCACCAGGTTGTGCTTGTTGATTTTCTCCATGGCATCCCGATAAGCCTTCAATGCATGGTCTTCACCGCGCTCGGCTTCATTGAGTACAGCCTCTTCGTCCTTGCTGGTGAACATCGACTTCACGTCGACCCAACGACGGTGCAGGTCGCCGCTGACACTGGTGGAAGTTTCCGGATCGCCACCCATCGAACGCACGGCAGACTGCAATTCCGCAGCGGCAGTGCCGCAATCAGTCGCACGATTGATAAACAGGGTTTTGAGTTCAGGGTGCTTGATGTCTTCAGCGCAAGTCTTGAACCCGGCCTGACCGTCCTTGCTGGTTTCAATCAGGTCATTGAGTACAGAAATCGCTTCTTTGTTCATGTCGGTCATTTTTCAATTCCTCGCGGGTGATGAAAGATGCAATGAGTAGTGCACCCTGCATGCCAGCCTGGAACTGTTACGTTATTCTTTATTTTTCAAACAGTTATCTATTATCCGAAAATCTGTATCCGTTTTATTTGCATGATCTGTCATTTGGCCTGCATGCAGAATGCCTGTATTTTCCAGACTGACTGAATCAAGACGACCGATCGATGAATCCTGAAAAGCTCGAACTGCTGATCACCCGCGAAATGCCCTTCGGCAAGTACAAGGGTCGAATCATTGCCGACCTGCCCGGCCCCTACCTGAACTGGTTCGCCCGGGAGGGCTTCCCCCATGGCGAGTTGGGTGGCCTGTTGGCACTGATGCAGGAAATCGATCACAACGGTTTGTCGGACTTGCTTGAACCGCTGCGCGCCAAACACGGCAAACCGGCCCCGCGCCACTGAATCACCTACCGAGTAGCCCATGCCCGACAACACCCGCCGCGCCCGTGATGAAGCTTTCTGGCAAACCTTTGCCGACCGCTACGATGTCGAACCCGGCCCGCTCAATCTGGAAAACGGTTACTTCGGGCGCATGTCGCGCACGGTGGTCGAGGAATACCAGCGCAACATCGAACTCATCAATCGCAGTAACTCGGTGTACGTGCGTCAGCGTTTCGAACAGGACGACAGCCTGAAGATCCGCGCGCAACTGGCCAGGCTGATTGGTGTACCCGCCGACAGCATCGCCCTGACCCGTAACGCGTCGGAAGGCTTGCAGTCGCTGATCCGCAACTACAACCGGCTGCAGCCCGGCGATCAAGTACTGTTCTGCGATCTGGAATACGACACGGTCAAGGGCGCCATGCGTTGGCTGGCACGCAATCGTGGTGTCGAAGTGATCGAGATCGAACACACGCACCCGGCAACCTTCGACGGCTTGCTCAATACCTATCGGGAAGCCTTCGCGAAGTATCCACGGCTGAAGTTGATGGCCCTGACCCACGTCACCCATCGCACGGGCCTGGTGATGCCGGTGCAGGCGATTGCTGCCGCGGCGAAGGAACATGGCATCGACGTCATCCTCGATGGTGCCCATGCCCTCGGCCAGATCGAATTCGACCTCACCGACCTGGGCATCTACTTCGCCGGTTTCAACCTGCACAAGTGGATCGGCGCGCCGTTGACGCTCGGCTTTATCTATATCGCTCCCGAGCGCCTGGCCGACATCGACCCGGACATGGGCGAGATGCATTATCCGCCGACTGACATCCGTGCCCGCACTTCGTACAGCACTCCCAACATCCCGGCGCTGCTGACCCTGCCGCTGGTGCTCGAAGAACATTGGGCGATGGGAGGAGCCGGGGCCAAGGGCGCGCGCCTCAATTACCTGCGCAACCTGTGGGTGCGCGAAGTTCGCGAACTTCCGGGCATCGAGGTGTTGACCCCGGATGATCCACGACTGTATTGCGGCATCACTTCGATGCGCTTTACCCAACAGGCCGATCAACAGGTGATGGTCGAACGGCTGCTCAACGACTACAACCTGTTCACCGTGGTGCGCAGTGGCGCGGCTTGCGGGCCGTGCATCCGCGTGACACCGGGATTGACCAGCACTGCCGACCATATGCAGCAGTTGATCACCGCGCTGAAAGAACTGCGCTGAACACTCACCATTGTGGGAGCGAGCTTGCTCGCGATGGTCGTGAACGATAACGCGTGAATCCTGATGCCCAGTGGCGCTCTCGGTTTTTTCGCGAGCAGGCTCGCTCCTACAGGGATTGGCGCAGTTTTCTACGGGCAAAAAAAACGGTGCACCGACCAAGCGCACCGTAAAGCCGTAGAACACACAACGAAGTGTCGGGTGAAGCGATCAGTCCAGCAGCGCCAAGGCCTCGGCGGTGCATTCCTGAATGCGGGCCCAGTCGCCGTTCTTGATCCACTCCGGATCAAGCATCCAGCTACCGCCCACGCACATGACGTTTTTCAACGCCATGTAGCTCTTGATATTGGCCGGGCCCACGCCGCCGGTCGGGCAGAATTTCACTTCGCCGAACGGGCCGCCCAAAGCCTTGATGGCTGCAACACCACCGCTGACTTCCGCCGGGAACAGCTTGAAGCGGCGATAGCCCAGACCATAGCCTTCCATGATGCCCGAGGCATTGCTGATGCCCGGCAACAGTGGAATCGGGCTGGCAACGCTGGCTTCCAGCAAGTCGCGGGTGATGCCCGGCGTGACGATGAACTGCGAACCCGCCGCTTCCGCCGCCGCCAGCATCTGGCGATCAAGCACGGTACCGGCACCTGTCACCAACTCCGGACGCTGCTCGCGCAGAATCTGGATGGCCTTGAGGCCGAACTGCGAACGCAGGGTCACTTCCAGTGCGGTCAGGCCACCGGCAGCGAGGGCATCGGCCAGCGGCAGGACATCCTGCTCGCGGGCAATGGTGATCACCGGCAGAATCCGCGCTTTCGCGCAGAGGCTGTCGATCAGGGCAACTTTGTCCGCCATGGAAACGGTCGGGGATGGGGTTGTCATAGCGGCTGTTCCTTGGCTCATGGGCACCAGTAAATCTCTAACGTGGGTTGCAGAAATGCGCGCACCGGCATTTCGGCGACATCGTCACCGGCCAGTGCGGTACTCAGGGTGGTCAGCTTGGACTGACCGGAAATCGATAGAACTTTGTGCTTGGCCGAGGCCAGCAGTGCGCGGCTCATGGTCAAGCGCTGATGCGGCACGGTCGGCGCCAGCATCGGCCAGCAGCGACGGGTGCCATCGGCCTGCAATGCCTCGGCAAGGTTCGGGCTGTTGGGGAACAGCGACGCGGTGTGGCCGTCATCGCCCATACCGAGGATCAGTACATCGATCACCGGCAGTTCGGACAGCAACCGGTCGGCCTGCTCGGCCGCCTGTTCAAGATTGGCGCTAGCGCTGTAGAGGCTGAGGAACTGCGCCTTGGCCGCCGGGCCTTGCAGCAGGTAACGCTTGATCAGGCCGGCGTTGCTGTCAGCGTGCTCCACCGGCACCCAGCGCTCGTCGGCCAGGCTGACCACCACGTTCGACCAGTCCAGCGCCTGCTTGGCCAGGTGCTGGAAAAACGCCACCGGGCTGCGGCCACCGGACACCACCAGGGTCGCAGTGCCCTGGGCGTCGATCGCATTGCTCAATTGTTTGGCCACATTCAGTGCCAGGCTTTCAGCCAGCAGCACCGGGCTCTTGAACGCATGGGCGCTGACGCCCTGCGGTAGATTCAGTTTAGATATCGCCATACCACGACCTCCCGTCCCGCGTGATCAGAGCAATGGAGCTCATCGGCCCCCAGGACCCGGCCGCGTACGGCTTGGGCGCATCACCGGATTTTTTCCACCCGGCGATCAACTGGTCACACCACTTCCACGCGGCTTCGATTTCATCTTTACGGACAAACAGGTTCTGATTGCCGCGCATCACTTCCAGCAACAACCGCTCGTAGGCATCGGGAATCCGTGCGCTGCTCCAGGTGTCGGAAAAATTCAGCTGCAACGGACCGCTGCGCAGCTGCATGCCTTTGTCCAGGCCTTGATCCTTGGTCATCACGCGCAAGGAAATGCCTTCGTCCGGTTGCAGGCGGATAATCAGTTTGTTGCTGATTTGCAGGCGCTGCTCGGGAGCGAAGATGTAGTGCGACGGTTCCTTGAAGTGGATGACGATCTGCGACAGCTTCTGCGGCATGCGCTTGCCGGTACGCAGGTAAAACGGCACGCCGGCCCAGCGCCAGTTGCGGATGTCGGCACGCAGGGCGACGAAGGTTTCAGTGTCGCTCTGGGTATTGGAATTGGGTTCTTCCAGGTAGCCCGGCACCGCTTTGCCTTCGCTGTAGCCGGCGATGTACTGGCCGCGCACCACTTGGGTGGTCAGGCCTTCCGGGCTGATCGGCGCCAGGGCCTTGAGCACCTTGACCTTCTCGTCACGGATGCTGTCGGCGGACAGGTCGGCCGGCGGGTCCATGGCGATCAGGCAGAGCAGTTGCAGCAGGTGATTCTGGATCATGTCGCGCAACTGGCCGGCCTTGTCGAAGTAACCCCAGCGGCCTTCGATACCGACCTTCTCGGCCACGGTGATTTCCACGTGGGAAATGTAATTCTGGTTCCACTGGGTTTCGAACAGGCTGTTGGCGAAACGCAGGGCGATCAGGTTCTGGACCGTCTCTTTGCCCAGGTAGTGGTCGATGCGGTAGGTGCGGTTCTCCGGGAAGAACTGCGCCACGGCGTCATTGACCTTGCGCGAGGATTCCAGGTCCGAACCGATGGGTTTTTCCAGCACTACACGGGTATTTTCCGCCAGGCCGACCTTGGCCAGGTTTTCACAGATCGCACCGTAGACGGCAGCCGGCGTGGCGAAGTAGGCAATGACCCGCTGCGCACTGCCAGCGGATTCGGCCAGGGCCACATAATCTTCGGATTTGAGGAAGTCGACGTGCAGGTAGCTCAGGCGTGCCAGAAAACGCTCGACCACGGCTTCGTCCAGCTCTTTGGCACCGACATAGCGGCGCAGCTCGGAGGCGATGAACGTCAGGTGTTCCTGCTCGCTGCCAGCCTCACGGGCCAGCGCGATGATGCGCGTGTCCTCGTGCAACAGGCCCGCGCCGTCGAGTTGGTAAAGGGCAGGAAACAGCTTGCGCAAGGCCAGATCGCCCAGGGCGCCGAACAAGGCAAAGGTGCACGGTTCAACCGTAATCGAGAGCATGATGTTTGTTCTTTTATCAAGTTAAGCTACAAATACCTTTTTTCAAGGCATCACTCAAGGGAAAATGTAGTAATAACCACAACATTTTCGCAAAATACAGATTCCGAGTGGTGGTCGGTCGGAGCCATCAGTAGGATAGGCCACCGTTACGGGCCTCACCAAAGGCCCTTTTTGCATTAGCCGCGCGCTTATCGGTGCCGGTGAATCAAGGATACTTATATGGACCGCGTGCGAAATTTACTGGAGCAAATCCAGAATCGCCTTGAAGAGCTGAACAAGGCCGAACGCAAAGTCGCCGAGGTGATCCTGCTCAACCCGCAGCAGGCCACCCGCTTCAGCATCGCCGCCCTCGCCCAGGCCGCCTCGGTCAGCGAGCCGACGGTCAACCGTTTCTGCCGTTCGTTCGGCGTCAGCGGCTACCCCGAGCTCAAACTGCAACTGGCCCAGAGCCTGGCCAGTGGAGCCGCGTATGTCAGCCGCGCGGTGGAAGCCGACGACAATCCGGAAGCCTATACCAAGAAGATTTTCGGCAGCGCCATCGCATCATTGGACAGTGCCCTGCAGGCCCTGGACCCGAACCTGATCAGCCGCGCCGTCGACCTGTTGATCCAGGCCCGACAGATCCACTTCTTCGGCCTCGGCGCCTCGGCCCCGGTGGCACTGGATGCGCAGCACAAGTTCTTCCGTTTCAACCTCGCCGTCACGGCCCACGCGGATGTGCTGATGCAGCGCATGATTGCCTCGGTAGCCCACACCGGCGAGTTGTTCGTGATCATTTCCTACACCGGCCGCACCCGTGAACTGGTGGAAGTGGCGCGCATTGCCCGGGAAAACGGCGCCTCGGTACTTGGCCTGACCGCCGAGAACTCGCCACTGGCCAAGGCCAGCACCCTGAGCCTGAACATTCCGCTGCCGGAAGACACCGACATCTACATGCCGATGACGTCGCGGATCATCCAGCTGACCGTGCTGGACGTGCTCGCCACTGGCATGACCTTGCGTCGCGGGGTGGATTTCCAACCGCATCTGCGCAAGATCAAGGAGAGTTTGAATGCCAGCCGGTATCCGGTTGGGGATGAGTTCAACTGATCCGAAATCTCAGCTGACCGGTCCGGCCTCATCGCTGGCAAGCCAACTCCTACAGGTGACCCGGTTCCGTCAGAACGAACGCGGTCACATGTGGGAGCGGGCTTGCTCGCGAAGGGGTCAGCCCAAACACCGCAAGATCCAGAACTAGACCCCCACACGCGCCTGCAAACTCAAATGCGCCCGCTCCCCAGGTGCAAGGCACAGGCTGTCGGTGCCGCCACTTGCGGCCTCCACGCAAACGAATTCGGATATCTCGTTCCAGGTCACACCGAGCAACGGACGTGAACCGGGATGCCACACCACCGTATCGGCCGTATCCCCGGTATCAATGCACAGCGCGCGCTGCCAGACGTGGTCGTTGAGCTGCAGTTCGCCGTCATGCTGGAACACCCGCTGACAACCGCCGTCCACACGCAATTCGCCTTCCTGCTGACAAACCTGTCGGCTCAACTGGTCGTAACCCTGCGCTCCCTCGAGTCCAGACAGCGCTATCTCACTGACATCGCCAATACGCCAGTAAGCATGCAAAGCCTGGCTCAACTGGCATGGCATGTCGTCCTGATGCTCGGTACTCAGGCGCAGCTCCATGCGCTCACCCAGGTGCGCGTGCAGGTCCACCTGCCAGTCGCACAACTTCAATTGCCAGTGCAAACGCACGCCATCGTCGTCATTGCTACTGTCGAGCAGCTTCCAGTCGAGCAATCGCGCCCAGCCATGGGACGGCCAGGCATTTTCGCTCGGATGCCGGCCATACCATGGCCAACACACCGGCACGCCACCGCGAATGGCGCCGACCTGCGGCCACTTCGCCGCGCACCACAGCCAGGGTTTCTGACCCCTTGGCTGGAAGTGCAGCAACTGCGCGCCCTGGCGACTGAACACCGCCTGACATAGCGGATGATCGATCACCAGCACATCGCGCATCTGATAGCGCTCCCACGCAAACACGGAGCGCTCGCGCAAGGATTTGAAGAAGCGTTGTAGCGGATGCTCAAGCATGTGCCACGGTCCTGAAAAACATGGGTGAACTCATACGGTTGTGCACAGTGAACCACTGTGGCGAGGGGGCTTGCCCCCGTTGGAGTGCGAAGCGCTCCCAATACTGTCGCTGCCGATCGCCTGAAGGAATCGGGTAGCAGGTTTTACGACTGCTTCGCAGCCGAACGGGGGCAAGCCCCCTCGCCACAGTTGCGCTCGACACAACATGTCTTGTTAGCCCTCGCAAAAAAAAGCGGACAGCCATGGCTGTCCGCAAATATGCGCACATGGAGAGAAGCTTATCGCAGACGCGTTAGAACACCGACTGAATTTTCAGGCCGGCCACCAGCGCGTTATCGACTTGATCCACACCACCCGGGTGCGTGATGTATTGCAGGTTGGGACGTACGGTCAGCCAGTTGGTCACGTGGAAGCCGTAGTTGATCTCGTAGTTGTATTCGGTTTCACGAATAGGCGAGAACAACGGATTGTCGTAATCCGAAACACCGTTGGAAGCGTTGACCAACTCGGCGTTTTTCTTCACGTCATCGTTGACATGGATACGGGCGAAACCGATGCCCACGTCATCCTTCGGACGTGCGTCGAACGGGCCCTTGTACACGAACATCAACGACTGGTAGTTGTCGATGAAGTTGGTGTCCTTGTCGTGGAACGTGGCGTTGGCCGCGATGTTCAGACCACGGGAAGCGTCACCGTTGTGGCTGGTGAGTTGCTGCTGCGCGACGAACCAGTAGCCGTGCTTGCTATCGTGGACGCGGTAAGGGTTGCCGCTGGTTGCAGCGTTCTGGCCGTTGTCGTCCTCGAGAACGTCGTCGGCAGGGGCTGTGCTCTTGTAGTAACCGACACGGTATTCGCCCGGCAGGCTGTTGACCTTCGGCGACCACACCAACTCGACCGGCAACACGGTGCCATTGGTACCACTGCCGCTGAGCTTGAAGCCGTTGCCGTGTTCCAGTTGCGACGTGTTCTGGTTGTACGCGCCGATCTGGGCGTAGAGCTCGTCATTGATGTTGTACTTCACGCGGATCGCCGCCTGCATCACCGGCCAGTTGTACCAGATGTTGGTGGCCCAGTTACCCACCTGGGAGCCGCAGAACGCCAGGTTCTGGAATTCGCACGGGAAGGTGTTGAAGTCTTCGCCTTCACCGAAGTAACCGGCCTTGACGTCCAGTTTGTTGTCGAAGAACTGATGCTGAATCCACAACTGGGTCAGGCGCACCATGTGGCCACGACCGTAGACTTCCTGAGAGGAACTCAGGGTGCCGGCACGCGGGTCGCCGACACGGTCGTTGGAGATGTTCTCACCGTTACGGTTGGTGAGCTGGATCTTGGCCTGGGTGTTATCCCAGCCGAACAGTTTCTCCAGGTCCAGCGCCGCGCCCAGGCCAAACTGGTCGGCGTAGCGCGCGGTCTTGTCATCGTTGAACCCGCCATTGAGGTTGCCGCCGACTTCACCGACGTAATCCATCTTGATGTCGATGCCTTGCTCGATCAGCTTGGTACGCTCGCCACCCCAATCGCCCGTCATCCATTTGGAGTCGGAGCTGAACGCTTCATCGGCCATCGCATTGCCGGCCAGAACCAGTGCTGCCGCTGCTGAAACTTGGCAGATCAACCGGGCCTTGTTCTTCATCTTCATCCCTACTTCCTCGTTTTATTGTTATTAACTTTTCTTCTTTAACGCGGTTACATCAGTTGCGACGGATAACAATCCATCCGCCACATGTCCCCCCTGTAGGAGCGAGCCTGCTCGCGAGAAACCCGAGAACACCGTGGGGTTTCAGGTTTCCAGTGTCATCGTTGACGTCCATCGCGAGCAGGCTCGCTCCTACAGTTTTGTTCTTCAGCGGCCTTTGAACTGTGCGACGTTGGCAGCATGCGCCTCGGCTTTCGGCACGCCGGCCACCCCCAACCGCTCCCCGGTCTTGGCATCGAACAGCAGCACTTTCGCCGGGTCGAATTGCAGGGTCAGGGTCTCGCCCACTGCCGGCGCCACGTCCGGTGCCAGGCGGCAGCAGACCTTGGTGTCGTTGAGGTTGACGAAGACCAGAGTGTCGGGACCGGTCGGTTCGGTGACCTGGACTTCGGCACGAATGGCCGGCAAACCGTTCGCTTCGCCGTTGGCCAGGATGATCTGCTCAGGGCGCATGCCGAGGATCACTTCGCGGTCTTCAAGACCGGCGTCCTGCATGCCCAGCGGCAATTCGCAACGGGCCTGGCCGCTGTCGAGCAACGCCAGCAGACGACCGTCCTTGCGCTGCAGGCGCAGCGGGATGAAGTTCATCGGTGGCGAACCGATGAAGCTCGCCACGAACAGGTTGGCCGGGTTGTTGTAGATGTCCTTCGGCGTACCGAACTGCTGGATGATTCCGTCCTTCATCACCGCCACCTTGTCGCCCAGGGTCATGGCTTCGATCTGGTCGTGGGTCACGTAGACCGTGGTGGTTTTCAGGCGCTGGTGCATCAGTTTCATTTCGGTGCGCATCTCGACCCGCAGCTTGGCGTCGAGGTTGGACAGCGGTTCGTCGAACAGATAAATCTTCGGCCGCCGCGCCAGTGCACGGCCCATCGCCACACGCTGCTGCTGGCCACCGGAGAGTTGGCCGGGCTTGCGGCTGAGCAGGTGTTCGATCTGCAACAGTTTGGAAACCCGAGCGACTTCTTCGTCGATTTCCGCGGTCGGCATTTTGCGGATCTTCAGGCCGAAGGCAATGTTGTCGCGCACGCTCATGGTCGGATACAGCGCGTAGGACTGGAACACCATGGCGATGTCGCGATCCTTGGGGCTCATGCCGCTGATGTCGGCGTCGTCCACCAGGATCGCGCCGCCGCTGATGGTTTCCAGGCCGGCAATGCAGTTCATCAGCGTGGATTTACCACAGCCCGACGGGCCGACCAGGATCAGGAACTCACCGTCATCGATTTTCAGTTCGATGTTTTTCAGGGTATCCGGCAGGCCGGGGCCGTAGGTCTTGTTGACGTTGCGTAATTCGAGAGTTGCCATGTTTCTACCCCTTGACCGCGCCGGACGTCAGCCCACGCAGGAAATACTTGCCAGCGAATATGTAGACCAGCAGTGTCGGCAGCCCGGCGATCATCGCGGCGGCCATATCAACGTTGTATTCCTTGGCCCCGGTGCTGGTGTTGACCAGGTTGTTCAGGGCCACGGTAATTGGCTGGGCGTCGCCACTGGCGAACACCACGCCGAACAGGAAGTCATTCCAGATCTGGGTGAACTGCCAGATCAGGCAGACCATCACGATCGGGATCGACATCGGCAGCAGGATCTTCAGGAAGATCGTGAAGAAGCCCGCGCCATCGAGCCTTGCGGCCTTGACCAGCGCATCCGGAATGCTCACGTAGTAGTTGCGGAAGAACAGCGTGGTGAACGCCAGGCCGTAGACCACGTGTACCAGCACCAAGCCCGTGGTGGTGTTGGCCAAACCGATCTTGCCGAGAGTGAACGAGGCTGGCAGCAGCACGGTCTGGAACGGCAGGAAGCAGCCGAACAGCAGCAGACCGAAGAACAGCTGCGAACCCCGGAAGCGCCACATCGACAGCACATAGCCGTTCATGGCACCGATGAACGTGGAAATCAGTACCGCCGGCACGGTGATTTTCACCGAGTTCCAGAAGTAGCTGCCAACACTGTCCCAGGCCTTGATCCAGCCGATGCCGTCGATCACGGTCGGCCAGCTCAACAGGTTGCCGGTGCGGATGTCTTCCGGGGATTTGAAGCTGGTCAGCAGCATCACGATCAACGGGATCAGGTACACCGCCGCTGCCAGCAGCAGGGTGGCGTAGATCGCGATGCGGCTGAAACTGATCCCAGGTTTTCCGAGTTGATTAGTCATGGCGTTTGCCTCGCAGCTCGGAGTACAGGTACGGCACGAGGATGGTCAGCACGGCGCCGAGCATCAGCATGGCGCTGGCCGAACCGATGCCCATCTGGCCTCGGCTGAAGGTGAAGGAATACATGAACATGGCCGGCAGGTCGGACGAGTAGCCCGGACCGCCCGCGGTCATCGCCGCGACCAGGTCGAAGCTCTTGATCGCGATGTGCGCGAGGATCATGAAGGCGCTGAAGAACACCGGGCGCAGGCTCGGCAAAACGATCTTCAGGTAGATGGTCGGCAGGCTCGCACCGTCGACTTGCGCGGCACGGATGATCGATTGATCGACACCGCGCAGGCCGGCGAGGAACATCGCCATGACAAACCCGGAGGCTTGCCACACGGCAGCGATCACCAGGCAGTAGACGACGCGATCCTGATCCACCAGCCAGTCGAGGCGGAAGCCTTCCCAGCCCCAGTCACGCAGCATCTTGTCCAGGCCGAGCCCTGGGTTGAGCAGCCATTTCCACGCGGTACCGGTGACGATCATCGACAGCGCCATCGGGTACAGGTAGATGGTGCGGATGAAGCCTTCCTTGCGAATGCGCTGGTCCAGCAGCACGGCGAGGAACACCCCCAGCACCAGGCTGATGCCGATGAACATGCCACCGAACACTGCCAGGTTCTTGCTCGCGACCCACCAGCGGTCGTTGTCCATCAGGCGCATGTATTGCTGCAGGCCGACCCACTTGTAGCTCGGCATGAAGCTGGAATTGGTGAAGGACAGAATGAACGTCCAGATGATGTAACCGTAGAAGCCAACCAACACGATCAGCATGCTCGGCGCGAGTACCAACTTGGGTAGCCAGCGTTGCAGCGCATCGAACGGTGAGGCTTTGCTGAAAACCGCCACAGAGCTCATCGGGATAATCCAGTGTTAGAAATGAAGATCAAATCTGTAGGAGCCGGCTTGCTGGCGAAACGGGCGACACGGTGTGTCAGGTACACCGCTATCGCCAGCAAGCCGGCTCCTACAAATGGCAGATCATCGATAATTGCCGCAGGCCGGGCCCGCGGCGACCTTGAGATTACTGGGCAGCTTTGACAGCCGATGCCAGTTGGGCGCTGGCCTTGGCCGGGTCTGCGTCCTTGTCGTTCATGAAGTTGGTGACCACGTCGAAGATCGCACCCTGCACGGCCAGGGAAGTGGCCATGTTGTGCGCCATGCTCGGTTGCAGGCCGCCGGTCTTGTCGTCCGCGATGAAGTCCTTCGCCGCCTTCTGCGCGCACTCGTCGAAGCCGAGCTTGTCCATTTCGTTGAGCATGTCGTTACGCACCGGGATCGAACCCTTGTTCATGCTGAAGACTTTCTGGAAGTCGGTACCCAACGCCACTTTGGCCAGGTCTTGCTGGGCAGCGATGTCACCTTTGCGATCAGCCTTGAGCTTGAACACCGCCAGGGAGTCGATGTTGTAGGTGAAGGCCTTTTCGGTGCCCGGGAACGGCACGCACTGGTAGTCCTTGCCGGCGACTTTCTTCGCGGCGGTCCACTCGCTCTTCGCCCAGTCGCCCATCATCTGCATGCCGGCCTTGCCGTTGATGACGTCAGCGGCCGCGATGTTCCAGTCACGACCGGCGCGGTTTGGGTCCATGTAGGTGGTGATCTTTTTCAGCTCGGTGAACGACTTGGTCATCTCCGGGCCGGAGAGGGTTTTCTGGTCCAGGTCGACCAGGGCTTTCTTGTAGCCGTCAGCGCCCATGACCGAGAGCACCACGTCTTCGAACACGGTGCTGTCCTGCCAAGGCTGGCCACCATGGGCGAGCGCGATGAAGCCTGCGGCCTTGAGTTTGTCGCCGGCGGCGTAGAATTCTTCGAGGGTGGTCGGGGCTTTTTCGATCCCGGCTTTCTTGAACACTTCCGGGTTGATCCACAGCCAGTTGACGCGGTGGATGTTCACCGGCACGGCCACATAATCGCCTTCGTACTTGACGGTGTCGGAGACCTTCTTCGACAGCAGGCCATCCCAGTTTTCCGCCTTGGAGACTTCTTTAAGCGCGTCGGTGCTGAGCAGGCCGGTGCTGCCCCACTCCTGGATGTCCGGGCCCTTGATCTGGGCAACGCCTGGCGGGTTGCCGGCTACGGCGCGGCTTTTGAGTACGGTCATGGCCGTGGAACCGCCGCCACCGGCGACTGCGCCGTCCTTCCAGGTGAAGCCGTCTTTTTCGACTTGGGCCTTCAGGACATCGACCGCTGCCTTTTCACCACCGGAAGTCCACCAGTGAACGACTTCAACGGAACCTTTGGATTCGGCGGCCAGGACACTGAGAGGGAGTGCAGACAGGGAAGCGAGAGAAATGACAGTAGCGAGGCGAGAAATCGCATTCATCTAGGAGCACCTTTCTTGTTGTTATGCATGCAAGTCTGTTGCTTGCGCTGCATAGGATTCTAAACAGGGGTCATCCCCTCGCAGGTAACGAAGGGATGCGCGAATGTCACCGCATGGTTACATAGAACCGCTCTGGGACAACTGCGCCAGCGCCGTGGCCATGCTCGGCGCCAGCGCCAGGCGCGGAATCAGCACGGCTTGCCAGGCGTGGTAAAGGTCAGGTTTGCCGGGCCAGATATCGGCACTCGGGCGGTTTTGCGGGTCGAGTTCGTGATACCAGCTGCCATCACAGCGGTCGATGAAATGACTGTCGCAGAATTCCCAGAACAGTCGGTACCAGTGTTCGTATTGCTCTTCACCGGTTCGCTTGAGCAAGGCACTGGCGGCGGCACTGGCCTCGCAATGGGTCCAGTGCAGGCGATGGCGGACCACCGCTTTGTTGTCCCAGTCCAGGGTGTAGACAATCCCCGGCGCGCCATCGATGTTCCAGCCGTGACGGCAATTGTGCTCAAAGAGTTTTTGCGCGTCGGTGACCAGCCAGCCCGGCGTAAGCATCCCCGCTCTCACCCGCGAAGCTTCGAGGTGCAGCAACAGCCGCGCCCACTCGAAACCATGACCCGGGGTGGTGCCGTAGGGGCGGAAGCCGTCGGCCGGATTGTCGCGGTTGTAGTCCCGCAGCGGTTGCCAGGCGCGGTCGAAATGCTCGATCACCAGGTAATCGTTGGCAGCGGCGTGGCCATGGATCACTCGTTCGACAATCCGTTGGGCGCGACTCAGCCAGCGGTTGTCATCGGTGACGTCGGCCAGGGCGAGGAAGGCTTCGGTGCCGTGCATGTTGCTGTTGGCCCCGCGATAGGCTTCCTCTTCACTCCAGTCGCGGTTGAAGGATTCGCGCAGGGCGCCCTCTTCTTCGCTCCAGAAGTAGGTGTCGATGATGTCGATGGCATCATCGAGCAAGGCTTGTGCACCGGGACGCTGTGCGACTACTGCGGAACTGGCGGCCAGCGCGACGAAAGCATGCAGGTAGGCGTTCTTGCCAGTATTGCCGTCGCGGTGTTCGGCGGTCGCGAACCAGCCGCCATGCAGCGCATCACGCAACGGCCCGCGCAGGGCGGCAACCCCGTGATCGACCAGCCCGGCAAACCCCGGCAAGCCCTGGATGTGAGCCATGGCGAAGCTGTGGGTCATGCGTGCGGTGTTCATGGTCTGGGCTTGCGCATCAGCCGCAAGGCGGCCCTTTTCATCGAGGTTGCCGAAGCCTTCAGGGAGCTTCGAAGCCTTGGCAAACGCCAGCAGGCGCACGCCTTCGGCGGCCAGCCATTGCTGATGGGCAGGTGCGTTCAGCCAACTGCTGAAGACGGGTTGGAAGGTGTCCATGGGGTGCCTTTTTTGTTGTTATGACTGTGGGGCAGCATAAACAACGGACGATGGCGGGCTTGTAACGAAAGGGGTGGGTTATGTCACCAGGCCGTGACATTCATCTTGAGGTATGTGTTGAATGATCTGACGCCTTCGCGAGCAAGCCCGCTCCCACAGGGGTCTGCGTCGTACACAAATCCAATGTGGGAGCGGGCTTGCTCGCGAAGAACGATAACGCGGTCTGACTAGTCAACGCTGCGGGGTAGCTGAAGGGTCACCCGCAACCCACCCTCACGCAGATTCTGCAGACTGACTTCACCGCCATGACTATGGGCAATGTTGCGGGCAATCCCCAACCCCAACCCATACCCCTGCTGCTGCCCGGCCAGGCGGAAGTGCGGTTCGAACACCTGCTCCAGCCGCTGCTCCGGTACGCCCGGCCCTTCATCATCCACATGCAGGATGAATGCACTTTCATCGTCATCGATGTGCAGGTGCGCGTTCTGTCCGTACTTCAACGCATTGTCGATCAGGTTGCCGATGCAGCGCTTGAGCGCCAGCGGTTTGCCCGGATACGCCGCCAGCGCCCGCCCCTGCTGGGTCACGCGACCATTGCCGTTGGGGGCCAGGTACGGTTCGACCAGACAGTCGAGCACGTGATTGAGATCCACCGGCTCGATGTTCTCGTGAATGTCTGTGTCTTTCACGCATTGCAGCGCGCCCTTGACCAACAGTTCCAGCTCATCCAGATCGCGGCCGAACTTGGCTTGCAGCTTTTCGTCTTCGAGTAACTCGACCCGCAAACGCAAGCGGGTGATCGGCGTGCGCAGGTCATGGGAAATGGCGCTGAACAACTGGCTGCGCTCGGTCAGGTAACGACTGATGCGCTCGCGCATGGTGTTGAAGGCGCGCCCGACCTCGACCACTTCGCTGCCGCCGCCTTCGGCCACCGGTTCCACATCAGCCCCCAACGACAGATCCCGCGCCGCCCGCGCCAGGCGCTTGAGCGGACGACTCTGCCAGTGCACCAGCAGGCCGATGAACAACAGCAAAAAGCTGCTGGTCAGGACGATGAACCACACCTGCTGCGCCGGCAGGCCTTGTTCTTCAAGACTGGTGTAGGGCTCGGGCAACAGCGAGGCGATGTACAGCCATTCACCCGGCGCCATCTGGATCTGCGTGACCAGCACCGGCGGATTCACCGGTTCCAGCGTCAGCGCGTAGTGCGCCCAGGAGCGTGGCAACTCATCGAGTTTCAGGCCGCCATTGAAGATGCGCAGGTCTTGCGGGCTGACGAAGGTCACCGAGATGTCCGTGTCCTGGCCGAGGGACTGGCGCAGCACTTCATCCACCGCTTTGAGCACTGCCTCTTTGCGCGGGGTAATGGGCAGTACTTCCATGCCCAGGGGTTTGTCATTGAGCGTTACAACAAACCGGGTGCCACCCATGCTGCGCAACTGATCGAGCACCAGGGGCCGAAACGCCACCGGCAACGAACGGAAATAACTGACACTGGCCGTCATCGAATGGGCCAGGCTGCGGGCACTGGTGACCAGGCCTTCGAGCTGCGTGGCGCGCAGCTGCGACACCCAGATCACACTCGACAGTGTCTGAGCGAACAACACCGCCAGCAGGGTCAACAGCAACATCCGCCCGAGCAGCGAACGCGGCATCGGCACCTTGGCGGCGAGTTTGCGCAAAGTCTCAGTGACCATTGCCGGCAACCACGCTGGCTGCCAGTTGGTAGCCGCTGCCGCGCACGGTGCGGATCAGCCGTGGCGGTTTTTCCGTGTCGCGCAGGCGCTGGCGCAACCGACTGACCGCCATATCGACAATGCGGTCGAGCGGCATCAAGTCCCGCCCCCGGGTGGCGTTGCCAATGGTGTCGCGGTCGAGGATTTCCTGCGGGTGATCGAGGAACAGTTTCAGCAGCGCGAAGTCGGCGCCCGAGAGAATCACCTCTTCGCCGTCGATGTGGAACAGCCGATGGCTGACCATGTCCAGACGCCAGTCATCGAAGGCCAGCACCTCACCGCCGTTACGCTCCTGGCCGAACTGTGCGCGGCGCAGCAACGCCTTGATCCGCGCCTGCAACTCCCGTGGGCTGAACGGTTTGCCGAGGTAATCGTCGGCGCCCAGCTCCAGGCCGATGACACGGTCGGCTTCGTCGGAACTGGCGGTGAGCATGATGATCGGCACCTGCGCCTGGCGCGGATGCTGGCGAATCCAGCGGCACAGGCTGAAGCCGTCTTCGTCGGGCAGCATCACATCAAGGATCACCAGATCGGCCGGCGCGTCGTTCAGCGCCTGGCGAAACCCGGCGCCATCGGCGGTGGCACGCACCTGAAACCCGGCGCGGGTCAGGTAGGTGTCCAGCAACTCGCGTATCTCTTGATCGTCATCGACCAACAAAATCGACTTGTTGACTGAGCTCACGGGGCGGCGTCCTTGTTGTTTGAATTGGGCGGATTATGCCTTAAGCACCGATTTTACAAACACTGAAGAACAATTGTGGGAGCGGGCTTGCTCGCGAAAGCGGTGTGTCAGTCAACGAATGTGTTGAATGTAAAACCGCATTCGCGAGCAAGCCCGCTCCCACATTTTGATTGTATTTCAGGCCGGGAGAGATTGTTCCAAGGCCACACCCGCCCCCATCAATCCCGAATACGGTGCCGTCACCAGCCACACCGGAATCCCCTTGAAGTAATCGCTCATGCAACCCTTGTCGGCGAAGCAGCGAGCGAAACCGCTCTCAAGGAAGAAATCGGCAAAGCGTGGAATCACCCCGCCAACGATGTACACGCCACCCCGCCCGCCGGTGGTCAGCACGTTGTTGCCGGCCACGCGACCGAGCCAGCAGCAGAACTGCTCAAGCACTTCCACGGCAATCGGGTCGCCCGCCAGCCCGGCAGCGGTGATCGCTTCCGGTGTGTCGAGCACAGGCGTGTGCCCGTCCACCGCGCAGATCGCCCGGTAGACGCGAGGCAGGCCGCCGCCGCTCAGGGCTGTCTCTGCACTGACATGGCCAATTTCATTGAAAATGTGCTGCCAGAGCTGGGTTTCACGCGGGCTGCTCAATGGCAGATCGACGTGACCACCCTCGCCCGGCAACGCGGCGAATCGGCCCTCGCCCAAATCGAGCAAGGTGCCGACACCCAAGCCGGTGCCCGGGCCAATCACCACCGCCGGGCGCAACGGCTCCCGCGTGCCTTCGCAAACCACGCGGAATTCGCCAGGCTGCAAACGGGTCATGCCCAGGGCCATGGCCGAGAAGTCGTTGACCAGCAACAGTTGCTCGACCTGCAAGGTCTGGCAAAAGCCCTTGCGACTCAGGCGCCAGTGATTGTTGGTGAACTTGAATTCGTCGCCGCTCACGGGACCGGCCACCGACAGGCACACCGAACCAATTGAACCTGGCGCCAGACCGAGCCCGCTCAGGTAGAGACTGATCGCCTCCTCCGGGCTGGCATGGTCGGCCGTCGCCAGCACCTGGACGCTTTCCAGTTGCTGGTTTTTCCACAACGCGAAACGTGCGTTGGTCCCACCGATGTCACCGACCAAAGCCAGTTTCAATTAAGCGTCTCCAGGGCAGAAGTGAAGGCGCTGGCGCCCTGCTCCGCCGAGCTGAAGGCCATGCGCATGAAACCGAACAGCTCGCGACCGGTGCCGATGTTGTTACCCAACAGGCCCTTGGCTGGTGTGCGCGCTGCGAATTCTTCGGCGTCCACCTTAAGTTCCAGGGTGCCTTTGACGCCATCGACGCGGATGATATCGCCCTCTTGCACCCGCGCCAAAGCGCCACCGACATAAGCTTCGGGGCTGACATGAATGGCCGCCGGGATTTTCCCCGACGCGCCGGACATGCGCCCGTCGGTCACCAGCGCCACTTTGAAACCGCGGTCCTGCAACACGCCAAGGAACGGCGTCATCTTGTGCAGTTCCGGCATGCCGTTGGAGCGCGGGCCCTGGAAGCGCATCACCGCGACAAAATCCTTCTCCAGCAAACCGGCCTTGAACGCATCGGCCAGGTCCTGCTGATCCTGGAACACCATGGCCGGTGCTTCGACGATCTGGTTTTCCACGGCTACGGCGGAGACTTTCATCACGCCACGACCGAGGTTGCCTTCCATCACCCGCAGGCCACCTTCTGGCGAGAATGCTCGGGCGACTGGACGCAGGATGCTTTCATCGAGGCTGTCGGTCACGCCCTCGCGCCACACCAACTGGCCATTGTCGAGGAACGGTTCCTGGGTATAGCGGCTCAAGCCGTGGCCCATCACGGTGTTGACGTTTTCGTGGAGCAGCCCGGCTTCCAGCAGCTCGCGGATCAGGAACGACATGCCGCCCGCGGCCTGGAAGTGATTGATGTCGGCTTTGCCGTTGGGGTAGACGTGGCTCAGGGTCGGCACGACTTCGGAGAGGTCGGCCATGTCCTGCCAGGTCAACTGAATGCCCGCCGCCATGGCGATGGCCGGCATGTGCAGGGTGTGGTTGGTCGAGCCGCCCGTGGCGTGCAGCGCCACGATGGAGTTGACCAGCGAACGCTCGTCGACGATTTCGCCGATCGGGATGTAGTCACCGTTCTGCTTGGTCAAACGCGTGACCTGGTGCGCCGCTTCGCGGGTCAGGGCATCGCGCAACGGCGTGTTCGGGTTGACGAAGGACGCGCCCGGCAGGTGCAGGCCCATGACTTCCATCAGCAACTGATTGGTGTTGGCGGTGCCGTAGAAGGTGCAGGTGCCCGGGCTGTGGTAGGACTTCATTTCCGATTCCAGCAGCTCTTCGCGGGTCGCCTTGCCTTCGGCGTACTTCTGCCGCACGTCGGCTTTCTGCTTGTTGGAAATGCCCGACACCATCGGCCCACCTGGCACGAAGATCATCGGCAGATGGCCGAAACGCAGCGCACCCATCATCAGGCCCGGCACGATCTTGTCGCAGATGCCAAGCATCAGCGCGCCGTCGAACATGTTGTGGGACAGCGCCACGGCCGTGGACAACGCGATCACTTCGCGGCTCGGCAGGCTCAGTTCCATGCCCGGCTCGCCCTGGGTCACGCCATCGCACATCGCCGGGGTGCCGCCGGCGAACTGGCCGACGGAGCCGATCTCGCGCAGGGCTTTCTTGATGAGTTCGGGAAAGACTTCGTACGGCTGGTGCGCCGAGAGCATGTCGTTATATGACGAAACTATCGCGATGTTGGCGGAGTTCATCATCCGCAGGCTGTGCTTGTCGTCGCTGCCGCAGCCAGCCACGCCATGGGCGAAGTTGGCGCATTGCAGCTGGCCGCGCATCGGACCGTCGCTGGCCGCACCGCGAATCAATGCAAGGTAAGCCTCACGCGTGGCGCGGCTGCGGGCGATAAGCCGTTCGGTGACCTCAAGGACGCGGGGATGCATGTGTAGAACTCCAGGCTAACGGATGTGGCGACCTGATTGTCTATGCTGATCAAAGGCCGGTGTCGATGGGATGACAGACGGTTTTCTTGATCGGTTGGACCAGTTGATTCAGGTCACTCGTTGTAGATTGAACAAAATATTGCCATCAAAAAGGCTTGTTTTCTATTTTTTTGCGAATAATCTTGTAATTCCAACAACAAAACGACGGTAGCGCAAACATATGACTCTTCGAATCGCAATCAATGGCTTTGGCCGCATCGGCCGTAATGTTCTGCGCGCACTCTATACCCAGGGCTACCGTCAGGATCTGCAGATCGTCGCCATCAACGACCTGGGCGACAGCGCTATGAACGCTCACTTGCTCAAGTACGACACCGTTCACGGCACGTTCGATGCCGATGTCCAGCATGACCAGGAGAGCCTGACGGTCAATGGCGACCGCATTTCGGTCAGTGCCATTCGCAACCCGGCCGACCTGCCCTGGGCCGCGGAAAAGATTGATGTGGTGTTCGAATGCACCGGTCTGTTCACCGACCGGGCCAAGGCCGCCGCGCATATTACGGCCGGCGCGCGCAAAGTGATCATTTCGGCCCCGGCCAAAGGCGCCGACGCCACCGTGGTTTACGGGGTGAACCACGACATTCTGCGCCAATCGCACCAAATCATTTCCAACGCATCGTGCACCACCAACTGCCTGGCCCCGGTGGCCCAGGTGCTGCATCGCGAACTGGGGATCGAAAGCGGCCTGATGACCACTATTCACGCCTATACCAACGACCAGCACCTGACCGACGTCTATCACGTCGATCCGTACCGCGCCCGTTCGGCCACCCAGAACATGATCCCGAGCAAGACCGGTGCTGCTGAAGCGGTGGGCCTGGTGCTGCCGGAACTGGCGGGCAAATTGACCGGCATGTCGGTGCGTGTACCGGTGATCAATGTGTCGCTGGTGGACCTGACGGTACAGCTCAAGCGCGAAGCGTCGGCCGATGAAGTCAATGCGCTGATGAAAGAAGCCAGCCAGCACTCGAAAATCCTTGGGTACAACACCCTGCCGCTGGTCTCCAGCGACTTCAACCACAACCCGCTGTCGTCGATCTTCGACGCCAACCACACCAAATCCAGCGGCAAGCTGCTCAAGGTATTGGCCTGGTATGACAACGAGTGGGGCTTCTCCAACCGCATGCTCGATAACTGCCTGGCGCTGTGCAACGCTGAATAAGCAGCACGCCCCCCGGTCTTGTAGGAGCGAGCTTGCTCGCGATGGATGTAAGGGCACCGCGCTCATTCAGGCGACCCTTGTCATCGTTAACGACCATCGCGAGCAAGCTCGCTCCTACAGGGTGCGTGTCATTTCTGGAGCAACAACCCATGATCGGCATCAGCTTTACGCAAAAGACCCTGGCGGCGCGCAAGCGTATCGCCCTGGTTGCCCATGACCACTGCAAGGTGTTCTTGCTGGACTGGGCCGAACGGCAAAAAGACAAACTGGCCCAGCATGATCTGGTCGCCACCGGCACCACCGGGTTGTTGTTGCAACAACGCCTCGACCTGCCCGTGGAGAGCATGATCAGTGGTCCGCTGGGCGGCGACCAACAGCTTGGTGCGCAAATCGCCGAGCAACGGGTCGACATGCTGGTGTTCTTCTGGGACCCCTTCGAACCGCAACCACACGACCCGGACATCAAGGCGTTGCTGCGGGTCGCGGCGGTCTGGAACATCCCGGTGGCATGCAACGAGTGCAGCGCCGATTACCTCATCAGCAGCCCGTTGATGGACCAGGCGCACAGCCATCGGATTCCCGATTACGCGAGCTATTTGCAGGGACGCGCTTAAACCTTCACAAATCAATACTTGACCACTCGGGTGGATGATAAGCATTATCATTCGCTAGAAATGGATCAGGTCCTCCCGTGAGTCAGTCGCGCTTCAACCACGTTTTCCTCACCCAGCGCACCTCCCTGCTGCGTACGCTGGAGCGAATGGTCAACAATCACAGCACCGCTGAAGACCTCCTGCAGGAAACCTACCTGCGGGTGACCCGTGCGTTGAGCGAGCGGGCCATCGATCATCTCGAGCCCTTTGTTTTCCAGACGGCGCGCAACCTGGCGCTGGACCATCTGCGCGCGCGGCGCATCCATTCGCGCACCATGGTCGAGGACGTACCCCAGGAGGTGGTGCACAGCGTCGCCGCCCCCACCAGCAGCGCCGAAGACGCCGCTCATGCCGAACAATTGCTGGAGCGCCTGAACGTGAGCCTCAGTGAACTCAGCGACCGCCAACAGCGGATTTTCATCCTCAGCCGCCTGCACGGGCACAGCTACCAGGAAATCGCCGACGAGTTGAACGTGTCCCTCAGCACCGTGCAGAAAGAACTCAAATTGATCATGTCGATCTGCATCGGGGTTGCCGATCGCTTGAACGCCAATTGAGCGTCTGGATCTTGCGCTGACCCTGACCGACTGCGCTGGTCATCGGGCTTTGCTACCCTTGGCCCACTTTTTACGCTTCACTAAAAAAACAGCCGTGCACAGACACAGCCGAGGAAACACCGTGACGGACAACCACCGCTCCCCTGAGCCTTCTTCGGCGCAGGACTCCGCTAGCGCGATGGACCAGGCCCTGGACTGGCTGATCGTGCTCGGCAGTCCCGACGAGGAGCAGACCCGCCAGTTTCATGCCTGGCTCGATGCCGACCCGCTCAATGCCCAGGCCTTCGCCAAGGCCCAGGCGATCTGGGACGGCCCGCAAGTGGCGAAATGCGCGCAAAGCCTGGCTGCCCGTCCCGCGAAAGTCACCGTCCTCGCTCGCCTGCGTCCGCACTGGAAACCGCTGGCCACTGCCGCCGTGCTGCTGCTCGGCCTGTTCAATTTCAGCAATTTGCCGATGCGCCTGCAGGCCGATCACCTGACCGTGGTCGGCGAGCGCCAGCGCCTGCAACTGGACGACGGCTCCAGGGTCCTGCTCAACACCAATTCGGCGTTTTCCAGCACCATCAACGATCAACAACGTGTCGCCCGCCTGTATCAGGGTGAAGCGTTTTTCGAAGTCCAGGCCAGTCGCGGCCAACCTCTGGAAATCGATGCCGGCCCGGTCACGGCCAGCGTTCTCGATACCGCATTTGCCGTGCGTTACCTCGACGGCGTGGCACAGGTGCGGGTGCAGCGCGGGAATGTCGACTTGCGCGCCACCCGTGACGATGCCCGGGTTCGCCTGTCCGCCGGGGAAAGTATCCGCATCGGCCCCAACGGCTTCGACCGCCCGGCCAAGCTGGATGCCGCCACCGACCTGGCGTGGGTGCAGGGGCGCCTGGTGTTCGAAAACTGCCCGTTGAACCAGGTGCTGGCCGAACTGCGCCGCTACTACCCGGGCTGGATCATCAACAACAACGAACAACTGGCTGATGTCACCGTGACCGGTAACTATCGCCTCGATCAACCGCTGGACGTGGTCCGTTCCCTGGCCCACATCACCTCGGCCCGGCTGCAGGAATTCCCCGCGTTGGTCATACTGAACTGAATGAGAATTATTTTTACTCGATAGGCAAATCCCGTACGTCTCGTTATAGCCAATGCAATTGATTCGCATCTCATGATGCCAATCAGCACCTATAAAGATTCGTGCGACACGGAGCGCTATCGATGTCCTCTCGCCTTACCCGCCAAGCCCCTTCACCTTCCCGCGTGCTGTCGCTGCTGACCGCTGCCATCTTGATGGCCGGCACCGCACCGCTGATGGCCGCCACCACCGCCGAGCAGTCGACCCGCAAAATGGGCGACTACTCGTTCGCCATTCCCCAGCAGTCACTGGTGTCGGCACTCAATGCCTTTACCGCCGTGACGGGCTGGCAGGTCGGTGTGTCGTCGGAGCTGGCACAAGGTGTGGCCTCGCCGGGCGTACGCGGCTCCCTGTCGCCGGAGAAAGCCCTGGATCGCCTGTTGGTGGGGACCAACCTGAGCTATCGCAAACTGGGCAACAACAGCATCGTGCTGGAAAAGCGCAGCGCTGGCAGTGCCCTGAATCTGGATCAGGTGACCATCAGCGCCACCCGTAACGAACAGTCCGTGAGCAGCGTGCCGAGCACGGTCTCTGTCTACACGCGCGAAGATCTGGACCGCAACAACGTCAATACCATCAAGGAACTGGTGCGCTACGAACCCGGTGTATCGGTAGGTGGCGCAGGCCAGCGCGCCGGCATCACTGGCTACAACATTCGCGGCATCGATGGCGACCGCGTGCTGACCCAGGTCGATGGCGTGCAGGTCCCTGACGGTTTCTTCAACGGCCCGTATGCCCAGACCAACCGCAACTACGTCGACCCGGAAATCGTCAAGCGTGTGGAAATCCTCCGCGGCCCGGCCTCAGTGCTGTATGGCAGCAACGCCATTGGCGGCGCCGTCAGCTACTACACGCTGGACGCTGACGACATCATCAAACCGGGCAAGGATGTTGGTGCACGTCTGAAAACCGGCTACAGCTCCGCCGACGAAAGCTGGCTGACGTCCGGCACCGTCGCCGGTCGCACCGGCGAGTTCGATGGCCTGTTGCACTTCAGTCAGCGCAACGGTCATGAAACAGAGTCCTATGGCGAAACCGGTGGCACTGGCCTGAATCGTACCGAGGCCAACCCCCAGGACGCTCGCACCACTAGCGTGCTAGCCAAACTGGGCTGGGATTACGCCGACGACGCACGCCTGGGCCTGACCTACGAGCATTACAAGGACGACCGCGACACCAATCAATTGAGCGCCGTGGGCGGCCCGTTCAACGCCGGACGCGGTTTCGGCTTCTACAAAGCCCGCACCGGCAACGACACGATCACCCGCGAACGCTTTGGCCTGGAACACAGCTTCGGCCTGGACAGCGCACTGGCTGACAACATCAAGTGGTCGCTGAACTACCAGATCGCCAAGACCGACCAGAGCACCGAGGAAATCTACGCGCCGTCGCGGACCGTGCTGCGTAACCGCGATACCAACTACAAGGATCGCCAATGGGTATTCGATGCCCAGGCTGACAAGTCGTTTGCCATCGCCGACACCGAGCACCTCGTCACTTATGGCACCACCATCAAGCAGGACAAGATTACCGGCCTGCGTACCGGTACCGGCACGTGCCTGACCGTGGCCGGTGCCTGCCGGGTCATCGGCGCACCTAGCACCACCGACACGCTGACACCCGCCAGTGACTTCCCGGACCCAACCGTCAACACCTACAGCCTGTTCGCCCAGGATCAGATCAGTTGGGGCAACTGGACTTTCGTGCCCGGTGCTCGCTACGACTACACCCAGCTCAAGCCGCACATCACCGAAGAGTTCCTGGCCACCGCCGACCAGAGTCGCAACGGCACGGTAAGCGACGAAACCAAGACCTGGCATCGCCTGTCGCCGAATTTTGGCACTACCTACAGCTTCAACGACTATTACACCTGGTACGGCAAATACGCCGAAGGCTTCCGTACCCCGACTGCCAAGGCGTTGTATGGTCGTTTCGAAAACCTCGCCGGCGGCTATCAGGTCGCGCCTAACCCGGACCTCGAACCGGAAAAGAGCAAGAGCTACGAGACCGGTTTGCGCGGCAACTTCGAACAGGGCTCGTTTGACGTGGCGGTGTTCTACAACAAATACCGCGACTTCATCGACGAGAACGCCATCACTCCGGGCTACACCGAGACCACGTTCCAGAGCAACAACATCAAACACGCCACCATCAAGGGTGCCGAGGTCAAGGGTCGCCTGAACCTCGACGCCTTCGGCGCGCCGCAAGGCCTCTACACCCAGGGCTCGGTGGCCTATGCCTACGGTCGCAACGACGACTCGGGCGAACCGCTAAACAGCGTCAACCCGCTGACCGGCGTGTTCGGCCTCGGCTACGACCAGGACACCTACGGTGGCTTGCTCAGCTGGACCCTGGTGAAGAAGAAGGACCGCGTCGACAGCAGCAGCTTCAAGACCCCGGACGGCACCAGCACCCAGTTCAAGACTCCCGGCTTCGGCATTCTGGACCTGAGCGCGTTCTACAAGGTGACCGACGATGTGACCGTCAGTGGCGGCGTCTACAACCTCACCGACAAAAAGTACTGGCTGTGGGATGACGTGCGCGGCTACGACAGTGTCGGCGAAGCCTCGGTGACCCAACCGGCCAACCTCGACCGCCTGACCCAGCCGGGTCGCAACTTCGCGGTCAACCTGACCTGGGATATCTGATCCGGCCATCCCGCCGGGCGGTGAATTGAAACCGTCCGGCGAGGATTTTTTACTGTCAGGCGCCTGCTTGTTCGTCTCGTTACCAAGCGCCTCTTCTTCCCCCAAGGAATTGCCATGACTACCCAGGCCACCGAACAACGCCCCAACTTGCGTTCCCAGCGTTTGAACCAGATCACCAACGAACCGCACACCAAGCTCGATGCCCTGGTCAAAGCCCATGCCCCGTTTGAGACCCAGGCCAATTTCGCCCGTTTCGTGGTGGCGCAGTACCTGTTCCAGTCGGAGCTGGTGTCGCTGTACAACGATGCCGAACTGACCGCCATCGTCCCGGACCTGCCGGCCCGCTGCCGCGCCGATGCTGCCAAGGCGGACCTGGCGGACCTGGACACCGACGTGCCGGCACCTGTCGCTGGTGCCCTGAAGAACCCGACCAAGGCCCAAGCCCTGGGCTGGATTTTTGTTTCGGAAGGTTCGAAACTCGGCGCGGCGTTCCTGATCAAGCGCGCCGTGGGCCTTGGCCTGAGCGAAACCTTCGGCGCCCGCCACCTCGGCGAACCGGCCGGTGGCCGCGCGGAAGGCTGGAAGAGCTTCGTCAAAACCCTGGACGGCCTGGAGTTCAGCGCCCAGGAAGAAGCCGAAGTGGAAAAAGGCGCCATCGACGCGTTCAACCGTTTTACCGTGTTGCTGGAGCAGGCTTACGCTACCGAAGCCGCCTGATCCAACGCGCTCCCCTTGTGGGAGCGGGCTTGCTCGCGAAAGCGGCGTGTCAGTCGGCATTGATGTCCACTGACACACCCTCTTCGCGAGCAAACCCGCTCCCACAGGAGATGTTGTTAGCCTGTAGGATTTCGATTCGCCTCACGTGTTGCCTTGAGCCCATGCCCGCCTCTTCAAAACTCTCCCGCCTCCTCTTCGGCCTGCTCGCCTACGTCAGCCTGGGCATCGGCCTGATTGCGATCGTGATACCCGGCCTGCCAACCACCGAGTTCATCCTGCTCGCCGCCTGGGCCGCGACCCGCAGTTCGCCGCGCCTGAGCGCCTGGCTGGAAAACCACCGGCTGTTCGGCCCTATCCTCCATAACTGGCGCAACGGCAAGATCATCGCGCGCCGGGCCAAAGTCAGCGCCACTGTCAGCATGCTGTTATGCGCCGGCCTGATGCTGGTGATGCTCGATCATGGCTGGCCGATCTACCTGGCGATTGCCGGCATGGGGTTGGGCAACCTGTGGATCTGGTCGCGACCGGAATCACTGCCGGATACCACCTGAACAACTCCGCGATTTTTCTTCGTTTTAAAGCGCTTTTCGGCACATTTTACTGCGCAAACGTTCAACCAATACCGTTCGTCGGGTTGCCCCTCATGTAACCTCAGCGACACGCCGATGTGCATTGATCGGCGCTAAATGGATTTAGCGAGTGAGCCGCAGCGGCCCACAGCCAACACTTCATCCATTCGCGAGTTCGCCCTATGTTCGACTCACTGTCCATCCGCCTGAAAATCGTCCTGCTGTCCGGTCTGTGCCTGCTGGGCGTAGTCGCCTTGATAGTGGGCATGAACATCTACCAGACCAATCAGAACGATGATCTGGTCAACGATTCCAGCAGCAGAATGCTCACCGCCAGTGTGCAGGACCTGCTCCAGGCCAAGGCCGCCGAACAAGCGGTGCGGGTGCAGAAGACGTTCGGTGAAACCCTGACGGTGGTGACCGCCCTGGCCGACCAGATCAAGGACATGCGCACCATGGCCGCCAAGCGCTCGCTTGAGCCAGGCGCCCTGCGTGAGGAGTTGAACCAGAGCCTGAAAACCGCCTTCGAGCGCAATAGCAAAGTGCTGGGCATCTGGCTGGCGTTCGAACCCAACGGCCTGGACGGCAAGGACAGCGAATTTGCCAACGACGCCGCCCGCCAGTCTAACGAGATTGGCCGTTTCGCCACCTACTGGAGCCGCGCCGGGGGTGAGTCGCTGAACACGATCATGGTCGAAGAGGACATGACCAAGACCACCCTGAACCTCAGCGGCACGCCGTACAACGTCTGGTACACCTGCCCGCGGGACAGCAAGCGTATCTGCCTGCTCGACCCGTACGCCGATACCGTCGGCAACAAGGAAGTGCTGATGACCACCATTTCCGTACCGCTGCTGGTGGATGGCAAGTCGATCGGCGTGGTCGGTATCGACATCGCCCTCGACGCCCTGCAAGCGGCGGCCGTCGATTCCCAGCGCGAACTGTTCAATAGCGCCGGGCACATGCTGATCGTCTCCGGCACTGGCGTGATGGCGGCCTACAGCGTCGACGCAACGAAAGTCGGCAAGAGCATCGGCGACACCCTGGGTGCGGATGGCAAGGACATCCTGCAATTGCTCGGCAGCGGTGCACCGAAGATTCTCCAGCAAGGCGACCTGATCCGTGCGGTGTACCCGGTCAGCCCGATCGCCGATGCCAAGGCCTGGGCCGTGGTGATCGACCTGCCCAAGCAAGTGCTGCTGGCCGATTCGGTGAAGCTGCAAGCGGTGCTCGACGATGCCCAGCAAAGCGGCACGATCAAGGCCCTGTCAGTGGCGGTGATCGCCGGTGTGCTCGGACTGCTGCTGATGTGGCTCACCGCATCGGGCGTGACCCGGCCGATCAACAGCGTGGCCGAGATGCTCAAGGCGATTGCCAGTGGCGACGGCGACCTGACCCAGCGCCTGCACTACAGCAAGAAAGACGAACTGGGCGAACTGGTGAGCTGGTTCAACCGCTTCCTCGACAAGCTGCAACCGACCATCGCGCAGATCAAGCAAAGCATCACCGATGCCCGTGGCACGGCCGATCAGTCGTCGGAAATCGCCCGCCAGACCAGCGAAGGCATGCAGGTGCAGTTCCGTGAAATCGACCAGGTCGCCACCGCGTCCAACGAAATGAGCGCCACCGCCCACGATGTCGCCAACAGCGCCTCGAACGCGGCCAATGCCGCCAAGGGTGCCGACCAGTCGGCCCGCGATGGCATGCAGATCATCGAGCGCAGCACCCGCGACATCAATCAACTGGCCGACGAAGTCAGCAAGGCCGTGACCGAAGTCGAAGCCCTGGCGGTCAACAGCGAGCAGATCGGCTCGGTGCTGGAGGTGATCCGCAGCATCGCCGAACAAACCAACCTGCTGGCCCTCAACGCGGCGATCGAAGCGGCCCGCGCCGGTGAAAGCGGTCGTGGCTTTGCGGTGGTCGCCGACGAAGTGCGCAATCTGGCCAAGCGCACCCAGGACTCGGTGGAAGAAATTCGCCTGGTGATCGAACGCATCCAGTCCGGCACCCGCGGCGTGGTCGCCACCATGCATTCAAGCCAGACCCAGGCCCACAGCAACGCCGGGCAGATCCAGCAGGCGGTCCAGGCCTTGGGCAAGATCAGCGACGCGGTCACCGTGATCAGCGACATGAACCTGCAAATCGCCAGCGCCGCCGAACAGCAAAGCGCAGTGGCCGAAGAGGTCAACCGCAACGTCTCGGCGATCCGCACCGTCACCGAAACCCTGACCGGCCAGGCCACCGAATCGGCGCAGATCAGCAGCCAGCTCAACGCCCTGACCACCCACCAGATGAAGTTGATGGATCAGTTCCGCGTTTAAAATGTGAGCGGGCTTGCTCGCGAATGCGGTGTGCCTGACAACATCGTTGTTGAATGTGCCGGCCTCTTCGCGAGCAAGCCCGCTCCCACAAAGGGATTTCATCTGGCCCCGATTTTTTTGAACTATGATCGTGCTCTCGCTCCGGAGGGCCCTTCGATGACTGATCTGCTCACGTCCATTCAAGCCGCACTCGGTTTGCCTCACACCCCGATTCCATTCACCTCCAGCGGCGCCCTGCCCTCGGCGTTTGCCGTCACGGATCTGGCCTGCGCCAGCATCGCTGCCGCCGGCCAGGCCGCCAGCGAACTGCTGCACCAGCAAACCGGGCACCTGCCCGACCTTGAAGTTGACCGACGCCTCGCATCATTCTGGTTCGCGACCTCGATTCGCCCGATAGGCTGGAGCGTCCCGCCGCTGTGGGACCCGGTGGCCGGTGACTACGCCACCCGCGATGGCTGGATTCGCCTGCACACCAACGCGCCCCATCACCGCGCCGCGGCCGAAAGCGTGCTGGGCGCCTGTGCCGACCGCGCAGCGATGGCCGGCAAAGTGGCGCAATGGGCGAACAGCGAGCTGGAGCAAGCGGTGGTCGATGCCGGGGGTTGTGCCGCCGAGATGCGCACTTGGGATCAATGGCAGGTCCATCCTCAAGGCCAGGCAGTGAATGCCGAATCCTTGATTCAGTTCGCCAACCACCCAAGCCAAGGCCGCAAAGTGTGGACAGGTTCAGTGGCTCGACCACTGGCCGGCCTCAAGGTGCTGGATTTGACCCGCGTGCTCGCCGGCCCCATCGCCAGTCGCTTTCTGGCAGGCCTGGGTGCTGATGTCTTGCGCATCGATCCGCCGACCTGGAACGAGCCCGGGGTGGTGCCGGAAGTCACTTTGGGAAAACGTTGCGCGCGCCTTGATCTGTACGACAAGACCGACCGCGCCGTATTCGAATGTCTGCTCAGGGATGCCGACATTCTGCTGCATGGCTATCGTGCCGATGCCCTTGAGCGACTTGGCTTCGGCGTGAATGAGCGCCGGTCCATGAACCCGAGCCTGATTGATGTTTGCCTCAATGCCTACGGCTGGAGCGGCCCCTGGCAAAACCGCCGGGGCTTCGACAGCCTGGTGCAGATGAGTAGCGGTATTGCCGACGCCGGTATGCTCTGCAAAGGTGCCGACAAACCGACACCGCTGCCCGTGCAGGCCCTCGATCACGCCACCGGATATTTGATGGCGGCCAGTGCGATCCGGTTGCTGGCGCAAAGGTTGAGCGACGGTTCCGGGGGCTCGGCGCGATTGTCCTTGGCGCGCACGGCGAAGTTGTTGATCGAACATGGGTCTGGGATGAGTGAGGCCTTGTGTGCGGAAGATGAGCAGGATCAGGGGTTGATCGTGGAACAGACGCCGTGGGGGCCTGCGTATCGGTTGCATGCGCCTTTGAAGATAACCGGGACGCCGATGCAGTGGGCGCTACCGGCAACGGAATTGGGTTCCCATCGCGCGCAGTGGTGGTGACGGCCGGATCGCCTTCGCGAGCAAGCCCGCTCCCACAGTTGATCGCGGTCACCTGTGGGAGCGGGCTTGCTCGCGAAGACCCCAGGACAGGCAACACAAAACCCGGATCAGCTCAGTCCACCCGACTCAACGAAGTCCACAACAACTGCGCCGCATACCCCCGATAAGGCCGCCAGGTTTCGGCTCGCGCCAAAAGCTGCTTCGCTGTCACCGGCCCACCTTCCAGCGCCACCAACGCATTGATCAGCCCCACATCACCATTGGGAAACCCATCCATCTGCCGCAGCTGCCGCAGCGCAATGTACTGCGCCGTCCAGTCACCAATCCCATGCAAGGCCAGCAAGCGCGCTACGCCTCCGTCCCGATCGGGCTCGAACAATCGCGGATCATCAAGCAACGCCTGAGCCACACCCGACAACGTTCGGCCACGGCTTTTCGGCATCCCCAACGCGGCGAGATCCGCACCCGCCAGAACGCCGACCTCGGGAAACACATGGGTCACCCCCGGCAGCCCTGAATGGAAGGGCGTGCCGTACTGCGCGACCAGTTTGCCCGCCAACCGGATCGCCGCCACCACCGTAATCTGCTGCCCCAACACCGCGCGGATCGCCAGTTCCAGGCCATCCCACGCCCCCGGCACACGCAGCCCGGGGCGCTCGGCAATCAGCCGCGCCAACAGCGGATCAACCGCCAGGTGCCGATGCATCGTGGACAGCTCGGCGTCCAGATCAAACATCCGTCGCACGCTTGCGACGATTGCAGGTACGGCACCCGGGTCTGGAAAGTCCAGGCTCAACTCAAGGGCATCGGCGGTGGCAGGCTGGATCGAGAACGTACCGCAGGCGCCGTTCAAACCGATGCTGCGCGAATACACGCCGTCGACCACGGTTTCCAGCCCGGTAATCGCCCGCGCCGACAAAAAACCCAACATCGCCGGCCAATCATAGGGTGGTTGATACGCCAGCAACATCTTCACAGGCTCAACAAGCCGCTGTACAAGCCATAGGCCGCCAGCCCTGCGCCACCGATGACACAGGTGAAAATGCCCTTCTCGATAACCGTGAACAATGGCATGCCCTGCTCATGGCGAGCCTTGGCAAACAGGATCACGCCGGGCGCATACAGCAACGCCGACAGCAGCAGATATTTCAGGCCCCCGGCATACAACAACCACACTGCGTAGACCAGGGCGATGCCACCAATCAGCAGATCCTTGGTGCGCTCGACGGGCGCCTGTTGATAAGTGTCACCCCGCGCGCACAACAACACGGCATAGGCCGCCGACCACAGATACGGCACCAGAATCATCGAAGAGGCCAGATAAATCAGGCTGGTGTAGGTGCCGGCGGAAAACAGCGTGATCAGCAAGAACAACTGGATCATCGAGTTGGTCAGCCACATCGCATTGACCGGCACGTGGTTGGCGTTCTCCCTGGTCAAGAAGGCCGGCATGGTCTTGTCTTTCGCCGTGGCAAAGAGGATTTCGGCGCACAGCAGCGCCCAGGACAACAACGCACCCAACAGCGAGATCGCCAGGCCGACGCTGATCAGCAACGCACCCCAGGGACCGACGATGTGTTCCAGCACCGCCGCCAAAGAGGGGTTCTGCAATTTCGCCAGTTCCGGTTGAGACATGATCCCCAGCGACAGCACGTTCACCAGCACCAGCAGGGCCAATACCCCAACGAACCCGATCACCGTCGCCCGGCCCACGTCGGAGCGTTTCTCCGCCCGGGCCGAATAGACACTGGCGCCTTCGATGCCGATGAACACGAACACGGTGACCAGCATCATGTGCCGGACCTGATCCATCACGCTGCCGAATTCCGGGTTGTTGCGCCCCCAGATATCGAGGGTAAAGATGTCTGCCTTGAACGCCACGGCGGCAATCACGATGAACATGATCAGCGGCACGATCTTGGCGACCGTGGTCACCTGGTTGATGAACGCGGCCTCCTTGATCCCGCGCATCACCACAAAATGCACGGTCCACAGCAGCACCGAAGCGCAGGCGATGGCAATCGGCGTGTTGCCTTCGCCGAAGACCGGAAAGAAATAGCCGAGGGTACTGAACAGCAAAATGAAGTAGCCGACGTTGCCCAGCCAGGCACTGATCCAGTACCCCCAGGCGGATGAAAACCCCATGTAGTCGCCGAAACCGGCCTTGGCGTAGGCGTACACGCCGGAGTTCAGTTCCGGCTTGCGGTTGGCCAGGGTCTGGAACACGAACGCCAGGGTCAGCATGCCGACGGCGGTGATCGCCCAACCGATCAGAATCGCCCCGGCATCGGCCCTGGCCGCCATGTTTTGCGGCAGGGAAAAAATCCCGCCGCCGATCATCGAACCCACCACCAATGCGATCAATGCGCTCAGGCGAAGCTTGTTCGGCGATTGCGACATCATTGCAACTCCATTTTCCGGGGGCGGCACTGCCGCGAGATCGTCACATATCGGGCGTCAACTAAACTGTTGAAGAGTAATAACGTTTATTGAATAACGCCAACAAACGTCTTTTAACTTGCACAAAACGGCTATCGCAACGTCGATATAATCATTTGTTTTATACGTTCATTTAATAAGTCCATTTTGTCCAAAAAATGCATGAATAAAATTTGCAGATTCTGAAAAACCAACTAGCGTCATAATTCGAAACAAATACTGAAAAGTTCTTGAGCAACCAGAAAAGGCCTCTAGATCAGGCATTACAGGCAGCAGACTTATAAGTGATGGCACTCAGCCAAGATTCCGGGAACGCTCTCATTTAGTGATCTAAGTCAGCTGATCGGATAGCCAACAGAATAATCTGTTGCCTCTCTTCTCCTGCATTGGAGTCATGCAATGTCTGAAGCTCCCGGAAAACTAAAACTCGGCGCGCTGGTTGCGTTAGTCGTCGGTTCGATGATTGGTGGCGGGATCTTTTCCTTGCCACAAAACATGGCGGCCAGTGCTGATGTCGGCGCCATTATGATCGGTTGGGCGATCACCGCCGTCGGCATGCTCACCCTGGCATTCGTGTTCCAGACCCTGGCCAACCGCAAGCCCGACCTGGACGGCGGGGTCTACGCCTACGCCAAGGCCGGTTTCGGCGACTACATGGGTTTCTCGTCCGCCTGGGGGTACTGGATCAGTGCCTGGCTGGGCAACGTGGGGTACTTCGTACTGTTGTTCAGCACCCTCGGCTACTTCTTCCCGCTATTTGGGGAGGGGAATACAGTTGCTGCGGTGATCGGTGCCTCGGTGCTGCTCTGGGCCGTACATTTCCTCGTACTGCGAGGCATCAAAGAAGCAGCGTTCATCAACCTGGTAACCACGGTCGCCAAGATCGTGCCGTTGCTGCTGTTCATGCTGATCGCGTTGTTCGCCTTCAAACTGGACATCTTCACCGCTGACATCTGGGGCCTGAAGAATCCGGACCTGGGCAGCGTGATGGACCAGGTACGCAAAATGATGCTGGTCACCGTGTGGGTGTTCATTGGTATCGAAGGCGCGAGCATCTTTTCGGCCCGGGCGGAAAAACGCAGCGATGTGGGTAAAGCCACCGTGATCGGCTTTGTCACCGTGCTGCTGTTTTTAGTCCTGGTCAACGTCCTGTCGCTGGGGATCATGACCCAGCCGGAACTGGCCAAACTGCAGAACCCGTCAATGGCCGCCGTGCTGGAACACGTGGTCGGTCACTGGGGCGCGGTGCTGATCAGCGTCGGTTTGATCATCTCGTTGCTGGGGGCGTTGCTGTCGTGGGTGCTGCTGTGCGCGGAGATCATGTTCGCCGCCGCCAAGGACCACACCATGCCGGCGTTTTTGCGCAAGGAAAACGCCAACCATGTACCGGTCAATGCCCTGTGGCTGACCAACGCCATGGTCCAGGTTTTCCTGATCATCACGCTGTTCTCGGCCAGCACTTACCTGTCGCTGATCTACCTCGCCACCTCGATGATTCTGGTGCCGTACCTGTGGTCGGCGGCTTATGCGTTGCTGTTGGCGGTGCGTGGCGAAAGCTACGAAGGCGCGGCCGGCGAGCGGCGCAAGGATCTGATCATCGGCGCCGTGGCCCTGATCTATGCGATCTGGCTGCTGTACGCCGGCGGCACCAAGTACCTGCTGCTGTCCGCCCTGCTCTACGCCCCCGGCGTGATCCTGTTCGCCAAGGCCAAGCTGGAAATCAACAAACCGGTTTTCACCAACGTCGAGAAGCTGATTTTCGCTGCGGTGGTCGTCGGCGCCGTGGTGGCGGCCTACGGTCTCTATGACGGCTTCCTGACCCTGTAATAACCCTGTTTTCATCTGGAGGATCACTGTAATGACCAAGGAAAAAGTTAAGTACGGCGTCCATTCCGAAGCCGGCAAACTGCGCAAAGTCATGGTTTGCTCCCCAGGCCTGGCCCATCAGCGGCTGACCCCGAACAACTGCGATGAACTGCTGTTCGATGACGTGCTGTGGGTGGCCCAGGCCAAACGCGACCACTTCGACTTCGTCACCAAGATGCGCGAGCGCAACATCGATGTGCTGGAAATGCACAACTTGCTGACCGACATCGTTGCCATTCCCGAAGCCCTGGACTGGATTCTGGAACGCAAGATCACCGCCAACTCGGTGGGCCTGGGCCTGATCAACGAAACAGGCTCGTGGCTGCGTAGCCTGGAGCCGCGCAAGATCGCCGAGTTCCTGATCGGCGGTGTCTCGGGCGACGATCTGCCGACCAGTTTCGGTGGCAAGGCCATCGAGATGTTCCGCGACTTCCTCGGCAACTCCAGCTTCATCCTGCCGCCGCTGCCCAACACCCAGTTCACCCGCGATACCACCTGCTGGATCTACGGTGGCGTCACCCTCAACCCGATGTACTGGCCGGCACGCCGTCAGGAAACCCTGCTGACCACCGCCATCTACAAATTCCACCCCGAGTTCACCAACGCCGACTTCCAGATCTGGTACGGCGACCCGGACAAAGACCACGGCAACGCCACCCTTGAGGGCGGTGACGTGATGCCGATTGGCAACGGCGTGGTGTTGATCGGCATGGGCGAACGCTCGTCGCGCCAGGCCATTGCGCAACTGGCGGTGAACCTGTTCAAGAACAAAGCCGTGGAGAAAGTGATCGTCGCCGGCCTGCCGAAATCCCGCGCGGCGATGCACCTGGACACGGTGTTCAGCTTCTGCGATCGCGACCTCGTCACGATCTTCCCGGAAGTGGTGAACCAGATTGTCGCCTTCACCCTGCGTCCCGATGAAAGCAAAGAGGGCGGCATCGATATCCGTCGCGAAGAAACCAATTTCCTCGACACCGTCGCCCAGGCCCTGAACCTCAAGGCGTTGCGCGTGGTGGAAACCGGCGGCAACAGCTTCGCCGCCGAACGCGAGCAATGGGACGACGGCAACAACGTGGTCGCCGTGGAACCGGGCGTGGTGATCGGCTACGACCGCAATACCTACACCAACACCCTGCTGCGCAAGGCCGGCGTGGAAGTCATCACCATCAGCGCCGGCGAACTCGGCCGGGGACGGGGCGGCGGCCACTGCATGACCTGCCCGATCATCCGCGACCCGATTGACTACTAACCTGTTCACCTTAGGAGATCCAAAATGGCGTTCAATATCCATAACCGCAATCTGCTGAGCCTGGAACACCACACCCCTCGCGAATTGCGCTACCTGCTCGACCTGTCCCGCGACCTCAAGCGTGCCAAGTACACCGGCACCGAACAGCAGCATCTGAAGGGCAACAACATCGCGCTGATCTTCGAAAAAACCTCGACCCGCACCCGCTGCGCCTTCGAAGTAGCCGCCTATGACCAGGGCGCCAACGTCACCTACATCGACCCGAACTCCTCGCAGATCGGCCACAAGGAAAGCATGAAGGACACCGCCCGCGTGCTCGGGCGCATGTACGACGCCATCGAGTACCGTGGCTTCAAGCAGGAAATCGTCGAGGAACTGGCCAAGTTCGCCGGCGTACCGGTGTTCAACGGCCTGACCGACGAATACCACCCGACGCAAATGATCGCCGACGTGCTGACCATGCGCGAAAACGCCGACAAACCCATCCACGAAATCAGCTACGCCTACCTCGGCGATGCCCGTAACAACATGGGCAACTCGCTGCTGCTGATCGGCGCCAAACTCGGCATGGACGTGCGCATCTGCGCGCCAAAAGCCCTGTGGCCAGCGGACGATTTGGTGGATCGCTGCAAAAAATACGGCGAAGAAAGCGGCGCGCGCATCACCCTCACCGAAGACCCGAAAGCGGCGGTCAAGGGCGTGGACTTCATCCACACCGACGTCTGGGTGTCGATGGGCGAACCGGTCGAAGCCTGGGCCGAACGCATCCAGCAACTGCTGCCGTATCAGGTCAATGCCGAACTGATGAAAGCCACCGGCAACCCGCGCACCAAGTTCATGCACTGCCTGCCGGCGTTCCACAACAGCGACACCAAGATCGGCAAGCAGATTGCCGAGCAGTACCCGCACCTGAAGAACGGCATCGAAGTGACCGATGACGTGTTCGAGTCGCCGGCCTGTATCGCCTTCGAGCAAGCGGAAAACCGCATGCACACGATCAAGGCGATTCTGGTGTCGACGCTGGCGGATCTCTAACGGCTGACTCGCTCCCACTGACGCAACGCGGTCAATGTGGGAGCGGGCTTGCTCGCGAAAGCGGTGTGTCTGAAAACAATGATGTCGACTGACACGCCGTCTCGAGCAAGCCCGCTCCCACACTGGCCCGGTTCCAACCGGGAGATCGAGTTGTTTGTGACTTCTCTTTTAGAAGGACTGCACCATGCGCATCGTCGTAGCTCTTGGCGGTAACGCCCTGCTCCGCCGCGGCGAACCGATGACCGCTGACAACCAGCGCGCCAACATCCGGATCGCCACCGAACAGATCGCCAAGATCCATCCTGGCAACCAACTGGTCATCGCCCACGGCAATGGTCCTCAAGTCGGCCTGTTGTCATTGCAAGCGGCGGCCTACACCTCCGTCACCCCTTACCCGCTGGACGTGCTCGGCGCTGAAACCGAAGGCATGATCGGCTACATCATCGAACAGGAACTGGGCAACCTGCTGGACTTCGAAGTGCCCTTCGCGACCTTGCTGACCCAAGTCGAAGTCGATGCCAATGACCCGGCGTTCAAGAACCCGACCAAACCCATCGGCCCGGTCTACAGCAAGGCCGATGCGGAAAAGCTCGCCGCCGAAAAAGGCTGGGCAATCGCCCCGGACGGCGACAAATACCGCCGCGTGGTTGCCAGCCCGAAACCCAAGCGCATCTTCGAAATCCGTCCGATCAAATGGCTGCTGGAAAAAAGCAGCATCGTGATCTGCGCCGGTGGCGGCGGTATTCCGACCATGTATACCTCGCCCGGCAAACTCGAGGGCGTCGAAGCGGTCATCGACAAGGACCTGTGCTCGGCGCTGCTGGCCGAACAGCTTGAGGCCGATCTGCTGGTGATCGCCACCGACGTCAAAGCCGCCTTCATCGACTTTGGCAAACCCACGCAGAAAGCCATCGCCCAGGCCCACCCCGACGAAATGGAAAAGCTCGGCTTCGCCGCCGGCTCCATGGGACCGAAGGTGCAGGCAGCCTGCGAATTCGCACGCCATACTGGAAAAGTGGCGGTGATCGGTTCGCTCGCGGACATTGAAGCTATCGTTCAAGGTACGGCCGGCACTCGTATCAGCACCGCGACGCCTGGCATTACTTACTCATGAGGAGAGACGTCTATGGCAATGTTTGAGCCAGGCCACTTGCATATCGAACGTCATGCGCTGAACGCGGATGATGTCAGCTACAACGTGCACGTCGACTATGAAGTCAGCAAAAACGACAAGGGCGAAAAAGGCATCCAGTTCACCATGCACGGCAGCATTGAGGGCAAGGAACTGAAGGAGCCCTTCTTCCTGCCCAAGGAGGAGGCCTACAACTTCGCCAGCAACGTGACGAAAATCGCCGAGAAATACGGCATTCCCAAAGAGAAGATCGCCATTGGTTCGTCACACGCGCATTACGACCTGATGTTCGAAGACATCCGCCAGCAACTGAATATGAAATCCGGCGACCCGATAGATCTCGAGAAATTCGAATAACCCCTATCCCTTGTAGGAGCTGGCTTGCCAGCGATGAACGATAACGCGGTATTACTGACATACCGCACCGTCCGAATCGCCAACAAGCCGGCTCCTACAGGTGCTGTACCTGACTGCGGATTTCACCTCTACCCCTTCACCAAGGCATACTTGCCACCCTTCGCACTGCAGAACCCAAAACCGCCCCATGCGTATCCACGTCAGCTTCATCGACCGCGTCGGTATCACCCAGGAAGTCCTGGCGCTGCTCGGCGGGCGCAATCTGAACCTGGATGCGGTGGAAATGGTCCCGCCCAATGTTTACATCGACGCCCCGACCCTGAGCCCGCAAGTCCTCGAGGAACTGCGTGATGCCCTGTTCAGCGTGCGGGGCGTGCAAGCGGTGACGGTGGTCGACATCCTGCCCGGCCAGCGCCGGCACTTGCAGCTCGACGCGCTACTTGCCGCCATGACCGACCCGGTACTGGCACTGGACAGCGACGGTAAGGTGCTGCTGGCCAACCCGGCGTTGATCGCCCTGTATGGCCGCGAACCGGCCGGTGAAAGCGCGGCCGACCTGTTTGCCGACCCGGCCTTGCTCGACGCCCTGCTCGAACACGGCTTCCGCCTGCCGCTGCGGGAAATCTCCGTCAACGGCCAGACCTTCCTGCTCGACGCTACACCGATCACCGACGCCGGCGCCCTGCTGACCCTGTATCAACCGAACCGCATCGGTGAACGTCTTTCCGCGTTGCATCACGATCACGCCGAAGGTTTCGATGCACTGCTCGGCGAGTCGCCGGTGATCCGCACCCTAAAGGCCCGCGCCCAACGGGTGGCGGCCCTCGATGCACCGCTGCTGATCCAGGGCGAAACCGGCACCGGCAAGGAACTGGTGGCCCGTGCCTGCCATGCCATCAGCGCCCGGCACAGTTCACCGTTCCTGGCATTGAACTGTGCGGCATTGCCGGAGAACCTCGCCGAAAGTGAACTGTTCGGCTACGCCCCCGGCGCCTTCACCGGCGCACAACGAGGTGGCAAACCGGGGCTGATGGAACTGGCCAACCAGGGCACGGTGTTTCTCGATGAAATCGGCGAGATGTCGCCGTACCTGCAGGCCAAATTGCTGCGCTTCCTCAACGACGGCAGTTTTCGTCGGGTTGGCGGTGATCGTGAGGTCAAGGTCAACGTGCGGATCCTCAGCGCGACCCACCGCGACCTGGAAAAAATGGTCAGCGAAGGCCTGTTCCGCGAAGACCTGTTCTATCGCCTCAACGTGCTCAACATTGAAGTGCCGCCGCTGCGCGAGCGCGGCCAGGACATTCTGCTGCTGGCCCGCTACTTCATGCAGCAGGCCTGCGCGCAGATCCAGCGCCCGATCTGTCGCCTGGCGCCGGGCACTTACCCGGCGCTGCTGGGCAACCGCTGGCCGGGCAACGTGCGGCAATTGCAGAACGTGATCTTCCGCGCCGCGGCGATTTGCGAAAGCAGCCTGGTGGACATTGGCGACCTCGATATCGCCGGCACCTCGGTGGCCCGCCAGAGCGACCATGACGTCGACAGCCTGGAACAGGCCATGGATGAATTCGAGAAAACCCTGCTGGAAAAACTCTACATCAGCTATCCCTCGACCCGGCAACTCGCGACCCGCCTGCAAACCTCCCACACCGCGATTGCCCATCGGTTGCGCAAGTACGGGATTCCCGGCAAGGCCTGAAAACGCGGATGAACACCGATCTGTAGGAGCCGGCTTGCTGGCGATGGCGTCCGCAAAATCGCCATCGCCAGCAAGCCGGCTCCTACAGTCGTGAATGTTCATGCATCGGCAAATCACGTCTGAAAACGACCTCCACCTGTACTGAAAGCGCTACAGCGGAACGATATCGCTACACACCCCTCCGATCACGGCTGTGCAAGGCTTTGATCCACCTCGGCTTTTATCCCTGACATATGACGTATCGATTTCGCTACAGCGAATGAATTTCAGGCTTTGTCAAAACCACCTAAATCATTGATAAACAAAGAGAAAACCAAGGTTGGCCGCGTTCTTGCTATGTACACCTGCATAACCAGGGCATCGCCCAAGCATTCAATCGCGTCCACCAGACGAGTCTGGCCCCCTTAGGAGTTTCCATGAGCGAGTTGCGTTTTACTGAAGATCACGAATGGCTGCGCACCGAAGCTGACGGCAGCGTCACGGTCGGCATCACCGCTTTCGCACAGAACGCCCTGGGCGACGTGGTTTTCGTTCAACTGCCTGAGCTGCAGTCCTACGACAAGGGCGCCGAAGCCGCCACCGTGGAATCGGTAAAGGCTGCCAGCGGCGTGTACATGCCGCTGGATGGTGAAGTGCTGGAAGTGAACCCGGCGCTCGACAGCAGCCCTGAACTGGTCAACGAAGATCCGCTGGGCGAAGGCTGGTTCTTCCGCTTCCAGCCAAGCGACGCCTCGGCTGTCGCTCAACTGCTGGATCAGGACGCCTACGACCGCCTGATCAAAGCCCAAGCCGAAGCCTGAGGAGCACTGACATGACTCAAGTCAACCTGACCACCGCCAACGAATTCATCGCCCGTCACATCGGCCCGCGCGCCGGTGACGAGCAAGCCATGCTCAACAGCCTCGGCTTCGATTCCCTGGAAGCCCTGAGCGCCAGCGTGATTCCCGATAGCATCAAGGGCACCAGCGTGCTCGGCCTGGAAGACGGCCTGAGCGAAGCCGATGCCCTGGCCTTGATCAAGTCCATCGCGACTAAAAACCAGCTGTTCAAGACCTTCATCGGCCAGGGTTACTACGGCACCCACACGCCGTCGCCGATCCTGCGCAACCTCCTGGAAAACCCGGCCTGGTACACCGCCTACACCCCATACCAGCCAGAAATCTCCCAGGGCCGTCTCGAAGCGCTGCTGAACTTCCAGACCCTAATCAGCGACCTCACTGGCCTGCCGATTGCCAACGCCTCCCTGCTCGACGAAGCCACCGCTGCCGCCGAAGCCATGACCTTCTGCAAACGCCTGAGCAAGAACAAGGGCAGCCACCAATTCTTCGCTTCCGTGCATTGCCACCCGCAGACCCTCGACGTACTGCGCACCCGTGCCGAGCCTCTGGGCATCGACGTAGTGGTTGGCGACGAACTCGAACTGACCGACGTGACGCCGTTCTTCGGCGCGCTGCTGCAGTACCCGGCGAGCAACGGTGACGTGTTCGATTACCGCGAGCTGACCGAACGCTTCCACGCCACCAACGCCCTGGTCGCCGTAGCTGCCGACCTGCTGGCCCTGACCGTGCTGGCCGCACCGGGCGAGTTCGGTGCCGACGTGGCCATCGGCAGCGCACAGCGCTTCGGCGTGCCGCTGGGCTTCGGTGGCCCGCACGCGGCTTACTTCTCCACCAAGGATGCGTTCAAGCGTGACATGCCGGGCCGCCTGGTCGGTGTTTCCGTGGACCGTTTCGGCAACCCGGCCCTGCGCCTGGCCATGCAGACACGCGAACAACACATCCGTCGCGAGAAAGCCACTTCGAACATCTGCACCGCGCAAGTGCTGCTGGCCAACATCGCCAGCATGTACGCCGTGTACCACGGTCCAAAAGGCCTGACGCAGATCGCCAATCGCGTACACCACCTGACTGCAATCCTGGCCAAAGGCTTGAGCGCATTGGGCCTGAACGTCGAGCAAGCGAGCTTCTTCGACACCCTGACCGTGAAGACCGGCGCGCAAACTGCCGCGCTGCACGACAAGGCGCACGCCCAGCGCATCAACCTGCGCGTGGTCGACGGCGAACGCCTGGGCCTGTCCCTGGACGAAACCACTACTCAGGCCGACGTTGAAGCCCTGTGGAGCCTGCTGTCCGACGGCAAGGCCCTGCCGGACTTCGCCGCCCTCGCTGCCTCGGTGCAGAGCGCCATCCCGGCCGCGCTGGTGCGCCAGTCGCCGATCCTCAGCCACCCGGTGTTCAACCGCTATCACTCTGAAACCGAGTTGATGCGCTACCTGCGCAAACTGGCGGACAAGGACCTGGCGCTGGACCGCACCATGATCCCGCTGGGTTCGTGCACCATGAAACTCAACGCCGCCAGCGAAATGATCCCGGTGACCTGGGCCGAGTTCGGCGCCCTGCACCCGTTCGCCCCGGCCGAGCAAAGCGCCGGCTATCAGCAATTGACCGACGAACTGGAAGCCATGCTCTGCGCGGCCACCGGTTATGACTCGGTTTCGCTGCAACCGAACGCCGGCTCCCAGGGTGAATACGCCGGTCTGCTGGCGATCCGCGCCTACCACCAGAGCCGTGGCGAAGATCGTCGCGACATCTGCCTGATCCCGTCTTCGGCCCACGGCACCAACCCGGCCACCGCCCAAATGGCTGGCATGCGCGTGGTCGTGACCGCTTGCGATGCCCGCGGCAACGTCGACATCGAAGACCTGCGCGCCAAGGCCATCGAGCACCGCGAACACCTCGCTGCGCTGATGATCACCTACCCGTCGACCCACGGTGTGTTCGAAGAAGGCATCCGCGAAATCTGCGGCATCATCCATGACAACGGCGGCCAGGTGTACATCGACGGCGCGAACATGAACGCCATGGTCGGCCTGTGCGCACCGGGCAAGTTCGGCGGCGACGTTTCGCACCTGAACCTGCACAAGACCTTCTGCATCCCGCACGGCGGTGGCGGCCCGGGCGTCGGCCCGATCGGCGTGAAATCGCACCTGGCACCGTTCCTGCCGGGCCACGCACAGATGGAGCGCAAGGAAGGCGCCGTGTGCGCGGCACCGTTCGGCAGCGCGAGCATTCTGCCGATCACCTGGATGTACATTCGTATGATGGGTGGCGCGGGTCTCAAGCGTGCTTCGCAGCTGGCAATCCTCAATGCCAACTACATTTCCCGTCGCCTCGAAGAGCACTACCCAGTGCTGTACACCGGCAGCAACGGCCTGGTGGCACACGAGTGCATCCTCGACCTGCGCCCACTGAAAGACAGCAGCGGCATCAGCGTCGATGACGTGGCCAAGCGCCTGATCGACTTCGGCTTCCACGCGCCGACCATGTCGTTCCCGGTAGCCGGCACCTTGATGATCGAGCCGACCGAAAGCGAATCCAAAGAAGAACTGGACCGTTTCTGCGACGCCATGATCCGCATCCGCGAAGAAATCCGCGCAGTGGAAAACGGCACCCTGGACAAGGACGACAACCCGCTGAAAAACGCTCCGCACACCGCCAAGGAGCTGGTGGGCGAGTGGTCGCACCCGTACAGCCGTGAGCAAGCGGTTTACCCGGTTGCCTCGCTGATCGACGGCAAGTACTGGCCACCGGTCGGTCGCGTCGACAACGTGTTCGGCGACCGCAACCTGGTCTGCGCCTGCCCGTCGATCGAAAGCTACGCTTAAACGAATGAAGGGGCGGATTCATCCGCCCCCAATCTCAAGAACACCGCATTCCCCTTGTGGAAGCGGGCTTGCTCGCGAAGGCGGTGTGTCTGGCACCAGATGCGCTGCCTGTTACGCCGCCTTCGCGAGCAAGCCCGCTCCCACAGGGTCCAGTCTCCCCACAAGATCTGCGTCGATATCAAATAACAAGAAACCGGAGAACCACCATGTCGTTAAGCGTGTTCGACCTGTTCAAGATTGGCATCGGCCCCTCCAGCTCCCACACCGTTGGCCCGATGCGTGCCGCTGCGCGTTTCGTCGAAGGCCTGCGCCGTGAAGCGCTGCTGTCGGCAACCACCAGCGTCAGAGTCGAGCTGTATGGCTCCCTCGGTGCCACCGGCAAAGGCCACGGCAGCGACAAGGCCGTACTGCTGGGCCTGGAAGGCGAACACCCGGACACCGTGGACACCGAAACCGTCGCTGCGCGCCTGCAAGAAATCCGCGGCAACGGGCGCTTGAACCTGCTCGGCGAACACAGCATTGCGTTCAACGAGAAAGAACACCTGGCGATGATTCGCAAACCGTTGGCCTATCACCCCAACGGCATGATTTTTCGCGCCTTCGATGCCGCAGGCCTGCAAATCCGCAGCCGCGAGTACTACTCGGTCGGCGGCGGTTTCGTAGTCGATGAAGACGCCGCCGGCGCCGACCGCATCGTCGAAGACGCCACGCCCCTGACCTTTCCGTTCAAAAGCGCCAAGGATCTTCTCGGTCATTGCGTCAAATACGGGCTGTCGATCAGCCAGGTGATGCTGACCAACGAAAGCGCCTGGCGCCCGGAAGCGGAAACCCGCGCCGGCCTGCTGAACATCTGGCAAGTGATGCAGGACTGCGTCGACGCCGGTTGCCGCAACGAAGGCATCCTGCCTGGCGGGCTGAAGGTCAAGCGCCGGGCTGCCGCGCTGCATCGGCAATTGTGCAAGAACCCGGAATCGTCTTTGCGCGACCCGCTGTCGGTGCTCGACTGGGTCAACCTCTACGCACTGGCGGTCAACGAGGAGAACGCCAACGGCGGGCGCGTCGTAACGGCCCCCACCAATGGTGCAGCGGGGATCATTCCAGCGGTGTTGCACTACTACATGCGTTTTATCCCGGGTTCCAATGACGACGGCGTGGTGCGATTCCTGCTCACTGCCGCAGCCATCGGCATTCTGTACAAGGAAAACGCCTCGATCTCCGGTGCCGAAGTCGGCTGCCAGGGTGAAGTCGGCGTCGCCTGCTCGATGGCCGCCGGCGCCCTGTGCGAAGTGCTTGGCGGCACCGTGCAACAAGTGGAGAACGCCGCGGAAATCGGCATGGAACACAACCTCGGGCTGACCTGCGACCCGATTGGCGGGCTGGTGCAAGTGCCATGCATCGAGCGCAACGCCATGGGCTCGGTCAAGGCCATCAATGCCGTGCGCATGGCCATGCGCGGCGACGGGCAACACTTCGTCTCCCTCGACAAGGTCATCCGCACCATGCGCCAGACCGGCGCCGACATGAAAAGCAAATACAAGGAAACCGCCCGTGGCGGTTTGGCGGTCAACATTATCGAGTGCTGATGCGCGCTCATCTGCACCCTTCTCCAGGAGCTGAATATGTCCACCGAACAACTGTTGAAAACCCCGCTGCACGCACTGCACATCGAACTCGGCGCGCGCATGGTGCCGTTTGCCGGCTACGACATGCCGGTGCAATACCCGTTGGGCGTGATGAAAGAACACCAGCACACCCGCGACCAGGCCGGTCTGTTCGATGTCTCGCACATGGGCCAGATCCGCCTGACCGGCGCCAACGCCGCCAAGGCCCTGGAAACCCTGGTGCCGGTGGACATCATCGACCTGCCGGTGGGCATGCAGCGTTACGCGATGTTCACCAACGCGACGGGCGGCATCCTCGACGACCTGATGGTCGCCAACCTGGGTAACGACGAACTGTTCCTGGTGGTCAACGCCGCCTGCAAGGATCAGGACCTGGCGCACCTGCGCCAGCACATCGGCGATCAGTGCACGATCGAGCCGCTGTTCGAGGAGCGCGCCCTGCTCGCCCTGCAAGGCCCGGCGGCGGTCACTGTACTGGCGCGTCTGGCACCTACAGTTGCGAAGATGACCTTCATGCAGTTTGCTCGAGTAAAACTGCTGGGCGTGGACTGTTTTGTCAGCCGTTCGGGCTACACCGGTGAAGACGGCTTCGAAATTTCCGTGCCGGCCGCCAATGCCGAAGCCTTGGCTCGCGCCCTGCTGGCCGAACCGGAAGTAGCTGCCATCGGACTTGGCGCCCGCGACTCCCTGCGCCTGGAAGCGGGTCTGTGCCTGTATGGCCACGACATGAACACCGAGACCAGCCCGATCGAAGCAAGCCTGCTGTGGGCCATCTCCAAGCCACGTCGCGCCGATGGTGCACGTGCCGGCGGCTTCCCGGGTGCCGAAACCGTATTCGCCCACCAACAGGCTGGTGTCAGCCGCAAGCGCGTCGGCCTGTTACCGCAGGAACGCACACCGGTGCGCGAGGGTGCCGAGATCGTCAACGAAGCCGGCGACATCATCGGCAGCGTCTGCAGCGGCGGTTTCGGGCCGACCCTGGGCGGGCCGCTGGCCATGGGTTATGTCGACAGCGCTTACATCGCGATGGACACACCTGTTTGGGCGATCGTCCGTGGGAAAAAGGTGCCTTTGCTTGTAAGCAAAATGCCATTTGTTTCACAACGCTACTATCGCGGCTGATTGAATGTTTCTATAAGTAACGCGGTTGCGTTAACTGTGCACTAATGTGTAACGCAACCGCCATAAAATAGTGCATTGTTTGGCTCTAAGCTTCGATTATGAACTTTGCTTATAACGATCGAAAACATTTGAACAAGGTTAGCGTATAAGGCCACTAGTGGACTGACTTTGCCATCAACCTGAGTAAATACGGGGCCTTCGCGGGGCTTGTTTTTTCTCCCATAGTTGGCGTAGAGTTTGTTCACTGTGTTTGCATGGGTCGCTTGGAATCGTGACCTGGGCAGTAGCCTACAAGTTAGCTACATCCCGTTCGACGTCTTCTTACTCTCCTGCAACCAGCCCCAGTACTCTTTCATGAGAAGGAGACTGTCATTAATTTTTGCGTCAAAGGAAATAAGAAATGTCCCAACGTCAGAGCGGTACCGTCAAGTGGTTTAACGACGAGAAAGGTTTTGGTTTTATCACTCCTGAAAGCGGTCCGGATCTGTTCGTGCATTTCCGCGCCATCCAGGGCAACGGCTTCAAGAGCCTGAAAGAAGGCCAGAAAGTGACTTTCATCGCCGTGCAAGGCCAGAAAGGCATGCAGGCTGACGAAGTACAAGCAGAAGCCTAATCTTCTGTAACGAAAAAGCCCCTGATGCTGACATCGGGGGCTTTTTTGTGCGCGTAAATCCGTAAAATGGCTTCTTTTTTCGCCGAGAGCCTGCCATGTCGAAACACCTGCTTACTCCCCAGGGCGACTTTCCTGCCGCTGGCCTGGGTCGTCGCCTGGCAGCCATGTTCTATGACTTTCTGCTGTGCACCGCCCTGTTGATCGTCACCAGCGGCATCTACAAGATGATCCAGATGGCGATCATCGGCGAAGAGCGGATGCGCACCCTGACTGAAGCCGGTGCGCTGGACGGTGATCCCCTGCTCTCCACAGTCCTGTTGTTCGTACTGTTCGGCTTCTTCGCCAAATTCTGGACCTGGTCCGGCCAGACCCTGGGCATGCAGGTCTGGTGTATCCGCGTGCAGAATGCCGATGGCTCGTCCATCAGCCTGTGGCAGGCGCTGCTGCGCTTTGTGGTGTCGATTGCCTCACTGCTTTGCGTTGGCCTGGGATTCTTCTGGTCGCAGTTCGACAAGCAGAATCGCAGCTGGCATGACATGTATTCCAACACCCGGCTGGTGCGGATTCCGAAAAAGACCAAGTAATCCCGGAACACACAAACCAATGTGGGAGCGGGCTTGCTCGCGAAGAGGGTGTGCCAGTCAACCTCGATGTCGACTGATACACCCTCTTCGCGAGCAAGCCCGCTCCCACAGTTTTTGCGGCGTAACTGACAAATATCAGGCGTTGCCGGCCAGCTTCATCCGCGCTGCAGCAGTGAAATCAAGCATGCGCTTGAGCGGGCGGATCGCCTGGGGAATCAGCGCCGGATCGACAAAGATCTCGTTCGCCCCTTCTTTCAACGCCTTCAGCGTGCGCTCAAGGGTGTTCATGGCCATCCACGGGCAATGCGCACAACTGCGGCACGCCGCGCCGTTACCCGCCGTCGGAGCCTCGATAAAGACCTTGTCCGGGCACAGCTGCTGCATCTTGTAGAAAATGCCACGGTCGGTCGCCACGATCAGCGTCTTGTTCGGCAGGCTCTGTGCCGCCGCGATCAACTGACTGGTGGAACCGACGGCATCGGCCAGCTCAATCACCGATGTCGGCGACTCCGGGTGCACCAGGATCGCAGCATCCGGGTATAGCGCCTTCATGTCCTCAAGCTGCTTGGACTTGAACTCTTCGTGAACGATGCAGGCACCGTCCCACAGCAGCATGTCGGCACCGGTCTGGCGTTGGATATAGGTACCCAGGTGCTTGTCCGGGCCCCAGATGATGGTCTCGCCGTTGTCCATCAGGCTTTCGACGATTTCCAGCGCACAGCTTGAGGTCACGACCCAATCCGCTCGGGCCTTTACCGCAGCGGAGGTGTTGGCGTACACCACCACCGTGCGCTCCGGGTGTTGATCGCAGAAAGCGGAAAATTCGTCTACCGGGCAACCCAGGTCGAGCGAACAGGTCGCTTCGAGCGTCGGCATCAGCACGCGCTTTTCCGGGTTGAGGATCTTGGCGGTCTCGCCCATGAACTTCACGCCGGCGACGACCACGGTCTTGGCTGGATGGGCGTTGCCGAAACGGGCCATCTCCAGCGAGTCAGAGACGCAGCCACCCGTCTCCTCGGCCAGCGCCTGAATGACAGGGTCACAATAGAAGTGCGCCACCAGCACCGCGTCCTGAGCCTTGAGCTCGGCAGCGATGGCGGCACGGTAATAAGCCTCTTCATCGGCGGTCAGCGGCTTGGGCTGTTTGGCGTCGAGGTGGGCTTGAACCAGAAGGCGTTCGGAAATTTGCGTCATGTTCGCAAGACCTGCAGGCGCATTCGCGCGAAAGTCGAGTATACACCCGGCTCCGGACCCATCAGGGTACCGCCGGGAAAGTGGGTATTCATCAGGCACGGACAGCGTTGAAGCTGCGCAAGGCTACAGAATATCCGACAGATGCAAAAGATGAATCTGACCTGCGTCTTGCGCAGCAACCCGAAGCGAGGCGGACTTGAATCGCGGGCAAAAAAAAACCCGGAAATCCTCACTTGCGTGGGCCTTCCGGATTTTCTAAACCGCCAAAAATGGTGGGTCGTGTGGGATTCGAACCTACGACCAATTGGTTAAAAGCCAACTGCTCTACCAACTGAGCTAACGACCCGCTGTGTGGTGGCGCGTATAATACTGATTTTTAAGGACTATTCAACACCTATTTTGAAATAAATCAAAAATAAGGGGTTGGATCGCTGATTCCGGCTGCCACAAAGCCTTCCGCACGCAGTCGGCAGCTGTCGCACTTGCCGCATGCACGGCCATCATCGTCTGCCTGATAGCAGGAAACGGTCAGCCCGTAGTTCACGCCAAGCTTCACGCCGGCCTGGACGATCTGTGCCTTGCTGAGGTTTTGCAGCGGCGCCTGAATGCGGAAGCCATTGCCTTCCACGCCGGCTTTGGTTGCCAGGTTGGCCATGCGCTCGAAGGACTCGATGAACTCTGGACGGCAGTCCGGGTAACCGGAGTAATCCACCGCATTGACGCCGATGAAGATGTCACGTGCACCGAGCACTTCTGCCCAGCCCAGGGCCAGGGACAGGAACACCGTGTTACGCGCAGGCACGTAAGTCACCGGAATGCCCTCACCCAACTCTTCCGGAATAGCGATGCTGCTGTCGGTCAGCGCTGAACCGCCCATGCCATTCAGATTGAGACCGATTACCTTGTGCTCGACTACACCCAGATCCCGCGCCACACGTTCGGCGGCGTGCAATTCGGCGTGAGAACGCTGCCCGTAGTCGAAGCTCATGGTGTAGCAGCTGTAGCCTTCGGCACGAGCCATCGCCACGACGGTGGCCGAGTCCAGGCCGCCGGACAGCAGAATGACCGCACGTTTTTCAGCAGTATTGAGTTGTTCAGTCATTTCAGCGCCCCGGCTCGTCATTCCATAGATATTTATGCAGCTGCAATTGCAAACGCACTGGCAGGTTGTCCGCCACCACCCAATCCGCCAGATCCCGGGCATTGAGATCATGGTGGCTTGGCGAGAACAGGACTTCGCCGGCGCGCTGGTCCAGACCGTACTGGATCAATTTGGAAACGGACCAGTCATAATCTTCCCGCGAGCAGATGACAAACTTCACCTGATCGTTGGGCGTGAGCAGCTCAATGTTTTCGTAGCGGTTGCGGTGCGCCTCCTTCGAACCCGGGGTTTTCAGGTCGACAACGCGACTGACCCGGGAATCTACTGCCGAAATATCGATAGAGCCACTGGTTTCCAGTGACACTTCGTAACCGGCATCACAGAGGCGCTTGAGCAAGGGAATGGCGTTGGGTTGCGCCAGAGGCTCGCCGCCCGTGACACAGACATAACGCGGACGGAAACCGGCGACCTGCTCGAGGATGTCGTCGAGCGTGCGAATGGTTCCGCCTGTGAACGCGTAGGCGCTGTCGCAGTATTGGCAACGCAACGGGCAACCGGTCAGGCGCACAAAAACAGTGGGCAGGCCAGCAGTCCGAGTTTCACCCTGCAACGAGTAGAAAACTTCGGTAATTCTCAATGTGTCTTGCATAGTCGCCACGGGCGTAACAGCTAAACAGGCTGTCCGCCTCCGTCAGGCACTTCAAGGAACCCCGGCAATGCGCAGATCCCAAAAAGCGTGTTTCAGAAAAAGGGGGTGAATTCTAACGAAAAAACCCGCGACAAGCGCGGGTTTCTTTGAAACGGCTCAAGCAGGCTTACATCTTCTGCAAATCGCGTTGGGCCAACTGAGCGGCGGAAGTGCCCGGATACTGGGACACGACCTGCTGCAGAATGCCTTTGACCCGGTCGGTATGACCCAGGCGGCGCTCTACATCAGCGAGTTTGTACAGTGAGTCCGGCACTTTGGCGTGCTTCGGATACAACTGCGAAACCTTGGCAAACGCCTGACCTGCACCCTGCAGATCACCCTTGGCCAGGTTCACTTCGCCCAACCAATATTGGGCGTTGCCCGCGTACTGGCTGTTCGGGTATTTGCGCAGGAATGCGGCAAAAGCCTGGCTGGCCTTGTCGAAGTCCTTGGCCTTGATCAGGTCGAAGGCAGCATCGTAATAAAGCTTTTCCTTCGCCGGATCTGCCGGCTCGCTACCCGCGGCAGGTGCTTGAGCAGCGGCTGCGCCAGCTGCCGCGCCTGCGGCTGCACCGGGGGCATTCAAATCACCACCGGTGGAAGAATTTTCAGGAGTCGCGGCTGGTGCAACGCCGGTTCCTATGCGCCGATCAAGATCCTGGTATCGCTCCAGGTTTTCCTGCTTCATGCGCGCTACATCATTTTGCAGTTCTTCGATCACACCCTGTTGGCGTGAGATCTGCTCCTGCATTTGTTGCAGTTGGTTGAACAGCTGGCCCTGTGCCGAGACAGGGGTCGAAACCCCTCCCCCGGCATAGGCGCCGTTCGTACCGTAACCTGCAGGCGGATAACTGCTCCCGCTATTGTTATAGCCGGAGTCGTTATCGACCACAGGAACCGCAGCCCACACCGCAAGCGGCGCGAGGCTGAGAGCCAAAACAGTTACAGCACGACGGCACGTTCGCATGACGAATTACTTACGCAGTTCGACGCGACGGTTTTGAGCCCAGGACTGCTCGTCGTTGCCGGTAGCAACTGGACGCTCTTCGCCGTAGGAAACCAGTTCCAGCTGAGCTGGGGAAACACCTTGCAGTACCAGGTAGCGCTGAACGGCTTTCGCACGACGCTCGCCCAGTGCCATGTTGTACTCACGAGTACCACGTTCGTCGGTGTTGCCTTCCAGAACAACGCGAGCGCCGTTTGCTTTCAGGTCTTTGGCGTGAACGTCCAGAGCGCGCATGGCTTCTGGCTTCAGGTCCGAACTGTCGTATTCGAAGTAGAAAGTGGTGATAGCGCGCAGAGCAGCTTCTTCGCTCAGGGAGCCGTCAACTGCACCAGTGTTTGCGCCGTAACCAGCGTTTGGATCTACCGCGCCTTCACCGGCATTGTCGCCGCCTTTGGACGAGCAACCTACAGCTACAGCCATGGCCAGTGCCAGCGCAGCAAATTTACCAAACTTCAGCATTTCCATCGTGAAACTCCTAATGAACCCCAGTGTGTTAAGTACAACGTATAGCGCCGCGTCAGTTCAGGTAAGGGGACCAGGAAGGTTCTCTGACTTCGCCTTGTGCGGTAGGAAGCGGGAGCCTTACGCGTCCATTGATGGACACGAGCATCAAGACTCCCCGGCCCTGCTGGCGGGTGGCGTAGATTACCATGGTGCCGTTGGGCGCAACAGTAGGTGACTCGTCCAGAGTGCTATCAGTGAGGATTTTTACACTACCGCGCTGCAAATCCTGGGCCGCCACCTTGAAATTGGTGAAGCCATCCTGACGATGAATCATGACAAGCGTCTTTTCATCAGCCGAAAGCTTAGGGTTTGCGTTGTAGTTACCGACGAAAGTCACACGCTCGGCACCGCCACCACCCGCACTGGTTTTATAGATCTGCGGCTTGCCGCCACGGTCTGAGGTGAAGTAGATGGTCGAGCCATCCTTGCCCCAGAACGGTTCGGTGTTGATGCCAGGACCGTTGGTGACGCGGGAGATCTGGCGCGAACCCAGGTTCATCACGTAGATGTCCGGGTTACCGTCTTTGGACAGCACGAACGCCAGGCGATTGCCATCCGGCGACCAGGCCGGTGCACCGTTCAGGCCTTCGAAGTTGGTGATCTGCTCACGGCGACCGGTGTCGATGTTCTGCATGAAGATGCGTGGACGCTTCTGCTCGAAGGAGACATAAGCGATGCGCTTGCCATCCGGTGCGAAACGCGGCGACAGGATCGGCTCGCGCGACTGCAGCAGGGTCACGGCGCGAGCACCGTCGTAGTCCGAACGTTGCAGGGTGTAGCGAGTGTTGTTCTCGGAGAAACGCTCGGCCGTTACGTACAGCAGGCGAGTCGAGAAGGCACCCTTGATACCCGTGAGTTTTTCGAACGACTGGTCAGAGATGTAGTGCGCCATGTCGCGCAACTGGTCGACACCGCCCGACACGCTGCCGGTCAGCACTTGCTGTTCGGTGGCGACGTTGAACAGTGTGTATTGCACCTGCAGGCGACCGCCCGCAGGAACAATGCTACCGACCATGACGTACTGGGCACCCAGTGCCTTGAAGTCACGGAAGATGACTTCGCTGGCCTGGCTCGGCTGGCTGATCATGTTCTGCTTTGGAATCGGCGAGTAGTAACCCGAGTTACGCAGGTCGTTACCGATGATTTCCGCCATGTCGTCCGGCAGCACGCTACCGCCCTGGAAACCGAACGGCACTACCGCGATCGGGGTCGCCCGATCGCTGCCGCTGGTGACCAGAATGTTTTTCTCATCTGCCATCGCCATGCCTGCCAGGCAGCAGATGGCGACGAGCATTCCTCGAAGAAGGTTTCTCACAAGGCTAGATCCTCAGGTGTGAATGTCATCTTGAATGAACGATACGGAGCGAAATCACTCGGCTTCATTCCCTGCATTTCTGTCAAACGTCCAATATTCTTCACCGCTGCAACAGCCGATGCGTCAAACGGACCGTCGCCACTGGACTTGGACACGCTGACCGAAGTCACCGTACCGTCCGGCAACATGCCGATTTGCAACACGACCGTCATGCCTTTGCGTGCCGAAGGTGGACGAGCCCAGCCTTCCGCTGCACGCGCACGAATCAGGTCATCGAAACTGCCGGCGACTTCGTCACCCTGCTCATCGGCCAAGGCCTGCTGACGCTGCGGCGTGTCGGAAAGCAAATCTGCCAGGGCCTGGGCCTTTTTGTCTTCGGCGGATTTACGTGCCGCGTCCTGCGATTTCTTCTTCGCAGCATCGGCAGCAGCTTTCTTCTTCGCTTCCTCGGCGACTTTCTTCTTCGCCTCTTCAGCGTCAGCTTTTTTCTTGGCGTCTTCCGCGGCTTTCTTCTTCGCGTCTTCGACGATCTTTTTCTTGGCTTCTTCAGCGGCCGCTTTCTTGGCCTCTTCTTCAGCAGCTTTCTTGGCTTCTTCTTCAGCTTTCTTCTTGGCTATATCAGCCAATTGTTTCTCTTCTGCCTTCTTGGCTTCCGCGGTTTTCTTCGCGTCGTCGGCTTTCTTGGCTTCATCAGCCTTTTTCGCCTCGTCCGCTTTCTTCGCTTCGTCGGCCTTCTTGGCTTCCTCGGCCTTTTGAGCCGCCTCTTCTTTCTTTTGTTCCGCAGCCTTCACCGCTTCCTGCTCGACCTTTTTCTGTTCCATCTGCTCGACTTCCGTTTGACGCGCAGCAGATTTCTGCGCTTCACCGGCAATCTTCTGATTGGTCTGGGTGGTCGCCCGACTTTTCGATTTCAGCTGGTACAAGGTCGCCTGGACAATCGGCTTGGCCGGCGGCAGTTCCGGAGTAAAGGCAAAACTGACGAACAGCATGCCGAACACCAGCACGTGCAAGCCAATCGCCCAGACACTAGGCCAGAAGTAGCTTTCCGAGGCGGACGGCTCTCGCTGTTGCTGCATCAGGGCGCCTCGGTAATCAAGCCAACATTACCGACCCCGGCTTTCTGCAACCCACCCATGGCCCCCATGACGGAACCGTAGTCGACGGTTTTGTCGCCACGAATGAAGACCTGGGTGTGCTTGCCGTTTTCATTGCCGACGCGAATGATCTTGGTCACGGCGTCGGTCATCTGCGGCAATGTCATGGCCCGGTCTTGCTGCTTGTCCGTGTCGACTTCGCTGCCAAGGTTCCAGTAGTAGGTCTTGTCGGATTTGATGGAAATGGTCAGGACCTGGGTGTTGTTGTCCTGCGGCAAGGCTTCACTGGAAACCTTGGGCAGATCAACTTTCACGCCCTGATTGAGCATCGGCGCGGTCACCATGAAAATGACCAGCAGTACCAACATCACGTCGATGTAGGGCACCACGTTCATCTCGGCGACCGGCTTGCGCTTTTTGCGAGCTCGAGCGATTAAAGCCATTGGAAATTACCTGCTTATTCTTCGCTGGTGTGCACTTTGCGGTGCAGGATCGCCTGGAACTCGTCGGCGAAGGTGTAGTAGCGGCCCAGCAGGGTTTCGCTGCGAGCAGCAAAACGGTTGTAAGCGATAACGGCTGGAATGGCCGCGAACAGACCGATGGCCGTGGCGATCAGTGCTTCGGCGATACCCGGGGCCACAGTGGCCAGGGTCGCTTGCTGGGCGGTCGCCAGGCCACGGAAGGAGTTCATGATCCCCCAGACGGTACCGAACAGGCCGATATACGGGCTGACGGAGCCGACAGTGGCCAGGAAAGGCAGGCTCTGCTCGAGCTTTTCTTCTTCGCGGGAAATGGCAACGCGCATGGCGCGGGCCACACCTTCCATCACCGCTTCCGGATCAACGCCTGGCTGTTGGCGCAGACGGGAGAATTCCTTGAAACCGGCCCGGAAGATTTGCTCGACGCCCGAATCAGGGTCCGGGTTGCTGCCGGCCTGACGGTACAGCTTGGACAGGTCGATACCCGACCAGAAGCGCTCTTCAAAGCTCTCCAGGGCACGTCGACCGGCGCGCAGCAGGTTGCTGCGCTGAAAGATCATGATCCACGAGGTCACCGATGCGGCTACCAGGATCAGCATTACCAGTTGCACCACGATACTGGCATTGCTGACCAGGCTCCACATGGAGGAATGGTCGACGACGTTAGCTTCCACGCTTTATCTCCTGCTTTGAGTGTGTACCCGCGCCGCTCACGTCGGCAAAGGCCGCTCGTAGAGCTTCGGGAATGGCCCGGGGTTTCAAACTTTCGGTGCGCACACAGGCCACCAGGAACTGCCCTTCGCAGAGCAGCACATTATCCGTCGCCCGCCTGACCTGCTGCTTGAAGCGCAGGCTGGCACGGTTCAATTCGATTACCTCGGCGCTTACCAGCAGTTCGTCGTCCAGTCGCGCCGGCGCGTGGTAGCGCGCTTCGCTGGAATGCACGACGAACAACAGGTCCTCCCCGGCAAGCTGCGATTGGGCAAAACCCAGATCTCGTAGCCGCTCGGTTCGAGCCCGTTCCATAAACTTGAGGTAATTAACGTAATACACGATGCCGCCCGCATCGGTGTCCTCGTAATAAACGCGACAACGATGTGCGAAAGGCTCAAGCCCGTTTTGCGCGCGCATACTCTAGTGCTTACTCCTCAGGTTGCCAATCCGGCCAGGCAACTGTTTTTCATAGTTCTACGGCTTTCTCGTGAAAGTACGGTCCTGGGACCGTACATTGCCCGAAAAAATCAGCGCGTAATGTTAATTAATCGTCAGCGACATCGAGAAACTCGTCTACCACGGGCATTTCGCCTAATCGTGACGGAATGTTTAAACCGAAATGCAGATAGGCATGCCGCGTCACCACCCGTCCTCGTGGCGTGCGCATGATATAGCCCTGCTGGATCAGATAAGGCTCCAGCACGTCTTCAATGGTGTGACGCTCTTCGCTGATGGCGGCGGCCAGGCTGTCGACCCCGACCGGCCCGCCGTCGAACTTCTCGATCATGGTCAGCAACAGACGCCGGTCCTGATGATCGAAGCCGCGCTCGTCGACATCCAGCAAGTTCAGCGCCAGGTCGGCAATCGGCTTGGTGATGTGCCCTTTGGCGCGAACTTCGGCGAAGTCACGCACCCGGCGCAACAGCCGGTTGGCAATCCGTGGCGTGCCACGGGCACGGCGGGCGATTTCGAAGGCACCCTCCGGGTCCAGCGGCAAACCGAGGATATTCGCCGAACGACCGACGATGGTCGCAAGGTCGGCGGTGCTATAGAACTCAAGCCGCTGAACGATGCCGAAACGGTCACGCAACGGGTTGGTCAGCATCCCGGCCCGCGTCGTTGCGCCGACCAGGGTGAACGGTGGCAGATCCAGCTTGATCGAACGCGCGGCCGGCCCCTCGCCGATCATGATGTCGAGCTGGAAATCCTCCATGGCCGGGTACAGCACTTCTTCTACGATGGGCGACAGACGATGGATTTCGTCGATAAACAGCACATCGTGAGGCTCAAGGTTGGTCAACAGCGCCGCCAGGTCGCCCGGGCGCTCCAGCACCGGCCCCGAGGTGCTCTTGATCGACACGCCCATTTCCTGGGCGATGATGTTGGCGAGGGTGGTCTTGCCGAGGCCAGGCGGCCCGAAGATAAGCGTGTGATCCAGGGACTCGTTACGACCACGAGCGGCTTGAATGAACAATTCCATCTGTTCGCGAACGGTCGGCTGGCCGATGTATTCGGCCAGGCTGACCGGGCGAATGGCGCGGTCCTGGACTTCTTCGCGCTCACGCGGACTATGCGTGGCAGCGATCAGACGATCAGCTTCAATCACTTAGATCATTCCCTTCAAGGCGCGGCGGATCATATCTTCACTGCTCAAACCTTTCTCCTTGATCGCGGACACCGCCTTGCTCGCCTCCTGAGGTTTGTAGCCCAGGGAAATCAGCGCGCTGACGGCATCGCTTTCAGCAGTGTTCACCGGTGCCGGTCCATCTGGCTGGTTCGGCACCAGGGCGAACATGGCCGGTACGGTTTCCCAGGCCTTGAAGCGATCCTTGAGTTCTACAAGCAAACGTTCTGCGGTTTTCTTGCCGACACCTGGCACCTTGGTCAGCGCCGAAGTGTCCTGGGACTGCACGCAGCGAACCAGTTCGTCGACTTCCAGGCTCGACATCAAGGCCAGCGCCAGTTTTGGCCCGACACCATTAAGGCGGATCAACTCGCGAAAAAAGTCGCGCTCACGCTTGCCGACAAAGCCATAGAGTAGTTGCGCGTCTTCGCGCACGACCAAATGGGTGTGCAAGGTCAGCGGCTCACCGACCGACGGCAAGCGGTAAAGGGTCGTCATGGGCACTTCGAGTTCATAGCCCAGGCCGTTTACATCCAGAATCAGATGCGGAGGCTGCTTCTCAGCCAGGGTGCCGCGCAAACGTCCAATCACATTACAAATCCTTGAGCGTTGGCCAGCTCTGGGCCAGCGACTGACAGAGCGAGGAGATAGCGCCGACAACCCGGGCGAAACGTCCCCGCTGCATAAAATTGATTGCTGATGCTATCAGAGACGCAGGCGCCCGCCACGACTGCGTGCCGCTCCCAACCCATGGGGCAGCAGACTGGAACGGGTATGAGCATGGCAAATGGCAATGGCCAGGGCGTCCGAGGCATCGATCTGCGGTTTGCTGGTCAACTTGAGCATGTGCATGACCATCATCTGCACCTGCTCCTTGTTGGCCGCACCGGTGCCAACAACCGCCTGCTTGACCTGGGTTGCGGTGTATTCGGCAATTTCCAGGCTTTCCTCGGCACCTGCAACGATCGCGGCGCCACGGGCCTGCCCCAGTTTCAGGGCGGAATCGGCGTTACGGGCCATGAACACCTTTTCGATCCCCATGGTCACCGGGTGGTAAGTCTGAATGATCTCCCGCACCCCGCGATAGACGATCTGCAGTCGCTCATGCAGCTCGCCAGCCCCGGTGCGGATACAACCGGAGGCGACGTACTCGCAGCCACGGCCGGTATCACGAACCACACCGTAACCGGTGATGCGCGAACCGGGGTCGATACCAAGAATTAAAGTCATAACGCCTGCGGGATAAGAAAAAACACGATCTTCAGCTCAGCGAAAAATAAATGTGGGAGCGGGCTTGCTCGCGAATGCGGACTATCAGACAACATCGTTGCTGAATATTAAACCGCTTTCGCGAGCAAGCCCGCTCCCACATGGATCGTGGCCACCCTTTTAACCGAGCTGTGCGGCGACAGACTCCGGAATGTCAGCGTTGGAATAGACGTTCTGCACGTCGTCCAGGTCTTCGAGCATATCGATCAGCTTGAGGACTTTCTCCGCGCCTTCCAGATCCAGTTCGGCACTGGTGGTCGGCAGCATGACGATTTCGGCGTCATCACCCTTGAAACCCGCCGCTTCCAGTGCGTTACGCACAGAATAGAAACCGGCAAACGAGGTGAACACGTCGATGGAACCGTCTTCGTTGGTCACCACGTCATCAGCGTCGGCTTCCATGGCCGCTTCCATCAGCGCATCTTCGTCGACGCCGGCAGCGAAGGAGATCTGCCCCTTGCGCTCGAACAGATAGGCCACCGAACCATCAGTGCCGAGGTTGCCACCGCACTTGCTGAACGCGTGGCGAACCGCGGCTGCGGTGCGATTGCGGTTGTCGGTCATGCATTCGACCATGACTGCCACGCCGCCCGGACCGTAACCCTCGTAGGTCAGCTCGACCATGTCGTCGGTATCGGCAGCGCCGGCTCCTCGGGCAACCGCGCGATCAATGATGTCGCGACTCATGTTCGCGCCGAGGGCCTTGTCCAGCGCCAGGCGCAGACGTGGGTTGGAGCCTGGATCACCGCCACCCTGACGGGCCGCGACAGTCAGCTCACGAATCCACTTGGTGAAAATCTTGCCTTTTTTGGCATCCTGACGTTCTTTGCGGTGCTTGATGTTCGCCCACTTGGAATGACCTGCCATAACTCGCTCCGAATTCTCTTTGAAACATTGCCCGCCTCGCGGAATCGCGCAGGCCGGCAAATAAAAAATCTTCAACAGCTCTATCTGTAAAGAAAAGGGCGCATCCGCGGATGCGCCCTTCTGGTCAGCCTTACTCGGCCTTCGGCGTTTCACGCAGACGAATGTGCAGCTCGCGCAATGCCTTGGCGTCCACCTGGCCCGGCGCCTGGGTCATGACATCGGCCGCACTCTGGGTTTTCGGGAAGGCGATCACTTCACGGATCGACTGGGCGCCGGTCATCAGCATCACCAGACGGTCCAGGCCAAACGCCAGGCCACCGTGCGGTGGTGCGCCGTATTTCAGGGCGTCGAGCAGGAAGCCGAATTTCTCTTCCTGTTCCACTTCGTTGATGCCCAGCAGGCGGAAGACCGCTTGTTGCATCTCTTTGCGGTGGATACGGATCGAACCGCCACCCAGCTCGGTGCCGTTCAACACCATGTCATAGGCACGGGACAGAGCGCCCGCCGGGTTGGCTTCCAACTCCGCCGGGGAGCACTTCGGCGCGGTGAACGGGTGGTGCAAGGCGCTGAAGCTGCCGTCGTCGTTCTCTTCGAACATCGGGAAGTCAACGACCCACATCGGAGCCCATTCGCAGGTCAGCAGGCTCAAGTCGTGACCGAGCTTGATGCGCAATGCGCCCAACGCTTCGCTGACGATCTTGGCCTTGTCGGCGCCGAAGAACACGATGTCGCCGTCAACTGCACCAACACGATCCAGGATCACATTGAGGTTGGCTTCAGGGATGTTCTTCACGATCGGCGATTGCAGACCGTCAACACCGGCAGCACGCTCGTTGACCTTGATATACGCCAGGCCCTTGGCACCGTAGATGCCGACGAACTTGGTGTAGTCGTCGATCTGCTTGCGCGGCATGCTCGCGCCGCCAGGTACGCGCAAGGCGGCGATACGGCATTTCGGGTCGTTGGCCGGGCCGCTGAACACCTTGAAGTCGACTTCCTTGAGCTGATCGGCAACGTCCACCAGTTCCAGCGGGTTACGCAGGTCTGGCTTGTCGGAACCGTAGCGGCGCATGGCTTCTTCGAAGGTCATGTGCGGGAAATCGCCGAATTCCAGATCCAGCACTTCCTTGAACAGGTTGCGGATCATTTGCTCGGTCAGGCCCATGATCTCTTTTTCATCGAGGAAGCTGGTCTCGATGTCGATCTGGGTGAATTCCGGCTGACGGTCGGCACGCAGGTCTTCGTCACGGAAGCACTTGGCGATCTGGTAGTAACGATCGAAGCCGGCCACCATCAGCAGTTGCTTGAACAGCTGCGGCGATTGCGGCAAGGCGAAGAACGAACCGGCATGAGTACGGCTCGGCACCAGGTAGTCACGCGCACCTTCAGGGGTGGCACGGGTCAGGATCGGCGTCTCGACGTCGAGGAAGCCGTTCTCGTCCAGGAAGCGGCGGATGCTGGTGGTCATGCGCGAACGCAGACGCAGCTTCTCGGCCATTTCCGGGCGACGCAGGTCGAGGAAGCGGTAGCGCAGACGGGTTTCTTCACCGACGTCGGAGAACTCGTTCAGCGGGAACGGCGGGGTTTCCGATTCGTTCAGCACTTCCAGCTCGTAGCCGAGGACTTCGATCATGCCCGACGCCATGTTGGCGTTGGTCGCACCGGCCGGACGCAGGCGAACCTTGCCGGTGATCTTCACGACGTACTCGCTGCGCACGCGATCGGCTGCGGCGAAGGTTTCAGCACGGTCTGGATCGAACACGACCTGGGCCAGACCATCACGATCACGGATATCGAGGAAAATCACCCCACCGTGGTCACGGCGACGATGGACCCATCCGCAAAGGGTAATTTCCTGGCCGTCCAGGCTTTCGTTCAGTTGGCCGCAATAATGGCTGCGCATCATGGTCGTGGTTTCACTTCTCGTAATTCGAAATTCGGTTGGAGGCCCTGGGCACATCCGCTGGGGATGCTGCAAGAACTCGCGCGTGTCGTTCAATTCAGGTCCAGGACCTTAGTCAGCTTTGTCGCCGCCGGCCAGGTTCTTCTTGGAACCGGTCTTGAAATCGGTTTCGTACCAACCGGTGCCGCTGAGGCGGAAGCCCGGCATGGACAGCATTTTTTTCAGCTCTGGCGCCTGACAGGCAGGGCAGTCGACCAGCGGTGCATCGCTGATCTTTTGAATGGCTTCCAACTGATGACCACAGGAAGCACATTGATAATCGTACATCGGCATGGAGGTTGTCTCGGCGATCAGATTGCTACCGCACACGCTGGGTTTTGCGGCAAAGAGCGGGATTATATCCATTAAATGCGGCCTGTGCAGCCGTAAGACTGCACAGACCGACACTCTGCTGTTTTCGCCGCCCAGACTAGGCCGTGACGATGCAACCTCCTTCCTTGAGGCTGTGTACGACACAGACAACCCGCACCAACCCACTGAAATTCCTCACCCCGCCGTGACGCAGGTGAACTTCGCGATCCACGTGGGATAACAGGCTACTGACCGAGCAATCATTGGCCCGGGCCATTCCCCCCAAAATATCCCAGTAAACCTGTTCAAGCCGCAAACAGGTGGCGAAGCCATTCAGTCGTACCGAGCGGGACAAGGGTTGGGCCAACCCCATATCGAACTCGCGAACAAACGGATCGACCCTTACATCCTTGTGCGAACCGTATCGCACCCCTTCCTGCCGTTCATAAAGCATAACGCTGACACTCCCTTGCCATCCTGGCTTCCATAAGCGCAACTGTGTGTCGACTTATAAAAACGCAGGTACAAAGGTATATCCAGATGACTTTATGGTCTTCGACGTAGGATAAGCCAACAACTGTTGGCAGACCCCGGAGAGCGTCCTACTCCGGACTTTTTCCCACGCAGCGAAGTAATGTCCCCTTCAGAAGCACCTGATTGAATGGCGTAGGAAAGAAGAGCGCGGACGACACCTTAATGTGTCGTCCGCGCAAGCGAGCGTTACTGGTCCAGCAGAGCGCGAAGCATCCACGCCGTTTTTTCATGCACCTGCATACGCTGGGTCAGCAAGTCCGCCGTAGGTTCATCGCTAACCTTGTCGAGCAAGGGGAAAATCCCCCGCGCCGTCCGCCGCCTCCTGCCCCTCGACCAATTGCCTGATCATGTCTTCGGCGGCAGGCACACCCACCTCCTCCTTGATGGAGGAAAGCCGCGCATAAACGGAATAGGCGCCGGGAGCAGGAAACCCCAGAGCGCGAATGCGCTCGGCAATCGAATCGACCGCCAGGGCCAGTTCGTTATATTGCTCTTCGAACATCAGGTGCAAAGTCCGAAACATCGGACCGGTGACGTTCCAATGGAAATTATGGGTTTTCAAATAAAGTACGTAGGTGTCCGACAGCAGGCGCGAAAGCCCGTCGACGATGGACTTGCGGTCCTATTCACTGATACCGATATCGATTGCCATGTTTTTCCCCTAACGGTGATGAATTTCAGCCAGCAGGTGCCCACCCACTCTAGCAAGCCTGCCGCCTTGCCGCAGCCCCGGAACTTCGCGCAACCTGCGGCAAATCGCCCGCAAAGAGCCGCCGGACGCCCTGATTTGAGTAGCCTGCGGCTTTGCTGTTAAATAGACAGCGTGTCGTCAGTGCCTATTTTCCCGGGTGTGGCGCATAGGCTGATACCGGGTACGTGTCCAACGCCTCTTTAATTGTTTTGAAGCGAACCGTGCGCCATCAGCTCTTCCTTGTGAGTTGTCTTAACGTGAGTTAATTAAAATGTTGAAAATCGTCCACCTGTTGATAGGCACAGCGGCCTTGCTGCTGTCCTTCATCCCTAGCCTGCACTCCGAAGCATTACCTTACCTGCAACAACCTGACGCGCTGTACCTGGCCTTTTTCGGCCTGCTCAACCTCACGCTTGCACCTGTCATCCCTTACTGGAACAAAGGTCCGCGCCACCAACTGCAGAATCTGGTCAGTGCCCTGCTGGTGCTGGCGGTAGTCCTGCAAACCCTGACGCTGATCGCACCGATGCCGGTCATTGCCGGCCAACCGGCCGTTCTGTTCAGCCTGGTCGCAGCCGTGATCGCTGTTGCCCTGCACCTGGGTGTCAGCTTCTACAAATCGTCACCGGCCGCCGCTTCGCCTAGCTACGACATGAGCAACCGCGATACCGGCACCGTCAAGTGGTTCAACACGTCCAAAGGCTTTGGCTTCATTTCCCGCGACTCCGGCGACGATATCTTCGTTCACTTCCGGGCCATTCGCGGTGAAGGCCACCGCGTCCTGGTAGAAGGCCAGCGCGTGGAGTTCTCTGTCATGAATCGTGACAAGGGCCTGCAAGCCGAAGATGTGATCGCCGCACTGCCACGCCGCTGATTCAAGGCTAAAAAAAACCGCGGACAGCCTGGCTGCCCGCGGTTTTTTTATGCCTGCATATTGCTTAATAGTGCGGCGGTGGCGCTTCTTCTTCGAACGACTCGAACTGGCCGACCATTTCCTCCTGCCGCTTGAGCAACGCAGCCATTTGCAGCTGCAGACGCTCAACCACCCGTTGCTGCGCGACCAGCACATCATTCAATGCCTGGATGGTGTCATCCTGAAAGGCCAGGCGGCTTTCAAGGTCGGTAACGCGTTCTTCCAGGCTCATGGTTCAGCCCTCCAGAAACGTAAAATCATCGGTCAAAATCAGACGCAAACGCTCGCGAATGGCGGCAATCTGCTCCGAACTGTAGGGTTTTGCCGGATGCTTACCCCAAACCGGCGCTGGCCAGGCGGCATCTTCGCGCTTGCGCACGATCACATGCATGTGCAACTGACTGACGACATTGCCCAGCGCCGCAACATTCAACTTGTCCGCGTCGAACGAGTCCTTGAGCACCTGCGAAAGCGCCGTTGTCTCGCGCCAAAGCTGCTGCTGGTCTGCGACATCCAACTGAAATATCTCACTGATAGCCTCACGACGAGGTACCAGGATGAACCAGGGATAGTTCGAATCGTTGGACAGCAGCAACCTGCAGAGCGGAAAGTCCCCGATCGGTAACGTGTCTTGTTGAAGTCGTGGATCTAAAGCGAACACTGCGCGTACTCCCGCCGGGTCATCATTTTTCAGCTTAGCGCCCATCCAGAGGGACAGCGCACCAAGCGACCGGACGGCAGCATACCTGTGAACGGCGCACGCTTCACGGCGAACCTTGCACAGTGGTGAAGAGCACCAACAAAAAACCGGCAGACCGCCCCCGGATGAGACACTTTTTGCTGCCACGCACCATTACAGAACCGACTACATGAGAAAAAGCACCGAAATGACTGATTAACAACGAAGAGTTCTCGCCGGACACGCGATCAACAGGCCAGAGTTCAACACCTGGATAAAAATTTTTTGCACCAAAACCGAACAGTGGGTCTACGCTGAACGCTTCGACATCCGCCGTTTACTCACTCACGGGGTGAACGGGTAACATTTTTGGTTGTCAGGCAATCGACCAGCGGGACGCAACACGAAGCCAGGCAAGGCGTCAAGTCCAAACCAGAGGCGCTTGAACCCCCCGGTTTCACGAGGTTTTCACAACCCCAGGCAATCAGTTGGAAAAAAAGCGTAACAAAATCCGATTTTGTGCACGCTTGTTGCATTGATACCCAACATCACCTGAGTGACACCCGCTGGAAGTGGGGACCTTCAGGCAAAAAAAGACAGTGGCAAGGTAGCCCGATGGAGATTCAAACGTTTCACCAGGACTCTTTTTACCGACACCGAGGCTCAGAAAACAGCATTAAAGTTGTCAGCCCGGTTGCGTCGGAGCTCGAAATTTGCGACATCTACCTCGCTGTTTGCGACAGGGTCGTAAAGAACGCGAAAGGTTAGATACGCAAGTATCGCCAACATTGTCGGCGTGATATAAGTTTGCGCCGACACAAAAAGAAAGAGCCGCCCAGATAATAAAACAGGTGGGACGGCAGTACTCTTCTAAAACCAAAGGAGCAAATCACGATGCGCGTGATGAAGTGGAGCATGATCGCACTGGCAGTTGCAGCAGCAGCCAGTACCCAATTGGCTACGGCCGCCCCTTTCGTAAGTGACCAGGCTGAAGCCAAAGGTATTGTTGAAGACAGCACGCTGAACTTGCTGGTTCGCAACTACTACTTCAACCGCGACCGCAAAGATGGCGCAACCGACCAGAAAGACTGGACCCAAGGCATCTGGGGCAACTTCAGCTCCGGTTACACTCAGGGTCTGATCGGTGTTGGTGTTGATGCATTCGGTTACCTGGCAATCAAACTGGACGGCGGTGATGGCACCGGCGGCACCGGTAACATGAGCCGCGACGCCGATGGCGAAGTCAACAACAGCCAGGGCAAAGCCGGTGGCGCTGTTAAATTCCGCGTATCCAAAACCGAGCTGAAAGTCGGCGACATGCAGCCAAGCACTGCTCCAGTGTTTGCAGTTGGCGGCTCCCGTATCCTTCCTCAAACTGCCAGCGGCATCCAGCTGCAGAGCAGCGAAGTCAAAGACCTTGACCTCGAAGCCGGTCACTTCTACTCGGCGACCAGCCAGGACCGTAACGCTCGTGACGGCGGCCTGTTTGCAACCTACGCTGGCGTAGAAGCCAACTCCATCGACTACTTCGGTGGCAAATACGGCATCACCGACAACCTGTCGGCATCGCTGTACGGCGCCAAGCTGGAAGACATCTGGAACCAGTACTACGCCAACCTGAACTACACCATCCCGATGGGCGGCGACGAGTCGCTGAACCTGGACGGTAACATCTACAACACCAAAGACACTGGTGATGCCAAAGCAGGCGAGATCAGCAACACTGCTTACTCCCTGGCAGCCGCTTTCTCGTTCATGAAAGCACACACCATCACCCTCGCCTTCCAGAAGGTTAACGGTGACACTCCGTTCGACTACATCGGCGTGGGCAAAAACAACCGCGGCGGCGACTCGATCTTCCTCGCCAACTCCATCCAGTACTCTGACTTCAACGCCCCTGGCGAGAAGTCTGCCCAGGTTCGTTACGACCTGAAAATGGCTGAGTACGGCGTTCCAGGTCTGAGCTTCATGACCCGTTACGTTAAAGGCTGGGACATCGACGGCACCAAAACTCCAGCAGGCAGCCCTTACGCTGGTCTGTATGGCGAAGACGGCAAGCACAACGAAACCAACTTCGAAGCCAAGTACGTTGTTCAGTCTGGCCCGGCAAAAGACCTGTCCTTCCGTATTCGTCAAGCATGGCACTTCGCTAACGCTGACGAAGGTGAAGGCGACGTGAAAGAGTTCCGTTTCATCGTCGACTACCCGCTGTCGGTTTTGTAATCGCATCCAGTTAGTTTGCGGTAACAAAACAAAAGGCCCATCTTCGGATGGGCCTTTTTTGTTGTCTGTGCAAATTGTTCAATTATTGAACAATCGCCCTACATGCCTGACCGAAAAGTCAGACATGTATGGCAAGGTCTATCACTGCACTGCGGACTCCTGAACCACGCGAATAACCCGCTGTGGAAATGGAATGTCGATACCAGCCTTTCTCAGGTGATCACGGGACAGTTCGTTGAACATGAACATCACATCCCAATAATCGGCCGTCTTCACCCAGGCACGCAGGGAAACAGTGATAGAACTGTCACCCAATGTCGAAATGACTGCCTGAGGTGCCGGGTCAGTCAATACACGGGGATCCTTGGCCAGTTCCAGTAATACTTCACGGGCTTTCTGCAAGTCCGCTTCGTAATCAACGCCTACATCAAACACGACTTTGCGGGTCGGCTGGCGATTGGTGTTGGTGATGATGCCGTTCGACAGATTACCGTTGGGCACGATGATGGTCTTGTTGTCACCGGTACGCAGCACGGTATGGAAAATCTGGATGCTGTCGACAGTGCCGGCGATCCCCTGAGCCTCGATCCAGTCACCGATACGAAATGGACGGAACAGCAAGATCAGCACGCCGCCGGCGAAGTTTGCCAGGCTGCCCTGCAAGGCCAGGCCGATGGCCAGACCCGCCGCACCAATCGCCGCGACAAACGAAGTGGTTTCCACACCGATCATCGAGGCTACGCTGACGATCAGCAGGATCTTGAGGATGATGTTCGCCAGGCTGCTGATAAACCCTTGCAGCGCAAGGTCGGCATTACGCAATGCAATCAGGCCGCCGAGCTTTTTCGTGACTTTGTTGATCAGCCACCAGCCGATGGCCAGGGTGATGACCGCCAGCAGTACACGACTGCCGTACTCCATGATCATCGGGATCCAGGTTTGGGAAACCTTGACCAGGTTGTCTACCTCAGCATTTAAGTCCATCTACTTGCTCCTGTTTTCCGGCTATCCGGCATGCATAAAAAAAAGCGGCAGAAAGATCGAACCGCGACGGGCTCAATCGTTTCTGCCGTTGCTTGGGCCTCCGACGTCACAAACGCCGATAGGTTCCCGCTTTCAAGTCAGTCGCGGAAGTTGTTGAACTGCAGCGGCATACCGAATTCCTTGGCTCGCAGCGCAGCAATGGCTTCCTGCAGGTCATCACGCTTCTTGCCGGTAATCCGCACCTGCTCGCCCTGAATGGCAGCCTGGACCTTGAGCTTGGCATCCTTGACGTGAGCGACGATTTTCTTCGCCAACTCCTTGTCGATGCCTTCCTTGAGGACGGCTTCCTGCTTCATCAACTTGCCCGACGCGAAGGCGTCCTTGACCTCAAGGCACTGCACGTCGATTTTGCGCTTGACCAGGGCCAGCTTGAGGATCTCAATCATCGCTTCAAGCTGGAAGTCCGCTTCCGCTGTCAGGTTGACGGTCAGGTCTTTTTCCTTGAACTCGAAGCTGCCTTTGCCTTTCAGGTCATAACGACGATCGAGTTCCTTGACGGCGTTCTCGACCGCGTTGGTGACTTCGTGTTTGTCCAGTTCGGATACCACGTCGAACGACGGCATGTAATCTCTCCAATATAAAGGCGCGCCGATGGAGCACGCCTGGCTTGCGGTTAAAATCCGCGCTGATTATAACGGGTCTTTCCCATCATTCACTGTGAGCTGCCGATGCACGCCTTAAAGAGAGCAAAAAGCTGATGTCCACCACCTGGCATGTTCTGGGCGCCGGCAGCCTCGGCACTTTATGGTCAACACGCCTGGCACGGGCTGGCGTACCAGTGAGGCTGATCCTGCGGGACACCGCGAGACTACAGGCCTATGAGGCGGCCGGTGGTTTGACACTGGTGGAACACGGCGAGGCGCAACACTATGCCGTACCCGCCGAGACAGCCGACAGCACACAGCCGATCCACCGCCTGTTGGTGGCCTGTAAAGCCTACGACACCGAAAGCGCGGTGGCCCGATTGGCGCCGCGCCTGGTCCCCGGTGCCGAGCTGATCCTGCTGCAAAATGGCCTGGGCAGCCAGGACGCGGTGGCCGCACAGGTTCCGCAAGCACGCTGCATCTATGCGTCGAGCACCGAAGGTGCCTTTCGCGACGGTGATTGGCGCGTGGTGTTTGCCGGGCATGGCTTCACCTGGCTGGGGGACGCGAGCCATCCGGTCGCGCCGATCTGGCTCGACGACCTGAGCGCTGCCGGTATCCCCCACGAGTGGAGCACCGAAATCCTGACCCGGCTGTGGCGCAAACTCGCCCTCAACTGTGCGATCAATCCGCTGACGGTGCTACACGATTGCCGCAACGGCGGCTTGCAGCAACATCACTGCGAAGTCGCCACCCTGTGCGGCGAGTTGGTGGAGCTGCTTGAGCGTTGCGGTCAACCGGCTGCCGCCGAAAACCTGCAACAGGAAGTTGAACGGGTGATTCACGCCACTGCAGCCAACTACTCCTCGATGCATCAGGACGTCACGAGCCAGCGCCGCACAGAAATCAGCTACCTGCTGGGCTACGCCTGCAAAGTGGCCGGGCGCCATCAACTGAACCTGCCTCACCTCAATCAGCTTGAGTCGAGGTTGATTGCCCGCCTGCAAAGCCTTGGATTGCCCAGCGACTGAGCAGCGGCTACGCTGGCCACTTGTTCCTTGTCTGCGATGAATCCGATGCCATTGCGCCAGCGCCTTGAAAACCTGCCCGTCGGCCAGAAACTGCTGGCCGCCCTGCTGGTACTGATGGTCACCGTCCTGCTGGTTGCCAACCTGACCTTTATCAGCGCCGCCTACTACATATCCCAGGAAAGCATGGCGCCACAGGCCCTGCAGACCATCGGCCGACTGGTATCGAACCCGAGCCTGGTGTCCGAAGCCCTGGAATCGCCGCAAAGCGCCGAGCGCCTGCTCAACGAACTCAACAGTTATTCACCGCTGCGCGCAGCAGTCCTGTATGACGGAAAGGGCGAACAGTTGGCGCAACTGCAGCGCGGCGACAAACTGGAGTTGCCGAAACGGTTCCGGCATATCGAAGACTGGCAGGTGACCGAGTTTCGCAGCAACCAGGTCATCACCCTGCCCCGCCCCGGAACCGCACCAGGGCATTTGCTGTTGGTCGCCAGCAGTGAACTGCCAGTGGCGTTCTACACCGGGACCCTGACGGCCAGCCTGGGCATTCTGATTTTCAGTGTGCTGCTGTGGCTGATCATCGCCCGCCAGATCAAGCGCCTGATTACCCGGCCGATCCATCAGCTCGAAGAGTTGTCCCGCCAGGTAACCCGTGAAGAAAACTACGCACTGCGTGCTTCGCGAGGCAACCACGATGAAATCGGCAGCCTCGCCGAGGCGTTCAACACCATGCTCTCGCGTATCGAGGCCCGGGAGCAGCAACTCAAACGTGCCCGGGACGACTCCCAGGCTGCCTACGACCAGGCCCAGGGCCTGGCGGAAGAAACCCGCCATACCAACCGCAAGCTGGAGCTGGAAGTCCAGGTGCGCAGCAAGATCGAGAAAAAGCTCACCGGCTTCCAGAACTACCTCAACAGCATCATTGACTCCATGCCGTCGGCATTGATCGCCCTCGACGAACAGCTCTATGTGACGCAATGGAACCAGGAAGCGAGCGCCCTTTCCGGCACTCGCCTCGACGAAGCCCTGAACCAGCCGATTTTCCTTGCCTTCGAACCGCTCAAGCCGTTCCTGCCGCAACTCAAGCAAACGGTCGAACAACACACGGTGGCCAAGATCGAACGTGTCACCTGGCTCAAGGACGAAGAGCCCCGCCACTACGCCCTGACTTTCTACCCGTTGATGGGCGGCGCCGGGCGTGGTGTGGTGATCCGGATCGACGACATCACCCAGCGCCTGTCCCTGGAAGAGATGATGGTGCAGTCGGAGAAAATGCTCTCGGTTGGCGGTCTTGCCGCCGGCATGGCCCACGAGATCAACAACCCACTGGGTGCGATACTGCACAACGTGCAAAACATTCGCCGACGCCTGTCCCCCGATCTGCCGAAGAACCTGGAAGTAGCCGAACAGGCCGCAATCGAACTGGCGACGGTCAATCAGTACCTGCAAATCCGCGAAGTGCCGCAGTTGCTCGACGGCATCCAGCAGGCCGGCGCCCGGGCCGCCAAAATCGTCACCCACATGCTCAGTTTCAGCCGTCGCAGCACCCGTCAAATGGCCCCGTGCGATCTGCCCGCCCTGATCGATCAGGCGGTAGAGATTGCCGGCAACGATTTCGACCTGGCGATCGGCTTCGATTTCAAGGGCCAGGCCATCATTCGTCAGTTCGATCCGGCGCTGGGTCCGGTACCCGGCACCGCCAACGAACTGGAGCAAGTGCTGCTCAACCTGTTGAAAAACGCCGCGCAAGCCATCCACCAGCGCGAAGACGACAGCGAGCCGGGGCGGATCATTCTGCGCACCCGGCTGAATCCGCCATGGGCGGAAATCCAGGTCGAGGACAACGGCATCGGCATGAGCGAAAGCGTGCGCAAACGCACCTTCGAGCCGTTCTTCACGACCAAGGAAATCGGCCAGGGCACCGGCCTTGGACTGTCGGTGTCGTATTTCATCATCACCAACAACCACAAGGGGCAGATGGAAGTGCAATCGACCCTGGGCCAAGGCACGTGCTTCACCTTGCGCCTGCCCCTGGCGAGCACGCCACCTGTCTCGCAAGAACTCAATCTGCTATCGAGGTAACCATGGGCTTTCGCTTGTCGAAGATTTACACCCGCACTGGCGACAAAGGCGAGACCGGGCTGGGCGACGGACGCCGCGTACCCAAGGATCACCCGCGCATTGAAGCAATCGGTGAGGTCGATACGCTGAACAGCCAGGTTGGGGTACTCCTGGCCGGGCTGGCGGCAGAAACCGCCCGGTTTCCAGGCTTGAACGAAGTGATCGAGGTATTGGCTCCCTGCCAGCATCGGTTATTTGATCTGGGTGGCGAACTGGCGATGCCGGTGTATCAAGCGTTGAATGCAGCGGAAATCGAACGCCTGGAAGCCGCGATCGATGTATGGAATGAAGAGTTGGGACCGCTGGAAAACTTCATCTTGCCTGGCGGCTCGACGCTGATTGCCCAGGCTCATGTCTGTCGAAGCCTGGCCCGCAGCGCAGAGCGGCGGTGTCAGCAACTCAATGCGATTGAGCCGTTGGCCGGGGTTGGCCTGGCGTACATCAATCGATTGTCGGACTTGCTGTTTGTGGTGGCGCGGCTGATTGCCAAGCGTCAGGGAGTGACGGAGATTCTTTGGCAGCCTGCGGCGAAACCTGAGGTTTAGTCGGCGCCTCTCGGGCCCCTTCGCGAGCAAGCCCGCTCCCACAGTGGATTTGTGGCACTCACAAAACCTGTGGGAGCGGGCTTGCCCGCGAAGAGGCCAGCAGGAGCGCTACAAAATCAGGCCTCAGGCCAAAACGCCCGAATCCCCGCCACACCCTGCGCACCCGCCGCCCAGGCTTTCTCGACCTCGGCCGGGCCAACACCGCCGAGCAGGAACACCGGCTTGCTGAACCCTTCGATCAAGCTTGAAGCCTGCTCCCAACCCAACGGCTCGGCACCAGGATGCGTCAAAGTCGGTTGAACCGGCGACAGGGTCACGAAATCCACCCCCATCTGTTCGGCCAGTGCCAGCTCTTCAGCGTTATGGCACGACGCCGCAAGCCAACGCGACGCCGGTAGCGGTCGCCCAGCCGCGGCGTACTTGCGCAGCTGCGCCGAGGTAATGTGCCAACCCGCGGACGGGAAGTCGCCCAGCCATTCGAACGGCCCCTTGATCATCAACTGTGCCTTACCGGCACACAGGCCCACCGCATCGACAGCCAGGTCGCGATACTTCGGATCGTAACCGTTCGGTGCACGCAACTGGATCAGCTTGATGCCTCCCGCGATGGCTTTCTGGATTCCCCGCAGCAAGGCCGGTGTTTCCAGATCTTCCGGGGTAATCAAGTACTGAGCGGGTAATTTCGCGGCCGCGACGATCGGCTGATTGGCCTCCGGGAACTCGTAATTCGACAAATCACGAGGTGCCACCCAGGCCAGCGGTTGTCCCTCGGCACCATGGGGCTCGCCGGAAAACGCCGAGACTTCCCAGACATCCAGCAACACCTGCTTGTCCGGGTAATCGTGCCGAATTTTGATCAACGGGCGCGCCGCGCCAACCACAATGCCCAGTTCCTCATGGAGTTCGCGGGCCAGTGCGGTTTCGACCGACTCGTCGGCCTCGACCTTGCCCCCGGGAAACTCCCACAGACCACCCTGATGCTGTGAATCAGCACGGCGGGCGATCAGGATTTGGCCACTGCCATCGCGGATGACGGCGGCGGCGACATGCACTCGTTTCACTTTTCCAACTCCTCCAGTCCGGCCTTCTGCCAGGCCTTGAACGCCGGCCATTGGTAGAGGGTATCGACATAGGCTTCGTCAGTGGCAGACAGTTTTACCTGATAGGTGCGCAAGCGCACGGCAATCGGCGCAAAAAACACGTCAGCCAGACTGATATGACCAAACAGGTACGGCCCGGTTTCAGTCGCGGCGGCACGGCATTCAGCCCACAGCGCCGACATGCGTTCGATGTCGGCCTGAACGTCAGCCGGGATCGGCGACAAAGGGGCATCATGGCTCAGGTCGAACGGCATGTTGCCGCGCATGGCAAAGAATCCACTGTGCATCTGCGCACACGCCGAGCGCGCCTGGGCGCGGGCGGCGGTGTCTTTGGGCCAGAGGCCGGCGGCCGGGAACTGTTCCGCCAGGTATTCGGCAATCGCCAGGGAGTCGGCGATGGTGCCGTGTTCGGTTTTCAGCAGCGGGACCTTGCCGGTCGGCGAATGCTTGAGCAGACGCTCGCGGGTGTCGGGCTGGTTCAGCTTGATCAGTTCTTCGGTATAGGCGGCGCCAGCCAGATCGAGGGCCAGGGCACCACGCAGGGACCAGGAGGAATGCAGTTTGTCGCCGATGATCAGGTGCAGGCTCATGTTCGGGACCTTTTGATGAGGGGACAGGCCAAAATCTCTGGCGTCTGGTCGTCAGCCTTCGCGAGCAAGCCCGCTCCCACAGTGATCGCGTTGAACACAACGTTTGTGTACGCCACTGAACCTGTGGGAGCGGGCTTGCTCACCAATGGGACGACTCGGTCTTGAGCCGCGTATTAAGTACGGTACTCGGCGTTGATCTTCACGTACTCGTGGGACAGGTCGGTGGTCCAGATGGTTTCGCTGCAATCGCCACGACCCAGCTCAATACGAATCGTGATTTCTTCCTGCTGCATCACCGCCGAGCCCTGGGCTTCGGTGTAGGTCGCCGCACGCGCGCCACGGCTGGCAATGCACACGTCGCCGAGGAACACATCGATCTTGCTCACGTCCAGGTCAGGTACGCCGGCACGACCAACCGCGGCCAGGATACGACCCCAGTTCGGATCGGAAGCAAACAACGCGGTCTTGATCAGCGGCGAGTGAGCCACGGTGTAACCGACGTCCAGGCATTCCTGGTGATTGCCACCGCCGTTGACTTCAACGGTGACGAACTTGGTCGCGCCTTCGCCGTCGCGCACGATGGCCTGGGCCACGTCCATGCACACTTCGAATACCGCTTGCTTCAGCTTGGCGAACAACTCGCCTTCGGCACGGGTGATTTCCGGCAGCGCGGCCTGACCCGTGGCGATCAGCATGCAGCAGTCGTTGGTCGAGGTATCACCATCGATGGTGATGCGGTTGAACGACTTGTTGGCGCCATCGAGCATCAGGTTTTGCAACACGTCGCGGGAAACCTTGGCGTCGGTGGCGATATAACCGAGCATGGTCGCCATGTTCGGGCGAATCATGCCCGCACCCTTGCTGATGCCGGTGACGGTGATGGTCACGCCGTCATGCTGGAACTGACGGCTCGCGCCTTTTGGCAGGGTGTCGGTGGTCATGATGCCGGTGGCGGCAGCTTCCCAGTTGTGGATCGACAGATCATCGAGGGCTGCTTGCAGCGCACCTTCGATTTTTTCCACGGGCAGCGGCTCGCCGATCACGCCGGTGGAGTACGGCAGCACCTGGCTGGCATCGACACCCGTCAGCTCGGCCAGCTTGGCGCAGGTGCGCTCGGCAGCAGCCAGGCCTGGCTCGCCGGTGCCGGCGTTGGCATTGCCGGTATTGGTCAGCAGGTAACGCACCGGGCCTTGCACGCGTTGCTTGGCCAGGATCACCGGTGCGGCGCAAAAGGCGTTCAAGGTGAACACGCCGGCAACCGTGGAGCCTTCAACACAGCGCATGACCACAACATCCTTGCGCCCCGGGCGCTTGATGCCGGCCGAGGCAATACCGAGTTCAAAACCGGCAACCGGGTGCAACGTTGGCAAAGGACCAAGACCAACAGCCATGAATGCGCTCCTCTAAAAATGATGTCAGCAACCGTTTCAGCAAAAACGGTGGTTCGAATGGTAAAACGCCGCGACGGCAGAAGCCGGTCGCGGCGCGGGTATTTCAGCGATTGAAACGGGTTTTACTGGATCTGCCCGTGGCAATGCTTGAACTTCTTGCCCGAACCGCAGTAGCACAGCTCGTTGCGACCCAGCTTCTGCTCGTTGCGAACCGGCGCGGCAGCGAGGGCAAGATCGACTTCTTCGCCCAACACTTCCGGTTGCTCCAGGCCCGGGGCTTCTTCATGCAGGAACTGCATGCGAGCGGCCAGCGCCTCGGCTTCCTGGCGCAGGCGCTGCTCTTCTTCGATCGGATCTTCGCGACGAACCTGAACGTGGGACAGCACACGGATCGAGTCGCGCTTGATCGAATCCAGCAACTCGGAGAACAGGGTGAACGACTCGCGCTTGTATTCCTGCTTCGGGTTCTTCTGGGCATAACCACGCAAGTGGATACCGTGACGCAGGTGGTCCATGGTCGACAGGTGGTCTTTCCATAGGTCGTCCAGGACGCGCAGAACGATTTGCTTCTCGAAGGTGCGCAGCGCTTCGGCGCCCGCCTGGTCTTCTTTCTCGTTGTACGCCGCGATCAGCTCGTTCATGAGCTTCTCGCGCAGGGTTTCTTCGTACAGGTGATCGTCTTCGTCGAGCCATTGCTGGATCGGCAGCGTCACACCGAAATCGCTCTGCAGCGCAGCTTCCAGACCGGCCACGTCCCACTGCTCAGGCAGCGACTGCGGCGGAATGTGCGCGCTGACGGTGGCGTTGAGCACGTCCTGACGGAAGTCAGCGATGGTCTCGCCGATGTTGTCGGCGGCCAGCAACGTGTTACGCATGTGATAGATCACTTTACGCTGTTCGTTGTTGACGTCGTCGAACTCGAGCAGTTGCTTGCGAATGTCGAAGTTGCGGCCTTCAACCTTGCGCTGGGCCTTTTCGATGGCGTTGGTCACCATGCGGTGCTCGATCGCTTCGCCAGGCTGCATGCCCAGGGCCTTCATGAAATTCTTCACCCGGTCAGAGGCGAAGATGCGCATCAGGCTGTCTTCCAGAGACAGGTAGAAGCGGCTGGAACCGGCGTCGCCCTGACGACCGGCACGACCACGCAGCTGGTTGTCGATACGGCGCGATTCGTGACGCTCGGACGCAATGACCTGCAAACCGCCCGACTCGAGCACTTGCTGGTGACGCTTCTGCCAGTCAGCTTTGATCTGGGCAATCTGCTCAGGGGTCGGGCTTTCCAGGGAGGCCACTTCCACTTCCCAGTTACCGCCCAACAGGATGTCGGTACCACGACCGGCCATGTTGGTGGCGATGGTCAGTGCGCCCGGGCGACCGGCCTGGGCAATGATCTCGGCTTCCTTTTCATGGAACTTGGCGTTCAGGACCTTGTGTTCGATGCCTTCCTTCACGAGCAGGCTGGACATGTGCTCGGAGGTTTCGATGGTGGCGGTACCGACCAGGACCGGACGGCCTGCGGCCATGCTTTCCTTGATATCGGCCACGATTGCCGCGTACTTCTCGTCGGCCGTCAGGAACACCAGGTCGTTGTAGTCTTTACGCGCCAAAGGCTTGTTCGGCGGAATCACCATGACCTGCAGGCCATAGATCTGGTGGAATTCGAACGCTTCGGTGTCGGCCGTACCGGTCATTCCGGACAGTTTGTTGTACAGACGGAAGTAGTTCTGGAAGGTGGTCGACGCCAGGGTCTGGCTTTCGGCCTGGATGTTCAGGTTTTCCTTCGCTTCGATGGCCTGGTGCAGGCCTTCGGACAAACGGCGACCCGGCATGGTACGACCGGTGTGCTCGTCGACCAGTACGACCTGACCGTCCTGCACGATGTATTCGACGTTGCGATGGAACAGTTTGTGCGCGCGCAGGCCGGCGTAGACGTGAGTCAGCAGGCTCAGGTTGTGCGCCGAGTACAGGCTTTCGCCTTCAGCCAGCAGGCCGAGGGAGGTCAGCGACTCTTCAACGAACTGATGACCGGCTTCGTTGAGCTCGACCTGGCGGGTCTTCTCGTCGACAGTGTAATGGCCAGCCTTGGTGACTTCGCCTTCGACTTCTTCGACATGCAATTCCAGCCGCGGGATCAGCTTGTTGATCTCGATGTACAGCTTGGAGCTGTCCTCGGCCTGACCGGAGATGATCAGCGGCGTACGGGCTTCGTCGATGAGGATGGAGTCGACTTCGTCGATCACGGCAAAATTGAGTTCGCGCTGGAATTTTTCTTCCATGCTGAACGCCATGTTGTCGCGCAGGTAATCGAAACCGAATTCGTTGTTGGTGCCGTAGGTGATGTCGGCGGCGTAGGCAGCGCGCTTTTCTTCCGGCGGCTGGAACGGCGTGACCACGCCGACCGTGAGGCCGAGGAATTCATACAGCGGACGCATCCAGTTGGCGTCGCGGCGGGCCAGATAGTCGTTCACCGTCACAACGTGCACGCCCTTGCCGGACAGCGCGTTGAGGTAAACGCCCAGTGTTGCCACCAGGGTCTTGCCTTCACCGGTACGCATTTCCGCGATCATGCCTTCATGCAAGGTCATGCCGCCGATCAGTTGGACGTCGAAGTGACGCATGCCCATGACACGCTTGCCGGCTTCGCGGGCGACCGCAAAGGCTTCTGGCAGGAGCTTGTCGAGGGTTTCCCCTTTGGCGATGCGGGCCTTGAACTCGTCTGTCTTGGCACGCAATTGATCGTCCGAAAGGGCCACCATTTGCTCTTCGAAGGCATTGACGAGTTGCACCGTCTTGAGCATGCGTTTGACTTCACGCTCATTCTTGCTTCCAAAAAGTTTCTTTAACAAAGGCGCAAACATATCGGCAGGATCTTCCACACTAAAGGGATGGAGGGCGGCCCCGTGAGTCGCCCGTGCAGCCCTCATGGCCGCATGCGAACGAGCATTCTACCCGGAAACGGTGGTGAGGAAAGTGGCGAAATTCCACGATGCTGGCACTGCGCTTTGACGGGGCTCACTTTAAATAGGGGCGTTTTGCTCAACTTCAAGCCGTTGAGGGCAGAAGTTAGTTGTTGATTTAATGGGTAAAGCACCCACAAAAGCAATGGGCGGGTGCATCCGGTGCTTTCTGCTACCATGGCGCCTCTGTTACTTCAGGTGTCTGATCATGGCATTTCGCCCACTTACGGCCAAAGTACCTGCCGTTCTATTACGCGAAGCCAAGCCGCTGAAAGCCATTCTCGGCCACGCTCAACGCCTGGGTCATCTGCAACGCTTGCTCGAGAGCCAACTGCAGCCCGCCGCTCGCGAGCATTGCCATGTGGCTTCCTGGCGCGAAGGCAGTTTGTTGCTGATTGTCACAGACGGTCATTGGGCAACCCGCCTGCGCTACCAGCAAAAGCGCCTGCAACGGCAACTGCAAATGTTCGACGAATTTGCCAACCTGACACGAATCCTGTTCAAGGTGCAGCCACCTACCGTCCAGCGGGGCGCGACCGGGCACACCATGGACCTGTCGCACGATGCTGCGGCAACTATTCAGGCCACGGCCGACGGGATCAGCGATCCGAACCTGCGGGCGGCGCTGGAGCGACTGGCGGCGCACGCCAAATCCAAAACCTGACACAGAAACCTTGTGGGAGCGGGCTTGCTCGCGAAAGCGCTACATCAGTCACATCAATGTTGAATGTGCTGACGCCCTCGCGAGCAAGCCCGCTTCCACTGTCAGACTGTACTCGCTCAAGTTAGCGGCGTTTGCTGCCGCCCAGTAATGAGCCCATCAAGCCGCGCACCAACTGTCGGCCAATCTGGTTCGCCGCCTGTTGCATCGCCGATTTCAGCGCCTTCCCTGCCGCGGTTCCAAGAAACTCCCCGGCCTGCTCGGTGAAGCTTGGCTCCTCGGGTGCCGGTTTACCCGGTGCCGCTTCCGGTGCCGGCGCCAGGCCCTTGCGCGCCATCAGCACCTCATAGGCCGATTCACGGTCAACCGGTTTGTCATACCGCCCCTGCAACGGCGACCCGGCAATCAGCGCCGTGCGCTCGGCATCGGTCAAAGGCCCGATCCGCGATTGCGGCGGCGCTACCAGCACCCGCTGGACCATTTCCGGCGTGCCCTTTTCCTGCAAGGTGCCGACCAGCGCCTCGCCGATCCCGAGCTCGGTCAACACTGACAACGTATCGAACGCCGGATTCGGCCGGAAACCTTCGGCTACCGCGCGCAGGGACTTCTGCTCTTTGGCGGTGAACGCACGCAAGCCGTGCTGGATACGCAAGCCCAATTGCGCCAGCACATCATCCGGCAGGTCACCCGGCGATTGCGTGACGAAATACACGCCCACGCCTTTCGAACGAATCAGCCTCACGACTTGTTCCAGACGGTCACGCAACGCCTGGGGCGTACCGTTGAACAGCAAGTGCGCCTCGTCGAAGAATAGCGCCAGCAATGGTTTGTCGGCATCGCCACGCTCAGGCAGTTGCTCGAACAGCTCAGCCAGCAGCCACAGCAGGAACGTCGCATAGACCTTCGGTGCTTCGTGCACAAGACGGCTGGCATCAAGCAAATGAATGCGCCCGCGGCCATCCGCAGTGGGCTGGAGGATGTCTTCGAGTTGCAGCGCCGGCTCGCCGAACAAGGCTTCGGCGCCTTGTTGCTCCAGGGTCGCCAGACGTCTGAGCAGCGCCTGACTGGAGCCGGTGGTCATCAATGCCGCATCGTCGCCCAGCAACTCGGGATTGTCCCGCAGGTGATTGAGCAACGCCTTCAGGTCCTTGAGATCGAGCAACAACAGGCCTTCGCGGTCCGCCACCTTGAACGCCGCGTACAGTGCCGACTGCTGACTGTCGGTCAGTTCCAGCAGGCTGCCCAGCAGCAGCGGCCCCATTTCACTCAAGGTAGTACGTAAAGGATGACCGGACTGACCGTGTACGTCCCACAACGTCACCGGATAAGCCTGAGGCTTGTGGTTGAGCCAGGGCATCCCGGCAATCCGCTCGGCGATCTTGCCCTGAGGGTTGCCGGCGGCACCCAGGCCGCACAGGTCGCCCTTGATGTCGGCGGCGAACACCGCTACGCCGGCATCGCTGAAGGCTTCGGCCAATCGTTGCAAAGTGACGGTTTTGCCGGTGCCGGTCGCGCCCGCGATCAAACCGTGGCGGTTCGCCAGGCGCATGGCCTGGGCAATCGGCTGTCCTGTGAGATCGGCGCCGATAACGAGTTGCAGTGAGTCAGGCATTTGGTCACCCATGATTAATCTTTGGTCCTACACGGCCGATAGAGATAACGACAAAGCAGTCAGACACGATCTGGTCGGAAATTTCCCTAAGGAGAGTCGGAAAATTCACTTGCTTTCAAACTTGCCCGTAATGCGCCTCTTTATAAAAGCACGCGCTGGACATTAAGACCTTAGCGGAACCCCAAGCCATGAACAAAAATCTGCGTTTCAGCCATAAAATCCTGCTTGCCGCCGCCCTCATTGTGATTGCCGCCTTCGCTTCATTCACGCTGTACAACGACTATCTACAGCGCAACGCCATCCGCGAAGACCTCAATAACTATCTCAACGAGATGGGCGACGTCACCGCCAACAACATCCAGACCTGGCTGGCCGGGCGAATTTTGTTGATCGAGAACCTCTCGCAAAACATCGCCATCAACCCGGAACAAAGCAACGTCGCCAGCCTGCTTGAGCAGAAAACCCTGACGTCGACGTTCATGGCGTCCTACCTGGGTGACGCCACCGGGCACTTCACCATTCGTCCGGACGCGAAGATGCCGGACGGTTTCGACCCGCGTGTTCGCCCCTGGTACAAAGGCGCCGAAAGCAGCAGTACGCCGACCCTGACCGAACCTTACATCGATGCGGCAACCGGCCAATTGATCATCTCCATGGCCACGGCTTCGAAAAAGGCCGGCCAGAGCGTGGGAGTGGTAGGCGGCGACCTGAGCCTGCAAACCCTGATCGATACCCTCAGTGCCCGCGACTTTGATGGCATGGGTTACGCGTTCCTGGTCAGCGCCGACGGCAAGATCCTGGTTCACCCGGACAAAGCGCTGGTGATGAAGTCCCTGAGCGAGGCGTATCCGAAAGACACCCCGCGCATCGGCAACGGCTTCAGCGAAGTGGACGTCGATGGCAAGACGCGCATCGTCAGCTTCACCCCGATCAAGGGCCTGCCTTCGGTCAACTGGTACATCGGTCTGTCGGTCGACAAAGAAAAAGCCTACTCGATGCTCAGCAAATTCCGCGCCTCTGCTGTGGTTGCGACCATCATTGCGGTGGCGATCATCATCGCCCTGCTGGGCATGTTGATTCGCATCCTGATCCAGCCTTTGCACGTCATGACCCGCGCCATGGCCGACATCGCCGATGGCGAAGGCGACCTGACCAAGCGCCTGACCATCCAGAACAACGACGAATTCGGTACCCTCGGCACCGCGTTCAACCGCTTCGTCGAGCGCATTCACGGTTCAATCCGCGAAGTGTCCTCGGCGACCGGGCAAGTCAACGAAGTGGCGTTGCGTGTAGTGGCCGCTTCCAACTCGTCGATGTTCAACTCCGACCAGCAAGCCTCGCGCACCAGCAGCGTCGCGGCCGCCATCAACCAACTGGGCGCCGCCGCCCAGGAAATTGCCCGCAACGCTGCTCAGGCTTCGAGCCAGGCCAGCGATGCCCGCAGCCTGGCCGAAGACGGCCAGCAAGTGGTGGACCGCAGTATCGTGGCGATGAATCAACTGTCGAGCATGCTCAGCGCATCGAGTACCAACATCGAATCGCTGAACAGTAAAACGGTGAACATCGGGCAGATTCTCGAAGTGATCACCAGCATTTCCCAACAAACCAACCTGCTGGCGCTCAACGCTGCCATTGAAGCTGCGCGCGCCGGTGAGGCCGGTCGCGGTTTTGCCGTGGTGGCAGACGAGGTGCGCAATCTGGCACACCGCACGCAGGAATCGGCGCAACAGGTACAGACCATGATCGAGGAACTGCAAGTCGGCGCCCGGGAATCGGTCAGCACCATGAGCGACAGTCAGCGCCACAGTCAGGACAGCGTGGAAATCGCCAACCTCGCAGGCGAGCGCCTGAACAGCGTGACCTTGCGTATCGGTGAAATCGACGGCATGAACCAGTCGGTGGCCACCGCAACCGAGGAGCAGACCGCCGTGGTGGAGTCGATCAACGTCGACATCACCGAGATCAACACGCTGAACCAGGAGGGTGTGGAAAACCTGCAATCGACCTTGCGCGCGTGTTCGGACCTTGAACAGCAGGCGGCGCGGTTGAAGCAGTTGGTAGGCAGTTTCCGTATCTAGCGTCTGAACCGGCCTCATCGCTGGCAAGCCAGCTCCTACAGGTGGATCGCGCTCTTGTAGGAGCCGGCTTGCCGGCGATGAGGCCAGCACATAACCTCAACCGAACATCTATCCTTCATAAAGGTCAACCAAGGGAGTACCGGGACCGGAGGATCGTTCATCGTGCATATCGCTGACATCACCATGTTCTACGCCCCTGCCAGCGGTGGCGTACGCACTTATCTGGATGCAAAGCATCGTCGCCTGGGCATCAAGCCGGGCATTCGCCACAGTTTGCTGATCCCCGGATCCTCTTTTAGCGAGCAGGATGGCATCTTCACCGTCCCGGCCCCCGCCTTGCCCTTCGGCAAGGGCTATCGCTTCCCGCTGCGCCTCGCACCCTGGCGCAATGTCCTGCAGGACTTGCAGCCCGACCTGATCGAAGTCGGCGACCCCTATCTCACCGCATGGGCAGCACTGGACGCGCGGCGCCAACTCGACGTGCCGGTCATCGGCTTCTATCACTCGGACCTGCCCCTGCTGGTCCGCAACCGCATGGGCAATTGGGTGACCAACAACGTCGAAGCCTATGTCAGCAAGCTCTACGGCAACTTCGACCGGGTCCTGGCGCCCAGTCGGGTCATGGCCGACAAATTGACCGGGCTTGGGGTCAGGAATGTCTTCGTGCAACCGCTCGGCGTCGACCTGCAAACCTTCCATCCAGATGCCCGGGACCCGGGGCTGCGAGCCGAGTTGGGTCTGGACGAAAACACCCGCCTGCTGATTTTCGCCGGGCGCGGTTCCAAGGAAAAAAACCTGCCGGTGCTGCTCGACTGCATGCAGCGCCTGGGCCGACGCTATCACCTGATTCTGGTGGGCTCGTCGATGCCCACGGCCGTGCCGGCCAACGTGACGGTGATCGACGAATTCTGCCCCGCCGCGCAGGTAGCCCGCCTCATGGCCAGTGCCGATGCACTGTTGCACGCCGGCGATCAGGAAACCTTTGGCCTGGTGATACTCGAAGCCATGGCCAGTGGCATTCCCGTAGTAGCCGTAGCGGCCGGGGCTTTCGAGGAAATCGTCAGCGAGGACTGCGGCCGGCTCTGCGCACCGAACAACCCCGCCGCGATGGCCACCGCCGTTCGAGAATTGTTCGGCTCGGGCAGCGCAGCGCTTGGCAAACAGGCACGGTTGCATGTCGAACGGCATTACGCCTGGGACACCGTGGTCAACAGCCTGCTGCGCCACTACCACGCTGTGCTCGGCAGCCAGTGGCCGCTGACGGCCAATGGTTGAACCCATGAACAGCCCCTTTTTACTGCTGGTGCTGCACGACGTGGCTCCGCCAACCTGGGCCGACTACCAGCCGTTCGTCAGAGCCGTCGACACCCTGGGTAATGTACCGATGACCTGGCTGGTGGTGCCGGATTTCCATAAACACTACCCTCTGGACGCCCATCCGCAATTTTGCCGCCAGCTCTCTGCACGGGTCACCCGGGGCGACGAATTGGCATTGCATGGCTACTTCCATTGCGACGACGGGCCAATAACGCGCAATCCCCGCGACTGGTTCATGCGTCGGATCTATACCCATGAAGGCGAGTTTTACCGTTTATCGCGAGAAGCCGCCCTCTCCCGCCTGCGTTCGGGCATCGAGATGTTCCACCGCCATGACTGGCCGCTGGAAGGATTCGTCGCCCCCGCCTGGCTGATGAGCCAAGGCACTCGCCAGGCATTGCGCGAATTGCCGCTGAGTTACACCAGCGACTCGCAGCATTTATACCGGCTGCCGGACTTCACCGCGATCGAGGCGCCAGGTCTGGTCTGGAGTGCGCGCAGCGCTTGGCGCCGGGGCGTATCGAAGCTGGTCAGCGACCGCCGCGAACAATGCTGGCAGCACGCCCCGGTGATTCGCCTGGGCCTGCACCCGGTGGACATGCGCCATGAGTTTTCCCGTCGATACTGGCTGCAAACCCTCGAGCGCCTGCTCGATGGCGGACGCGTTCCGATGACCAAGGCCCAGTGGCTGGCGCTGCAAAACGACCGAATGGGCTGTGCCGCATGAGTCGCGGACTGCTGTTGATTCTCGGCCTGCTCGCGGCGGTGCTGATTCCGACACTGCTGGGCGGCAGCGAGACCTGGTCCCGGCTGACCAGCTTTCCGCTGCCTTGGCTATTGATCATGTTTGGCATGATCCTGCTGTGCTGGGGCGTGAATACCTTGCGATTGCGCTTGTTGCTGGGGGACCAATGCGACAAGGTCAGCCCGCTCAGAAGCCTCGGCGTGGTGATGGCCGCCGAATTTGCCTACTGCGCCACGCCTGGCGGCAGCGGCGGGCCTCTGACGATCATGGCGTTGCTGGCGCGTCACGGCGTGCGCCCGGCCAGGGGCAGCGCGGTGTTCGCCATGGATCAGTTGAGCGACTTGCTGTTTTTCCTCTGTGCACTGAGCGGGATTCTGATTTACGCCCTGTTCCAGCACCTCAGCCAGCGCATGGAATGGATGCTGACCGTCAGCGCCGTTTCGCTGTTCGGTGGCCTGATCAGTTGCGTCGTGGTGGCGCGCTATCACCGCTCTTTGATTCGCCTGAGTGGCCGCTGGCTCGCCCGAGCCAATGTGCAAACCGCCACGCGAATGCGCTGGGCGCGCAAGCTCCTGCAGTTTCTCGCAGCGTTTACCGACACGCTGAAATTACCCGTGCAGACCTTGATCAAGGTATTTGCCCTGACCTGCGTGCATTGGGTCTTGCGCTACAGCGTGCTCTATCTGGCGTTGCGCGGGCTCGGCGCGGATTTGCAGTGGGCCTGGAGTTTTCTGATCCAGATGCTGGCGCTGAGTGCCGGGCAATTCAGCCTTCTGCCGGGCGGAGCCGGTGCTGCGGAGCTGACGTCGGCGGCGTTGCTGGCGCCCATGGTCGGGAAATCCACAGCGGCGGCGGCGATTCTGATTTGGCGGGCAGTGACGTATTACTTCTACTTGCTGATCGGTGGGCCGGTGTTTTTGCTGATGCTCGGCCGGCCGCTGCTCAAGAAATTGATCAAGAACGTCTATCCGTAGAAGCTGGCTTGCCAGCGATAGGGCCCTGGAAATCACTGCAAGCCTGGGACTCTATCGCCGGCAAGCCGGCTCCTGCGTTCAATTCCTCCCACAATTGCGCGGCATCCGGAAACTCCGTACCCGTTTCAGGCCCCATGTCATCCGGGTCGTAGCGGCTCAGGCAACCCTCGCCCAGTGTGGCGGGCGCCTTGGCTGTGGCTTTGTCCAGTGGATCGGCCATGGTCTTGTCCTCGGTGCAGAAACGGCGAAGGGCCTGAAGCGATTGAACGCCCAGGCCCTTCGAATTTCAACCGCGGTGTTCGTCTATCAGAAGACGACGGTTTTGTTGCCGTGCACCAACACCCGGTCTTCCAGGTGATAACGCAGACCACGGGCCAGCACCATCTTCTCGACATCACGGCCGAAACGCACCATGTCTTCGATGCTGTCGCTGTGGCTTACGCGCACCACGTCCTGTTCGATGATCGGGCCGGCATCCAGCTCTTCGGTCACATAGTGGCAGGTCGCGCCGATCAGCTTCACGCCCCGCAGGGAGGCCTGGTGATACGGCTTGGCACCGACGAACGACGGCAGGAAGCTGTGGTGAATGTTGATCACCTTGTGCGCGTATTCGCTGCACAACTCCGGCGGCAGTATTTGCATGTAACGGGCAAGCACCACCACTTCGGCATCGTGCTGTTTGACCAGGCGCGAAACCTCGGCGAAGGCCGGTTGCTTGTCCTGCGGGTTGACCGGGACGTGGTAGTACGGAATGCCGTGCCACTCCACCATGCTGCGCAGGTCATCATGGTTGGAAATCACACAGGAGATTTCGCAGTCCAGTTCATCGCTGTGCCAGCGGTGCAGCAGGTCGGCCAGGCAGTGCGACTCGCGGCTGGCCATCAGGACCACGCGCTTCTTTTGTTCGGTATCGGTGACGCGCCAGTCCATCGAGAACTCTTCGGCGATCGGCGCAAAGGCTTCGCGAAACGCTTCGATACCAAATGGCAGGGAGTCGGCACGGATTTCGTGACGCATGAAGAACCAGCCACTGAGATTGTCCGAGTGATGGCTCGCTTCAGTGATCCAGCCGTTGTGTGATGCCAGAAAGTTACTGACTTTGGCAACGATGCCAACACGGTCCGGGCAAGAAATCACCAGACGAAAAGTGCGCATGAGGGGGAAACTCCAGAACTTCGCAAAGGCCGCCATTCTAGCGATTGCGCAGCAAAACTGCAGTATTGTTGACGTTTCGCCCTGCCGGAAGGTCGGTGCGGCAGGTCGGACAACACCCATGCTTGTTAGCACCGTCGCTCTAGCGATGCCGCTCAATTGTTAATTTATGTATATCTGACCGACAATAACTGCACTACCAATGTGCGCCAAAGACACGGAAACTAAATTAAATAAAGTTGGCTTAAATGTTTACTTGATGAAACACCGTGACTATTATTGCGGCACTGTCACCCTGCCATCCAGCGCAAACATAAGGTAGTCCACATGTCCTTGATCAACGAATATCGCGCCACCGAAGAAGCTATCAAAGAGCTGCAAGCCCGTTTGAAGAACCTGTCCCAAGACGACAAACTGCAAACCGAGCTGGAATTCGAAGGCAAACTGCGCACCCTGATGGGTGAATACTCCAAGTCCCTGCGTGACATCATCGCGCTGCTGGACCCAGAATCCAAAACCAAGGCACCACGCGGCGGTGCAGTGAAAACTACCGGCACCAAGCGTGCTCGCAAAGTTAAACAATACAAAAACCCGCACAACGGCGAAGTCATCGAAACCAAAGGTGGCAACCACAAGACTCTGAAAGAGTGGAAAGCCAAGTGGGGCGGTGACGTGGTGGAAGGCTGGGCTACCCTGCTGGGCTAAGCCTCAGAGCTTGTCGCAGATGGATCCGTGACAAAAAAAGAACGCCAGCAAATGCTGGCGTTTTTTTATGCACCGTATTTAAGCCCCGGCATGTTCGAATTCAAAGACACAAACGCTGGCGCAGTCCCTGGACATAATCCTGCCACTCACCGAGCACCCCCTGCTGAAGCGGAGTAGCTGTAACGCTCAACTGGGCCGCGGCCTCTACAAAACTTTCAAGGGTATTGGGTGCACCCCACTCGGGTTCTGACAAACGTTTCTGACAGAATATTCGCCAGCGTTCTTGCTCCTCGGCATTCAATGTCTCGGGAAAGTTGCGTGCGCGATATCGAAACAGCAATTGAGGCAAACGTTCGTCATCGAAAGGCCACTGCTCTTGTGCCAATTGCTGCGGATCCACGGTTCTGACTTGTTCACACAATCGCCGATCCCGATCACCGATAAATCCATCGTATAACTGTTGCTCCGGATCCTGGCTCTGGGAAAAATCTTCTCGGGCATAAACCGCCAGGACTTTATCCAGCCAAACTTTCTGCGCGTCATTTAGCCGCAACACCCGCTGCTGATACAGCGCCATATCCAGCCCCAGGCGTTGCTGGTCTTCCTGGCGAAGTACCGACAACGGTGCCACCACCGGGCACTTGTTGATGTGAATCAGCTTCAACGGCACTGGCAGCTCGCCTTCGGCCAGTTCGTCGCGGCGGGTATACAGGCGCTGGCGCAAGCTTTCAGCATCCAGATCGAACAGGCCCTGGGGATCGAGGTGCAGGTCACAGACAATCAGGGCGTTCTTGTTGCGCGGGTGCCAGGCCAGCGGCAACACCACACCCACATAGCTGCGCGCGGCCGAAAAGCGCCCGGAAACATGCACCAGCGGTTGCAGCAGGCGTATCTGGTCCATGACTTTTTGCTTGCTGCGTAGCTGAAACAACCAGTCGTACAACTTCGGCTGTTTTTCCCGTATCAGGCGCGCCAGGGCGATCGTCGCGCGCACGTCCGACAGCGCTTCGTGGGCATTGCCATGATCGATGCCGTTGGCAGCGGTCAGGCGTTCGAGCTTGAGCGTGACCCGTCCCTCGTCATCGGTCGGCCAGACCAGCCCATCGGGGCGCAAGGCATAGGCGGCGCGCACCACGTCGATCAGGTCCCAGCGGCTGTTGCCACCCTGCCACTCCCGCGCATAAGGGTCGAAAAAGTTTCGGTACAGGCTGTAGCGGGTCATCTCGTCATCGAAACGCAAGGTGTTATACCCCGCGCCACAGGTGCCCGGCGCCGCGAGCTGGGCATGCACCCGGGTCATGAAGTCGGCTTCGCGCAAGCCTTGCGCCTGCAGTTGCCCGGGGGTGATGCCGGTGATCGCACAGGCGGCCGGGTGCGGCAGGATGTCGTCACTGGGCTGGCAGTAAAGATTGACCGGTTCGTCGATTTCATTGAGATCGAAGTCCGTGCGCAGGCCGGCCATTTGCAATGGACGATCGCGACGGGGATTGATGCCAGTGGTTTCGTAGTCGTACCAGAAGATGGAGGTCACGGGCGATTCCTGAACTGAAGATCGGCAAAGTCTAGGCGTTCACCTCCCACCCCGACCAGTGTCTTGTCATTCAAACACCTTGTGCGACTCACCAGGCAATACACAGTTATATCGTTTCCCCCCGCATAGGCTGCTAGCATCGGATGAACACAGAATCCCGATCCAGGCCACATTCATCAGGTTGCCCATGCTCGAGACCACAGCACTGCCAGGGAATGCGCCGCTGTCACCGCCACTGGATACGCGGTATCAAGTCGAAACGCCAGAAGGTGTCGACCTGCCACTGCGCCCAGCCGGGTTGATGGTCCGTGCGCTGGCGTTCTCCATTGACCTGGGTTTACGCGGCCTGATCCTGGGCGTGCTGTTCATTGTGCTGGCCATGCTCGGCAAACTGGGTGCCGGGCTCGGGTCGATCCTGCTGTTCGTGGTGAGCTGGTGGTACATGGTGCTGTTCGAGGTACTGAACCAGGGCCGTTCGCCGGGCAAGCACTGGATGGGATTGCGCGTGGTACACGACGATGGCACCCCGGTCGGGTGGTCCGCGTCCCTGCTGCGCAACCTGCTGCGCGTTGTCGACCTGCTACCCTTCGGTTACTTCCTCGGGGCCATCAGTTGCCTGCAACACCCCCACTTCAAGCGCCTCGGCGATCTCGCCGCCGGGACCCTGGTGATCTATCGCGAACAATCGCACACCCGCCCCGAACTCCCTGAAGCCCAGCCCCGCCGCCCGCCCTTTGCCCTGACACTCGCCGAACAACGGGCCATTCTCGGGTTTGCCGAGCGCCAGGGCGAACTCTCCCAGGCGCGGACCGATGAGCTGGCCGTGATTCTCGCCCAACCCTTGCAAGTCCCGGCCCCGCAGGCGGTGAACGAGCTTAACGGCATCGCCCGCGGCTTGTTGGGGCCGACATGAAACAAAGCCTTTTCGAAAGCCGGCACAAAGCCGAATGGGAACGCTTCTGCGCCCTGCTCGAGCGGTTGGAACGGGACGGCAAAGCCACCGATGCCGGCAGCTTCCCGAAGGACTACCGACGCCTCTGCCAACACCTGGCATTGGCACGAGAGCGTGGCTACAGCAGCTTTCTGATCGACTCCTTGCAGCAACAAGTCCTGCGCGGACACCAGCAACTCTACCGTCACCGCAGCCGTTTGGGCGCCAGCGTGCTGGCATTCATCCTGGCCGACTTTCCGCGACTGGTGCGTGAGCAGTGGCGTTTCGTCCTCGCCGCCAGCCTGATGTTCTTTGGCAGCCTGGCCGGTTTCGCGCTGCTGGTGTACCTGTACCCGGACCTGGTCTACAACCTGATCCCCAACGAACAGGTCAGCGAGATGCAAAGCATGTACGACCCCGTTGCCGGTCACCTCGGGCGCACGGTCGAACGGGCAGCCAGCGAAGACTGGGCGATGTTCGGCTACTACATCATGCATAACATCGGCATTGCCTTTCAGACCTTCGCCAGCGGTTTGCTGTTTGGTTTGGGCAGTGTGTTTTTCCTGATTTTCAACGGCCTGATGATTGGTGCGGTAGCCGGGCACCTGACCTACGTCGGCTACGGGCAAACCTTTTGGTCATTCGTGATCGGCCACGGCGCCTTCGAACTCAGCGCCATCGCCCTGGCCGGTGCCGCCGGCCTGAAGCTGGGCTGGGCGCTGATCGCCCCGGGACGCCTGCCACGCGCCGAGGCCTTGCGATTGGCGGCGCGCAAGAGTGTGCTGCTGATCTGCGGGGTCATGCTGTTTCTGTTGATTGCAGCGTTTATCGAAGCCTACTGGTCATCAATGACTGGCCCGTCGTACCAGACCAAGTACCTGGTTGGCGCGGCGCTCTGGTTGCTGGTGGTGGTTTATCTCGTGTTTGCCGGACGTCGCCGCCATGCGCCTGAGTGACGCCACCGTGGTGATTCGCCCGCGCTCGACCTGGGAAGCCATGGACCTCGGCGTGCTCCTGAGCCAGCGCCACCGACGCCTGCTGCTGACCAGTTGGGCCATGATCACCTTGCCCATTTTCGCGCTGCTCAGTTGGGGACTCTGGGATTCACCTTCCCTCGCCCTGTTCATATTCTGGTGGCTGAAACCAGCGTTCGAACGCCTGCCCTTGTACATCCTGTCCAAAGCCATGTTCGGTGAAACGCCCACGCTGAAGCAGGCCCTGCAACAATGGCCACGCCTGCTCAAACCGCAATTGCTGGCCAGCCTGACCTGGCGCCGCCTGAGCCTGTACCGCAGTTTCGTGATGCCGGTGGTGCAACTCGAAGGCCTCGACGGAGCGCAACGCCAGCAACGTCTACAGGTGCTTTTGCAGCGAGATGCTGGTGCCGCACGCTGGCTGACGATCATCGGTACGCACTTGGAAGGCGCGTTGTGGATCGGCTTGATGGTGTTGTTCTATCTGCTGCTGCCACAACAGGTCGCGCTCGACTGGAGCTGGCAGTCGCTGATCTCGGCGGCCAACCAGGACTGGCGCTGGCTGGAACACCTGACCAATGCCTTTTATGCACTGGTGCTGGTGGTCTGGGAGCCGATCTATGTCGCCTGCGGCTTCAGCCTTTACCTGAACCGGCGCACCGTGCTTGAGGCCTGGGATATCGAACTGGTGTTCCGCCGAATGCGCCAACGCCTGGTCAATACAGGCGCTGTCTTGCTGTTGGCCGTGATTGTGCTGATGCCAGCCACACACAGCGTGTGGGCCGCAGAACCGGCCCATTCACTCGACAGCCCGCGCTTGCTGGACCAGCCACTGACCAGCCAGGCCTCCAGGGACAGCATCAAGACGATCCTCGAACAGCCGCCCTTCAAGAACCGGGAAACGGTGACCCGCTATCGCTTGGGCGACGACAAACCGGGCGTTGATGCCTCGGACGCCGGCCAGACACCGCAATGGTTGAAGGCGCTGTTGAAGCTGTTCGAGGGGCAGAACTTCGGGGCACTGGCGACACTGATTGAAATCGCGCTGTGGGGCACCGTCATCGCCAGCATCGGCCTGTTGATCTGGCGCTATCGCGACTGGTTGCAGGCGTTCGTCAGCCGGCAACCGACGCTCAAGGTCAAAGCCCCCCGACCATTACCGCAGCAGGCGTTCGGCCTGGACCTCAAGCCCGAGTCCCTGCCCGCCGACATTGCCACCCGCGCTGAAAGCCTCTGGCAGACCCAGCCGCGCGAAGCCCTCGGCTTGCTCTATCGCGCCCTGCTCAGCCGCCTGTTGCACGACTTCAACATCGCGCTCAAAGCCGCCGACACCGAAGGACAGGTGCTGCGCAGTGTCGAGTTGTTACAGCAACCAGCCTTGCTGGCCTACAGCAAAAACCTGACCGGGCACTGGCAAAACATGGCCTATGGTCACCGCTTGCCACCCGAACAGGTGCAACAGGAACTGTGTGATGGCTGGCGAGTGTTGTTCGACGCGGGGGCGGTCCATTGAGTCGGCGCCAGGGGGCGATGGCCGGTGCGTTGGTCGCCGTATTGCTGGCTGCGCTCAGCCTTTATCTGTACCTCAAGGCCGTCCCCTACCAGAGCGAAATCGACCACGGTCCCTCCCCCGAAGCCAATGCCAACCCTTATCTGGCGGCGGAGCTCTTTTTACGCAAGCATGGCCTGAATGTCGGCCACGCCAACGGCCTCGACATCCTGCCCAGTCTCGACCCCCATCAGCACAGCCTGCTGTTGCTCGGGGACCGCTACAACATGACGCCACGACAGATCGACCAGGTGATGAACTGGACCCGGGCTGGCGGGCGACTGCTGTTCGTTGCCGAATCGTTGTGGGATGAAAAACTCGGCCACAGCAATGACCTGCTGCTTGATCGGGTGCAACTGCGCCAGTCCCTGAGCAAAGACCTCAAGGAGCCGCCACCCAATGTCGGCGAAGATCCGTACCCGCACCTGACCAAGCTCTATCTGGAAGACGAAGACGCCCCGGCCTATGCCGGTTTCGATACCGCGTTCCACCTCGAAGACCCGAAGAACCTCGCCCAGGCCTGGGCCAACAGCGCCAGGGCCACGCACATGATGCAACTCAGTTACGGCCTCGGCTCGATCATCGTGGTCACCGATGCCGACTTGTGGAAAACCCCGGCCATCGAGCAATACGACAACGCCTGGCTGCTTTGGTACTTGACCGCCGACACCCGCGTGACACTGATCTTCAACACCGATCACGACAGCGTGCCGACCTTGCTGCTGCGTTATTTCCCCCAGGCACTGGTCGCCTTGCTCGCCTTGCTCGGCCTGGGTTCCTGGCATTTCGGCGTGCGTCGGGGTCCCTTGCTGGAACCGGCACCGAAAGCGCGCCGGCAACTGCAGGAACACCTGCGCGCCAGTGCCGACTTCCTGTTGCGCCGCAATGGTCAGGCCGGCCTGTTGCAAGCCTTGCAGCAGGACATTCTGCGGCGCGTGCGCCGTCGCCACCCCGGCTTCGAACAACTCGGCGTCGCCGAACAATGGCTGGTGCTCGCACGCCTGACCGGCCAACCCACACGCGCTATCAGCCAGGCCATGAGCCCGCGACCGAAGCAACGGCTTTCCAGCGTTGAATTCAGCCGTCAGGTCGCCCACCTGCAATCCCTGAGGAACGCCTTATGAGTGAACCGATCGAAACCGACGCAGCGAGCCATGCCGCTCAGCAGCGTCAGCGTGCCGGCCATCTGGCCCAGGCCGTACGCAAGGAATTGCAAAAAGCAGTGATTGGCCAGGACAGCGTGATCGACGACGTCTTGACGGCGTTGATCGCCGGCGGCCACGTGTTGCTCGAAGGCGTGCCGGGACTGGGCAAGACCTTGTTGGTGCGCGCCCTCGCCCGTTGTTTCGGCGGTGAGTTCGCACGCATCCAGTTCACCCCGGACCTGATGCCCAGCGACGTCACCGGGCACGCGGTGTATGACTTGCAGACCGAGAAATTCAAGCTGCGCAAGGGGCCGTTATTCACCAATCTGCTACTGGCCGACGAGATCAACCGCGCCCCGGCGAAAACCCAGGCGGCGCTGCTCGAAGCCATGCAGGAACGGCAAGTCACCCTCGAAGGCCAACCATTGCCGATTGCGCAACCGTTCATGGTGCTTGCCACGCAAAACCCGATCGAGCAGGAAGGTACTTACCCGTTACCGGAGGCCGAACTGGATCGCTTCATGCTCAAAGTGCGCATGGATTACCCCGACGCCGAGCAAGAGCTGAACATGGTGCGTCAGGTCAGCCGCTCGACTCGGGCCGACATGCTCGATGTCCAGCCAATGCGCACATTGTTGCAGGCCAAGGATGTACTGGCCCTGCAACGCATTGCCAGCGACCTGGCACTGGACGATCAGGTGCTCGATTACGCCGTGCGCCTGGCCCGCGCCACCCGCAGTTGGCCCGGTTTGATCCTCGGCGCCGGCCCACGCGCGTCCATTGCGCTGGTGCGTTGTGCTCGCGCCCGCGCGTTGCTGCGCGGTGGTGAGTTCGTGATTCCGGATGACATCAAGGGTTGCGCCCTGGCCGTGCTGCGCCATCGTGTGCGCATCGCGCCGGAGCTGGACATCGAGGGACTGGATGTCGATCAGGTGCTCCGGCAGATGCTCGACCAAGTGCCGGCGCCGCGCCTGTGAAGCCCTCGCGCCTGATGCTCGCCTGGCTGCTGGTCCTGCTGGCCTGCGGCATTGCGTCGGGTACTTTGCGCGCGTTGGAATTCGCGGTTCCGGCGAATCTCATGGCGATCAACTGGGGACTGCTCCTGGCGCTGCTGGCCCTGGCCCTGCTGGATGCCGTTCGCGTCAAACGCCTGCCTTCACCCCGGCTGAAACGCCAGTTGCCCGGCAGCCTGGCACTGGGTCGATGGAGCGAGGTGCAACTGAACCTGGAACACGACTTTACCCAACCGTTTAACGTAGAGGTTTTCGACCACGTGCCAACGGGCCTGAGCTTCGAACACCTGCCCCTGACGGTCGAGCTGCAACCCGGCCGGCACAGCCAGGCCGGTTATCGCCTGCGTCCGCTCCAGCGTGGTCACTTCAACTTCGAACACTGCGAAATCGACCTGCCAAGTCCCTTGGGGCTCTGGTCGGACAGACGCTTGCTCGAACTACCGGACGCCACCCGCGTCTACCCCGACTTCGCCCGTCTCTATGAGGGGCAATTACTGGCGGTGGATAACTGGCTCAGCCAGCTTGGCGTCCGCCAGAAACAGCGGCGCGGCCTGGGCCTGGAATTTCACCAACTGCGCGAGTTTCGCGAGGGCGACAGCCTGCGGCAGATCGACTGGAAAGCCACAGCGCGCCAGCGCACGCCGATTGCCCGGGAGTATCAGGACGAACGCGATCAGCAGATCATTTTCATGCTCGACTGCGGCCGGCACATGCGCAGCCAGGATGATGAGCTGTCGCACTTCGACCATGCCCTCAACGCCTGTCTGTTGCTCAGCTATGTCGCGCTACGCCAGGGCGACGCGGTGGGCCTGAGTACATTCGCCAGCGAACAACCGCGCCACCTCGCGCCGGTCAAGGGCACCAGCCATCTCAACACCCTGCTCAACAGCGTCTATGACTTGAACAGCAGCCAACGCAGCGCCGACTATCAAGCCGCGGCCACGCAACTGCTGGCACGGCAAAAACGCCGGGCACTGGTGGTGCTGGTGACCAACCTGCGCGAAGAAGACGACGATGAGTTGCTCCCGGCGGTCAAGCGCCTGAGTCAGCAACATCAGGTACTGGTCGCGAGCCTGCGCGAAGACGTGCTCGACACCCTGCGCCAGTCACCCGTGCAGACTTTGCCCGAAGCGCTGGCCTATTGCGGGACCGTGGACTACCTGAATGCACGCGCAGAACTCCATGAGCGCTTGAGCGCTCATGGCGTGTTGGTGATGGATGCACGGCCCGGCGAGTTGGGGGCAGAGCTGGTGACTCGGTACCTGGGCTGGAAAAGAACCGGACTTTGAGCCTGGGCAGTCACTTACAGCCGAACGCCCATTGATCTCAGGCCGAAGCCGGCAGCGGCAGAAAACTGAAATACTGCTTCAGCGCCTGCACCAGTTGCCCATATTCCGGTGGCGCCCGTTGCAGGCTGAACCCGGCGTCGTAATGTCGGGGGGTTGCGTCTTCGTGGCACCACAGGCAACAGGCCTGCAGATCGATGATCCGCTGGCCACCTTCGCTGGCGGGAATTTTCAGGCGCAGGTTGAAGTCCGCGCCGATCATCATCGGCAGGTGGCTGATTAGCATCAGTCCGTCTTCGGAGACATTGCCCAGATAGCCAATGGGTTTGCCGGTGATTCCGTTGAACACTTTGAGGAAATACGGCAGTTGATGCCGCTCGATTCGGCGGTCGGTGAACATGTGCAATTTCGCCATGCAAGGCTCTTAAGCAGAGCCGCACTACTGCTTCGGAACGGGTGTGCATGAGTCTTGGCCCGCTCTCCCCGCTCCCGGTGCGCCAGTCCATACAGCGCTGAGTCCTGCTTATGCCGGTCACAGGTGTTGCCCCGGCTCAGAGGCAAGGCTCTAAAACCGGTTCCTTGGACTATAGCTCACCACCGCCTGGGAGCCAGCGATTGCATGGCAACTGCCATCAGAACTGCGTCGGCTTTACCGTCGCGGCACTGCGCAATGGGTAGTGGCCCAGGCTCTGCAAGGTTTCCAGGCGGGCACGGGCGCGGTAGGCGTATTCGCTTTGCGGATAGGCAGCGATAATGAACTGATAGGTCTGGGCCGCGTCGATAAACATCTTCTGCCGCTCCAGGCACTGGCCGCGCATCATCGACACTTCCGGCCACACGTAAGGCCGCGCGCGGCTGTCGCGCTCGACCTTGGACAGTTCGAGCATCACCTGCTCGCAATTGCCCCGGTCATAGGCGCTGTAGGCATTGTTCAAGTGATGGTTCATTGCCCAACGGGTGCAGCCCGTGGCACTGAGGGCGCCGACGGCAAGGGCAGCAATGAGTACGAATCGCATGGGGATCTCCTGTCTTGAACGCTGTATCGACCCGTGGGCGAAAATCTTCAGGTGCCAGATACAAAGTTGCCAGGATCAATAAAGAAGGCAATAACCAGGTTCTTCGAAAAAACCAAGCTCTTCACGAAAAGTAGTGCATACGAACAATGACTACACCTTCGGAGCATAGTAGCCTCACTCAGCGCTTGAACTCAGGAGTCTTTGCATGTCCGTCCGTCGTACCAAAATCGTCGCCACCCTTGGCCCGGCCAGTAACTCGCCGGAAGTTCTCGAACAGCTGATTCTGGCTGGCCTGGACGTCGCCCGCCTGAACTTCTCCCACGGCACCCCCGACGAGCACAAGGCTCGCGCGAAGCTGGTGCGTGACCTGGCTGCCAAGCATGGCCGCTTCGTCGCCCTGCTGGGTGACCTGCAAGGCCCGAAAATCCGTATCGCCAAATTCGCCAACAAGAAGATCGAGCTGAAGATCGGTGATCAATTCACCTTCTCCACCAGCCATCCTCTGACCGAAGGCAACCAGCAAGTGGTCGGCATCGACTACCCGGATCTGGTCAAGGACTGCGGCGTAGGCGACGAGCTGCTGCTCGACGACGGTCGCGTGGTGATGCGCGTCGATACCGCCACGGCCACCGAACTGCACTGCACCGTGACCATCGGCGGCCCGCTGTCCGACCACAAAGGCATCAACCGTCGCGGTGGCGGCCTGACCGCTCCGGCCCTGACTGAAAAAGACAAGGCCGACATCAAGCTCGCCGCGGAAATGGAAGTCGACTACCTCGCAGTCTCCTTCCCGCGTGACGCCGCCGACATGGAATACGCCCGCCAACTGCGCGACGAAGCCGGCGGCACCGCCTGGCTGGTGGCGAAGATCGAACGCGCCGAAGCCGTGGCCGACGACGAAACCCTCGACGGCCTGATCAAGGCGTCCGACGCGGTGATGGTTGCCCGTGGTGACCTCGGTGTGGAAATCGGCGACGCCGAGCTGGTGGGCATCCAGAAGAAAATCATTCTGCACGCACGCCGCCACAACAAGGCAGTGATCGTCGCGACCCAGATGATGGAGTCGATGATCCAGAACCCGATGCCAACCCGCGCCGAAGTGTCCGACGTAGCCAACGCCGTGCTCGACTACACCGACGCCGTGATGCTCTCGGCCGAAAGTGCCGCTGGCCTGTATCCGCTGGAAGCCGTTCAGGCCATGGCGCGTATCTGCGTCGGCGCCGAAAAGCACCCGACCAGCAAGACCTCCAGCCACCGCATCGGCAAAGAGTTCGAGCGCTGCGACGAAAGCATCGCCCTGGCGACCATGTACACCGCCAACCACTTCCCGGGCGTGAAGGCGATCATCGCCCTGACCGAAAGTGGCTACACCCCGCTGATCATGTCGCGCATCCGCTCCTCGGTGCCGATCTACGCGTTCACCCCGCACCGCGAAGCCCAGGCTCGCGCGGCAATGTTCCGTGGCGTGTACACCATCCCGTTCGACCCGGCTTCGCTGGCGCCGAACGAAGTCAGCCAGAAGGCGATCGACGAGCTGGTCAAGCGCGGCGTCGTACAGAAAGGCGACTGGGTCATCCTGACCAAGGGCGACAGCTACCACACCACCGGCGGCACCAACGGCATGAAGATCCTGCACGTTGGCGATCCGATGGTCTGAGTGACCGCTTGCTGAAAAACAAAAGCCCCGCCATGTGAATGGCGGGGCTTTTTGCTTTCTGATCCGGAAGGTGTATTGGCTGATCCGGTTTCTTCGCGATGTAAGCCCGCTCCCACAGGGTTTTGTGTTGATCACATGATTTGTGAACAACCCCGGTCAATGTGGGAGCGGGCTTGCTCGCGAAGGGGCCGCCCCTGTCACCACAAATTCAATGCCGTTTGATAAACCCGGTCAACGCCGCCAACGCCTCCGGCGATCTCAGCCGCTGGGTAAACAACGCCCCCTCCTCTTCAATCACCTTGCGTAACAGCTCCCGGTCCGGCGCCTTCATCAATTGCTTGCTGATGCGCACCGCTTCCGGCGGCAGCGACTCAAAGCGCAACGCCATCTCCCGAGCCTTGGCCAAGGCCTCTTCGCCACTGCCCAAGGCTTCGGACGCGATGCCCCACGCCGCAGCCTGTTCACCATTGAAACCCTCACCGAGCAGCAGCAACTCCGCCGCTTTCGCCTGCCCGAGCAAGCGCGGCAGGATCAGGCTGGAACCGAACTCAGGACACAGGCCAAGGTTGACGAACGGCATGCGCAACCGTGCATCGCGGCTGACATAGACCAGATCGCAATGCAGCAGCATCGTCGTACCAATGCCCACCGCCGCGCCAGCCACGGCGGCGATCACCGGTTTGCGGCATTCGAGCAGATTGAGCATGAAGTGGAACACCGGGCTGTCGAGGCCGGTCGGCGGTTGCTGGACGAAATCGGCGATGTCGTTGCCGGCGGTGAAGCATTCGGCGGAACCGCTGATCAGCACGGCGTTGATCTCGGGGTCGGCGTCAGCCTGTTTCAACGCCTCGGCCAGATGGCTGTACATGGCGCGGGTCAGGGCGTTTTTCTTGTCCGGGCGATTCAGGCGCAGGGTCAACAGGCCGCGTTCGCGTTCAACTTGGATGGCATCGGTCATGGCAGGTCTCGGCGGTGCGAGGTCAGAAAATTTCATTGTGGCGAGCGAGCTTGCTCGCGCCGGGCTGCGCAGCGGCCCTAAAAACCTGTGAGCGCTGCGCACTCAAGCGCGAGCAAGCTCGCTCGCCACAACAGCGGTTTCAGCGCTCAACCACGGGGCAGGAACACATCGGCCAGCAGTTGATTGCGCGGCAATCCCGCCAGGTACAGGCGCCGGGCAAAGGCGTCGACACTGTCGGGGGCTCCGCAGAGTAAGGCCAGGGTTTGCCGCGAAACAAGGCGCAGTTGCGCCAAAGCCGCTGGCAACTCGGCCGGGGTCCACAGTTCGACACTCAGGTTCGGACGGCTGGCGGCCATGGCTTGCAGCGGTTTGGCCAGGTAATGCTCATCCGCATCATGGGCCAGGTGAATGACGCGGATGGCGCCCTGGTGATCCTGCCGCAACGCTTCGCGCAATACGCCAAACAATGGCCCCAACCCGGTACCGGCGGCCATCAACCACAACGGCCGGGCGTGCCAGTCCGGGTCGTAATGCAAGGCGCCGCCGCGCAGCTCACCGAGACGGATCGCATCGCCGATGCGCAGTTGCCTGGCGGAATCGCTGAATTCCCCGGGCTTGCGGCAATCGAGATGAAACTCCAGGAATCGGTCTTCCTGCGGCAGGCTCGCGAGGGAATATGGCCGCGCCACGCTGCCCGCCCACAACACCAGGTGCTGGCCGGCGCTGTAGCGCAACGGTCGCTGGGGGATTACGCGTAGACGCAGGACCGTGGCGCTCAACCAATCGACGGCAGCCACTTCGGCCGGTCGGCCATCGGTTTGCGGGTCGAAGGCATGCACCTGCAAGTCCTCAATCACCTGGCACTGACACGCCAGCCGCCAGCCCTGTTCACGCTGCTGAGCACTCAGGGCATCGGGGCGGCTGTCGCTCGGCAGCCCCCGTACACACTGCACCAGGCACGCATGGCAACTGCCGGCGCGGCAACTGTAAGGCACTGGCACGCCGTTCTGATTCAACGCGTCGAGCAGGTTGCTGCCCGCCGCCACCGACCAGTGGCGCTCGCCGACCCGCAGTTCAGGCATCGACGTTCTCCCACGCTGCCGCGCATCGGTTGCGGCCGTCACGCTTGGCGCGATAGAGCGCCTGATCGGCCCGTTGCAGTGCGTCATCGAGGTCATCGCCCAGTTCCAGCAGGGTCATGCCGGCGGACAGGCTGAGGTTGCGCACATTCAGACCGATCAACTCGACATCGGTGAACGCGATGCGCAGCCGTTCGCAGCACGAGGTCAGACTGTCGGCATCGCAATCGGGCAGCAGCACCACGAACTCTTCACCGCCGTAACGGGCCAGAACGTCACCGTCACGCAGGCACGCGGTCGCGACGCCGGAAAAGGCTTGCAGCACCTGATCGCCAGCGGCATGCCCATGCAGGTCGTTGATGCGTTTGAAATGGTCGAGGTCGATCAGCGCCAGGCCGTGCACGACATCGGCGTCCATGGCGTGCAATTCGCGCGACGCCAGGCGCAGGAAGTGCCGGCGATTGAACAGACCGGTGAGCTCGTCGGTGGCCACCAGGTCTTCTAGCTGGCGCATCATCCCGCGCAACGTGTCCTGGTGCGCCTGCAAGGCAAAACGCCGCTGGCGCATACGCTGCCGCGAGGCCTGGACGTAACGTGCATACAACACCAGCCACACCAGCACGATGAACAGCACACAAACCTGCAACACCGCCATGGCCGGGTCGGGTAACTGGAAGTGATAGCCCTCCCACAGCGTGATCGCGCTGAAGCTGAAAAACACCAGCAGTGCGCAACGCACAAAGGACCGGCGTGACAGATGGAACAGGCCGAACAGCAGGATCAGCACGTAAAACACCAGGAACGCGCCTCGGGCTTCGTCCAGATGGGCGATCAGCCAGGTTTGCCAGCCCAGCCCCAGCAACACTTGCGCCTCGGTCAGGCTGGGATCTGCGAAACGCAGGTTGCAGCCGCTGTAGAACACGGCAAACAGGATGACCTGGCTGGTTACGACCAGTGCGCTGCCGGTGGCGACACTGGACAGCGGCGCGTCGTAGTGACCGGTAAAAAAAGCCAGCCACAACAACAGCAGTGCCAGGGCATAGGTGCCGGCCGCGAGGGCGAAACGTTTGAGCAACAGGCGCTGGATGGCGTTATGGGTCAATCGTTGACTCACCAAATGAAAGAGACTGACAGAGCGTCCTACTCTACAGACCGTATGTCACTTTAGTGGCGTGGCCTATAAATGACCATTCAATTTTCGGGATGGACGGACTGAGCCTTGCACGAACCTGTGGCGAGGGGGCTTGTCGGACCGCCGCATCGCCCCGTTGGACTGCGAAGCAGTCCCGGCAACAGACAACTCATTGAATCAGGTGGATCGTTTTCACCGGTTTTGCGGTTGCTTCGCAACCGAACGGGGGCAAGCCCCCTCGCCACAAAAGCCACGCACGCCTCTTGCCGCTTCAAACTTGCCGCCAATAGCTGCTCCTATGCGACCAACGATTGACTACCGGCGCGTGTGCCTGCCTTTGATGCGCGGTATACTGCCGCGCCTTTTTAGCGTCGCGCCAGCTTGCCCGGCGTGCCTTGAAAGGTGCTTGCAACCGACCGATGCACCCAAGCTGCAAGCACCTTATTGAATGTTCCCGTCTTTTAGAGGAGCGCGACTCATGACCGTGATCAAGCAAGACGACCTGATTCAGAGCGTTGCCGACGCCCTGCAGTTCATTTCCTATTACCACCCCGTGGATTTCATCCAGGCAATGCACGAAGCCTACCTGCGCGAAGAATCGCCAGCGGCCCGTGACTCGATGGCACAGATCCTGATCAACTCGCGCATGTGCGCCACCGGCCACCGGCCGATCTGCCAGGACACCGGTATCGTCACCGTGTTTGTCCGCGTGGGTATGGACGTGCGCTGGGATGGCGCCACCATGGGCCTGGACGACATGATCAACGAAGGCGTGCGTCGCGCCTACAACCTGCCGGAAAACGTCCTGCGTGCTTCGATCCTCGCCGACCCGGCGGGCGCTCGCAAGAACACCAAGGACAACACCCCGGCCGTTATCCACTACTCCATCGTTCCGGGTAACACCGTGGAAGTGGACGTGGCGGCCAAGGGCGGCGGTTCCGAGAACAAGTCGAAGATGGCCATGCTCAACCCGTCCGACTCGATCGTCGACTGGGTTCTGAAGACCGTTCCGACCATGGGCGCCGGCTGGTGCCCACCGGGCATGCTCGGCATCGGCATCGGCGGCACCGCCGAGAAAGCCGCCGTTATGGCCAAGGAAGTGTTGATGGAATCCATCGACATTCACGAGCTCAAGGCCCGTGGCCCGCAGAACCGCATTGAAGAAATGCGCCTGGAGCTGTTCGAGAAGGTCAACCAGCTGGGCATCGGTGCCCAGGGCCTCGGTGGCCTGACCACCGTGCTCGACGTAAAAATCATGGACTACCCGACCCACGCAGCCTCGCTGCCGGTGTGCATGATCCCGAACTGCGCCGCCACCCGTCACGCACACTTCGTGCTCGACGGCTCCGGCCCGGCTTCGCTGGAAGCGCCACCGCTGGACGCCTACCCGGAAATCGTCTGGGAAGCCGGTCCGTCGGCCCGCCGCGTCAACCTCGACACCCTGACCCCGGAAGACGTGCAAAGCTGGAAGCCGGGCGAAACCGTCCTGCTCAACGGCAAGATGCTCACCGGTCGCGACGCCGCGCACAAGCGCATGGTCGAGATGCTGAACAAGGGCGAAACCCTGCCGGTAGACCTCAAGGGTCGCTTCATCTACTACGTCGGCCCGGTTGATCCGGTCGGTGACGAAGTGGTTGGCCCGGCCGGTCCTACCACCGCGACGCGGATGGACAAGTTCACCCGCCAGATCCTCGAGCAGACCGGCTTGCTGGGCATGATCGGCAAATCCGAGCGCGGCCCGACCGCGATCGAAGCGATCAAGGACAACAAGGCCGTGTACCTGATGGCCGTCGGCGGCGCCGCTTACCTGGTCGCCCAGGCGATCAAGAAGTCCAAGGTGCTGGCGTTTGCCGAACTGGGCATGGAAGCGATCTACGAGTTCGAAGTCAAGGACATGCCGGTCACCGTTGCAGTCGACAGCAAGGGCGAGTCGGTACACATCACTGGTCCTGCCATCTGGCAGAAGAAGATCAGTGAAAGTTTGGCGGTGGAAGTGCAGTAAACGCTGACAGGGCTCCATGAGAACCGGTCTGCCAGCAACGGCAGACCGGTTTTTTTACGCCTGATAAAAAGTGATCGAAGGCTCGAACCTGCGCATCATTTGATCTGAAAACACCGGGCTGACCTGTCAGATCTGACAGGTTACAGCCATCAGTGTCGCTGATAGCTTGAATGCACTCGATGCACTCTCTGTCACGGCGGACACTTCCATGGCAACTGAACAGCAAGGCACCATTGAAATCAACGCCCCCGCCCTCCCCAAGGGCGGAGGTGCCATCCAGAGCATCGGCAAGGGCTCGGGTGGTGTCGGTAGCAAAGGAACCGCATCACAGGAACTGCCGCTGCCAATCAGCAAGGCACCCAATCGTGGCCTGGTTCCGCCCCTGAGCCTGGGTTACAGCAGCGACGTCGGCAACAGTCCGTTCGGCATCGGCTGGCACCTGACCACCAATGCCATCACCCTGCGCACCGTCAAGGGTGTGCCGAAGTATGACGGCAACGATCAGGTGGTCGGCCCCGGTGGTGATGTGTGGATGCCCGAGAAGAATGACGATGGCAAAGTCATTTCAAAATTGGTATCCGAATACAACGGCGTTCAGTTAGGTGCTCACCAGGTCGTGCGCTACTGGCCGCGGGTCGAAGGCGCTTTCGATTTGATCGAGCACTGGACCAAAGAGGGTGATGCCGACAATCCAGCGGGCTTCTGGCTGATCCATGGTGCGGACGGCAGCTTGCACTGCTACGGCAAAACCGAAGCGTCACGCCGGGCCGATCCGATCGAAAAGTCCCACGTCGGTGTTTGGCTGATCGATGAAAGCCTGAACCTGCGCGGTGAACATGTGGTGTACCTGTACCAGGCGGAAGTCGAAGCGCCGACCGCCCCGCAGTTCCGCGACTTCCGCAGCCAGCGTTACCTGCGTCGGGTTCTGTACGGTAATGCCCAGGCCAACGCCAACCTGTATGCATGGAAAGCCGATGGCTGGAAAGACGCGACCTGGCATTTCCACCTGCTGTTTGACTACGGCGAACGCAGTGCCGACCTGACGCAAGTGCCGGTTTACGACTTGCCCGGCATAGAACGCGGCGAGTGGGGCGCACCGCGCAAGGACCCCTTCTGGAACTACGCCTACGGGTTCGAACTGGGTTCCCGGCGCCTGTGCCGTCAGGTCCTGATGTTTCACCAGTTCACCGAAGAACTGGGTAACGACCCGGTGCTGGTCCAGCGCCTGCTGCTCGAACATCGCCCGAGCACGCTGGGTTACAACCACCTGACCGCCGCGCACATCCAGGCCTATGACAACCAGGGGCAGATGGAAAGTCGCCCGCCCATGGAGTTTTTCTACAACCCGTTTGAACTTGACCCCACGCGCGAAGGTTACAGCGAGTTCCCCGAGATGCCGGGGCTCAATGACGGTCAGCGCTATCAACTGGTGGACTTGTATGGCGAGGGCATGCCCGGCGTGCTGTTCAGCAGCGACAAGGCCTGGTACTACCGAGAACCGCTGCGCGCCGACAGTGGTGGCAACGACGTGAGTTATGGCGACTGGGAGTTATTGCCCGGTATTCCCGTGGCCGATAGCAGCAAGCCCATTCGCCAGTCCCTCAGCGACCTGACTGGCGACGGCAAGCTCGACTGGGTAATCGCCCGCCCCGGCCTGTCCGGCTTTTTCACCCTGAATCCTGACCGAAGCTGGTCGAACTTCGTGGCCTACCTGGCGTGTCCCAATGAGTTTTTTCATCCCATGGCGCAATTGGCGGACCTGGTGGGTGACGGCCTGACCGACCTGGCCTTGATCGGCCCGCGTAGCGTGCGCCTGTATTCAAGCCGTCGCGCCGTCGGGTTCAGCCATGGGACCAACGTGCCTCATGACGACGACTCGCTCCCCTTGTTGAGCAGCACCCAGACCGAACTGGTGGCTTTCAGCGATCCGCTGGGCAGCGCGACACAACACTTGATCCGCATCCGCCACAACGAAGTCAAAGTCTGGCCGAATCTGGGGCATGGAAAATTCGGCAAGGGTTTCATCCTTTGCCAGCTGGATTTCAAGTATGCAGAGTTCGATTCGTCGCGGGTGCGGCTGGCGGACCTGGACGGCTCGGGCGCGGTAGACCTGATCTACCTGGAGTCCGACGGTTTCCGGGTATACATGAATCATGGCGGCAAAGGCTTCGAAAATGACTATGTGAAAATGCCATGGCCGCAAGGAGTGCGTTACGACCGCTTCTGCCAAGTGAGCATCGCTGACGTGCAAGGGCTGGGTTGTTCCAGTCTGATCCTCACCGTGCCTCACATGAAGCCCCAGCATTGGCGCTATGACTTCGTCAACGCCAAACCGTATCTGGTCAATGCCAGCCACAACAACATGGGCGCCGTGACAGGCGTGAGTTATCGCAGTTCGGCCCAGGAATGGCTGGACGAAAAAGCCGAGCTGATCGCGGCCGGCAAAGCGCCTGTTTCACACCTGCCGTTCGCCATGCACCTGGTCAGCCGGCAGACTCAGCTGGATGAAATCACCGATAACCGGCTGACCCAGTGCTTCACCTATCGCCAGGGTTTTTACGACAGTTACGAGCGCGAGTTCAGGGGGTTCGGCCTGCTGCTGCAGACCGATACCGAAGCTTCGGCGGCTGAACGCTCAAGCCTGGGTTTCACCGCGCCGATCCTGAGCAAAACCTGGTTTCACACCGGCCGCGCCATCGACATGCGCGACGACGGTTACTACGCCGGCGACGCAAAGGCAGTGCCACTGCGCCCGACGCTTGTGCACGAGTATCACCTCAACGACGCAGCGGGTCGTGTGATTGATCCCGACGAAGACCTCGCCCGCGAAATAGCTCGTACCCTCAGCGGCTCGGTGCTGCGCGCGGAGGTGTTTGCCGCCGACGACGATCCCGAAACGGCCGTGCCCTACTCCGTGCAGGAAAACCGCGCGCTCATTCGCCAGTTGCGCCCCAAGGGCAAACATCATCCCTATGCCGTGCTGCAATCACTGGCGCTGGAAAGCATCGCTTACCAATACGAGCCGCAGGTGGCCGACGACCCATTGGTCCAGCACACACTCAACCTGCAGTGGGACAAGTTCGGCAGCCTCACCCACGGTTTTGTCGTGCACTACGCCCGGCGCAAGACCGACAAGGACAGTCCGCCCTTCGCCGTCGAAACGCCTGGCGACGAAAGCGATGAAGACTACGAGAACAGATGGTGGCTGGACGCCCATGACGAAGCACAACAGTGCTGGTACCTGACCGAAGCCAAGGCCGAGTACCGCCATCTGGAAAATCCTGACGGTTGGCGTCTGGGCATCCCCTATCGTCAGCGCGGCAATGCGCTGGTGCTGGATAAGGACGAACTCAAGCCTGTCGACATCCACCACGAAAACTTCCTCGAGCGGGCCGTCGACGGCGGAGCCTGGGCAACCCGGGCGGTGCTGACCCGTTTGTCGCTGCAACGCTATCAGGATCCGGCCTCAGGCCAGTTACTGGACCCGGATAAACTGGTCTTCAGCGCCCTGCCCGACTACACGGAAACCGCCGAACTGGATGCCACCGCCCTGAGCGCCTACGACAAACTCAAGGACGCGGACGGCAACATGCCGTTCAACCTCAAGGAGAAACTCGAATCCCCAGAAGTCGGCTATCACATCATTGATCGGTTCTTGCCAGACGCTCCTGCAGGTGAACCCAAGGACCCGACCAATGCCAAGAGCTTTCTGTGGTCCGTGCGCAAAAGCTTCCCCACGTACCATGGCCTGGACAGTTTTTATAACGTCGAGAAGTTCCAGCAGACCAAGAGCCATGGCATCACCACGGTCGCCTATGACAAACACTGGTGCCTGAGCACCGCCGTCACCCTGCCGGATGGCTGCACGACACGGATTCTCGATGTCGACTACCGATCGTTCCTGCCCGCAGGCATCATCGACCCCAATCAAAACACCCAGGAGGCTCGCTACAACGCGTTCGGCGAAGTGCTGGTGACCAGCTTCCACGGCACGGAACTGGGTGTCGAGGTCGGTTTCTACCCGCTCAGCGGCTACCAGCCACCGGAAGACCGCACGCCAGCGGGCGCTATCGCCGACAAGCACAAAGCCATCGGCAACTACGCCACTGCCACATTCTCTGCGCCCTTCAGCTGGATGGGCAAAGTCCCCGCGATCGATCCCACGCAATGGCTGCGCTGGGCTCGCAACGAAGGTTTTGTATTGCCCGACGGCCATATCTGTAGCCGGGCTCGCGTGCATCTCGAGGGCTTGCAAAATCCTTCAGCGGACGAGCAGCGGCTGCAGCGCTACATCGAGAATGCTCATCGCGAACCCGTACATGTCGTCACCTTGCAGGCCGACCGTTATCCCGGCGATCCGGAGCTGCAAATCCGCGCGGCCATCGCCTGCTGGGACGGTTTCGGCCGTTCCCTGCAAACCAAGCAAGAAGTCGAACCCGGACTGGCCTGGTGGGTGCACGAAAATGGCGAACTGACACTCGACAACTACGGCCGCCCCAAGGAAGCACAGGCAGAGCGGCGCTGGCGAGTCAGCGAACGGGTCGAATACAACAACAAAGGTGAGAAAGTGCGGATCTATCGCCCTTACTTTGCCAGCGCCTATCGCTACATCAACGACGCTTCGATTCGCGAATCGGGCTACCACGACCAACAGTTCTACGACGCCGCCGGCCGCCCGACACACACCGTTCTGGCGAAAAAAATGTTGCAGGGCCATCCACCGCAAGAGAAACCGTTGCGCCGCGAACAACGCTATCGCACCTGGTACAACATTGCCTTTGATGAGAACGACTTGTTTGATCCGCCGCACGCAAAACGGCAGACGAACTGGACAATCCATTGAACGCCTGACAAGTCGTTGAGCAATGGGATGGCCGAGGTTGTCAAACACAACCTTGGCTGATGCGGGGCGGCGGATCTCCTGCAACCCTTGTCTCTTCAAGCGGGTGCGCCATGCTATCGTGCCCGCCCGACTTTCTACCTGTTTGTGCCAGCATGCTGCCGATTTCCCGTAACGTGCGTTTGTCGCTGTATATTCTGTTGATCATCGCCGGCGCCGCCATCGCCGCCACCCTGGCCATGCGCCACGCCGTGCGCCAATCCATGGTCGAAGACGCGGCCCGTGCCAATCAACAACTGGCGCTGTACGCCACGTCCCTGCATACCCTGATCGAACGTTACCGCGCCCTGCCCGCCGTGCTGGCGCTGGACCCGGAGTTGCGCTCGGCGCTCAAGGGCGCGGTGAGTCCCGAGCAGCAGGATGCGCTGAACCGCAAACTGGAAAAGATCAACGGCGCGGCCGAGTCCTCGACCCTGGAACTGCTCGACCGCACCGGCCTCGCCGTGGCGGCGAGCAACTGGCGATTGCCCAGCAGTTATGTCGGCCACAACTACGGTTTCCGCCCTTATTTCAACCAGACCCGCACCCAGGGCACCGGGCGTTTTTACGCGGTGGGCGTGACCAGCGGGATTCCTGGCTACTTCCTCTCCAGCGCGGTCACCGATGACGACGGCCAGTTCCTCGGCGCCATGGTGGTGAAGCTGGAGTTTCCCGAACTGGAACGCGAGTGGCGTCAGGGCAGCGACACGCTGTTGGTCAGCGATGCGCGGGGGATCATTTTTATCGCCAACCAGCCGGGCTGGCGCTATCGCCTGCTCAAACCGCTGAGCGACAGCGATCACGCCGAACTCAAGACCACCCGCCAGTACGACAAGCAGCCGCTGACGCCGCTCGGGTTTCAATCGCTGCGGCGCTTCGACGACAACAGCGACCTGGCCCGGGTCGATGGCCCGGACGGCAAGGCGGATTACCTGTGGGAATCCCTGCCGCTGACGACTGAAGGCTGGACCCTGCACCTGCTGCGTCGCCCGCAAGTCGCCTTCGAAGAGAGCCGCAACGCCGCGCTTGCCGCGGCCGGGTTGTGGTTGACCCTGGTGTTCCTGCTGCTGTTTCTCAACCAGCGCTGGCGCCTGGCCAAACTGCGCCAGCGCAGTCGTGAAGAACTCGAACAGCTTGTAGAGGAGCGCACCCGCGACCTGCGCACCGCCCAGGAAGGCCTGGTGCAATCGGCCAAGCTCGCGGCGCTGGGGCAGATGTCCGCCGCCCTCGCGCATGAAATCAACCAGCCGCTCACCGCCCAGCGCATGCAGCTTGCTACTCTGAGGCTTCTGCTCGACCACGGCCGTGTCGACGACGCCTACAAGGCGCTCAAACCGGTGGACGAAATGCTCACGCGCATGGCCGCCCTCACTGGCCACCTGAAAACCTTCGCCCGCAAAAGCCCCAGCGGTTTGCGCGAGCGCCTGGACCTGGCGGCGGTGGTGGACCAGTCGCTGCAACTTCTCGACACAAGGTTGCGCGACGAACAGGTCAGCACGGTGTTGCACCTGACCCGACCGGCCTGGGTGCGCGGCGATGCGATTCGCCTGGAGCAGGTGCTGATCAACCTGCTGCGCAACGCCCTCGACGCGATGCAGGACAAACCCTGCAAACGCCTGGAAATCCGCCTCGAAGCCGACGAACAATTGTGGCGCCTGAGCGTGATCGACAACGGTGGCGGTATCGCCGAAGAGAACCTGCCCAAGGTGTTCGACCCATTCTTCACCACCAAACCGGTGGGCGATGGCCTGGGGATCGGTCTGGCCGTATCGTTTGCCATCGTTCACGAGTCTGGCGGGCGCCTGAGCGCCGACAATCATGACAAAGGTGCCGTGTTTACCATGACCCTGCCCATCGACCTGGAGGTGCATGCACCATGCTGAACTCAGTGATCGTGGTCGATGACGAAAGCAGCATTCGCAGTGCCGTCGAGCAATGGTTGAGCCTGTCGGGTTTCGAGGTGCAGTTGTTCAGCCGCGCCGATGAGTGCCTGGCGCAGTTGCCCAGGCACTTTGCCGGGGTGATTCTCAGCGACGTGCGCATGCCCGGCATGACCGGCCTGGAACTGCTGGCCGAAGTACAACGCCGGGATGCCGATTTGCCAGTGATCCTGTTGACCGGCCACGGCGATGTACCGATGGCCGTCGAGGCCATGCGCGACGGCGCCTACGACTTCCTGGAAAAACCCTTCAGCCCGGAAACCCTGCTCGGCAGCCTGCGCCGCGCCCTCGACAAGCGCCGGCTGGTGCTGGAAAACCGCGCCTTGCACGAGCAGGCGGACAACCGCGCCAAGCTGGATGCCACGCTGCTCGGCGTGTCCCGGGGTTTACAGACTCTGCGCCGGCAGGTGCTGGACCTGGCAACCCTGCCGGTCAACGTACTGATTCGCGGGGAAACCGGTAGCGGCAAGGAGCTGGTCGCGCGTTGCCTGCACGACTTCGGGCCGCGGGCCGACAAGCCGTTTGTCGCGCTCAACTGCGCGGCCATCCCCGAACAACTGTTCGAGGCCGAGCTGTTCGGGCACGAGAGCGGCGCGTTCACCGGGGCGTCCGGCAAGCGCATCGGCAAGCTCGAATACGCCGACG